>JBMOFP010000032.1:0-39723 GCA_049318805.1 Bradymonadia bacterium
GCCCATCAGCGGTCGCACTCCCCACCGATCATGTTCACCGAGCCGAAGGTCGGGACGATGTCGGCGATCTGGTAGCCTTCGAGCATCTCGTGCACGGCCTGCATGAGCGACCAGCACGGAGGGCGGACTCGGCACTTATAGGGTTGTCCCTCGCCGATGCTGACGAGGTAGAAGCCGAGCTCACCGTTGCCGGCCTCGGTGTAACTGTAGACCTCGCCGGGCGGCACCTGGATGCCGTCCATGATGAGCTTGAAGTGCGCGATGGTGCCCTCGATTGAGCCATAGACCTCGTCTTTGGTGGGCAAAACGAGGCGGCCGTCGTCGAGGTTGATGGGCCCAGGGCGCATCTGCTTGAGGCACTGGTCGATGATCCGAAGCGACTGCTCGATCTCTTCCATACGGACGAGGTAGCGGTCGTAGTTGTCGCCCTTCTGTCCTACGGGCACCTCGAAGTCGAAGCGATCGTAGAGCATGTACGGCGACGCCTTGCGCACGTCGTAGTCCGAGCCCGTGGAGCGGAGCACGGGGCCCGTGAAGCCCCACTGGAGCGCCCGCTCGGCCGTCATGGACCCGGTGTCCTTCATGCGGTCGAGGAAGATGCGGTTCCGGTCGAGCAGCGCGTGCATGTCGGCGACGAGCGAGCGGACCTTCTTCTCCACCGTGCGGTAGTTCGTGACGAAGTCCGGGGGGAGGTCGTCCTTCAGGCCGCCGATCCGGCAGTAGCTGTGCGTCAACCGCGCGCCCGTGACGGTCTCGGTCAGGCGCCAAAGCTCTTCGCGGGCCTCGATGGCGTAGAGGAAGGCCGTGAAGCCCCCGAGCTCCATCGCGCTCGCACCGACACAGGTCAAGTGGTCGCCGACGCGGCTCGACTCCGCCATGATCGTGCGGATGTACTCGCAGCGCTCCGTGGCCCGCACGCCGATGAGCTTCTCGACCGCCATGCAGTAGCCCACGTTGTTGCACAACGGGCTCACGTAGTTCAGGCGGTCGGTGTACGGCATGACCTGGGTCCAGGTCACACTCTCACACGACTTCTCGAAGCCGCGGTGCAGGTAGCCGACCTCGACCTCGGCGCGCCGGACGATCTCGCCGTCGAGCTTGACCCGCATCTTGATGGTGCCGTGCATCGCGGGATGCGAAGGCCCCATCTGCAGGTTCATGGGCGCCGCGTCGAGCTCGCCGCCTTCGGTTTCGATGAGGATCTCACTCATTCACTTCTGCTCGCCGAGGAGGGTCGTGAGCGGCTGCCGCCGGTTGATGGGGAAGTCCTTGCGCAACGGATGCCCCTGGAAGCCCTCCCACATCATGATGCGGGTCGGGTTGGGGTGTCCCTCGAAGCGCACGCCGTAGAGGTCCCAGGCCTCGCGCTCGTACCAGTCGAAGCCGGGCCATACGGGCCAACTGCTCGGCACGACGGCATCGTCCTCTTCGACCCGCACCTTCAGGCGGACGCGGTGCTTCTTGCTCGTGGAGTACAGGTGGTAGACGACCTCGAAGCGCGGCTCTCGCTTCTGGTACCAGTCGACGACCGTGAGGTCGATGGGCAGGTTGAAAGCGAGGTCCGGGTCGTCCCGCAGAAAGGTCAGCACCTCGACGAGCCGGTCCCGCTTGAGAACGGCGGTGTCGTCTCCGAGTTTGGAGTGCGTCTCTTCGATCTGGTCGGCGAAGCGGGCCTGGAGGCGCTCGAGGACGTACTTGCTCACGC
This sequence comes from Bradymonadia bacterium, assembly GCA_049318805.1. Taxonomy (GTDB): domain Bacteria; phylum Myxococcota_A; class Bradymonadia; order UBA7976; family UBA1532; genus CANLBD01. The sequence goes on from JBMOFP010000032.1 coordinate 1,706, forward strand.
CTGCTTCTCCAGAGGCTCGGCCTGGATTTTCTCCTGCAGCATCATCAGGGCGTCCAACACCTGCTCCGGCCGGGGCGGACAGCCGGGGATGTAGACATCCACAGGGATGATCGTGTCGATGCCCTGGACGGTGCAGTAGTTGTCGTAGAAGCCACCGCTCGACGCGCAGGCCCCGAACGCGACGACCCACTTCGGGTCGCACATCTGGTCGTGGACCTTCTTCAGGACGGGCGCGAGCTTGTGGCTGACGGTCCCGACGACGATGAGCAGATCCGCCTGGCGCGGAGAGAACCGAGGGATCTCGGCGCCGAAGCGCGAGATGTCGTAGTGACTGCACGCCGTGGCCATGAACTCCATGCCGCAGCAGGCCGTCACGAACGGGTACTGAAACAACGAGTACTTGCGGGCCCAGTTGAGCGCGTCCGAGAAGCGCGTGCCCACGAATGTGCCCGCGAGCTGACTTTCTAGTCCCATTCGAGCGCTCCTTTTCGCCAAACGTAGGCGAGACCCAGCACCAGAATCCCGATGAAGACGACCATCTCCATCAACATGAACAGGCCCAGGCCCGCGGCGACGTACTCGCGGTAGAGCACGGCCCACGGAAACATGAAGACGACCTCGATGTCGAAGAGGATGAAGAGGATCGCGACCAGGTAGAACCGCACGGAGAATCGTTGCCGTGCGTCGCCTTCCGGCTCGTTGCCGGTCTCGAACGTGTCGAGCTTCGATTTCGTCCACTTCTGCGGCCCGAGAAGCTTGTTCAGCACGAGGATCGTCGCCCCGAGCACGATGGCCAGGACGCCGAGAATGCTGAGCGTGAGGTACTGCTCGTACACCGAACCTCCGTTCGTCCAGCTCGACCCGTCGGCCGGGCGTCGACGCAAGTCGATGCGACGGCCGGGGGCGAAGTTGCGGCGTGACTAACACCGCGGGGGGGCGTTGTCAATCGAGCGGCGCCGCTCGACCAGCGTTCTCCGGGGCCGGATGCACAAGGCCGAACGACGACGTCGCGGTGAAGGTTTCGTGGTAGTCTTCCGCCCCATGCCGTCGAGCCACGAGTCCCTGCGCAACGAGGCCGCCCACAGGGCCCTGTGCGACGCGTTTTTCAGCGCGGTCGCCGGCCGGGTGGTCGGCGCCGATCTCTGCTACGAGGTGGCGACCCGCGCCGAGGCGTCCCGCGACCTGGACGGGACCCGCACGGTCCTGGGGCACGCCGCGAAGGGGGGCCTCGTCGCGCGTCTCGTCGGGACCGACGGGCGGAACCTCGAGGTGTCGCTCGGGGAGCCGGGGCCCATGGACGTGAAGCTCCGTGTCGAGGAGGCGCTGGACATCCTCAACACGCTGCCGCCCGACCCCACGTTCCGGCTCGCGGAGTTGCCCGACCGCACGCGTCGCCACTTCGGCGCGCCGAGCCCGCCTTTGCCGACGCAGCAGCGGGCGGCTTCCCGGATGACGGCGCTCTTCGACCACCTGGAGCAGATGGTCGAGCGCCGCGCCTCGGGCGCCGTCCTCCTGGACCACCGCGTTCGGGTCTACACCGAGGTCGAGGAGAAGGTCGTTTGTGACGACCGGGGTCTGTGGCGGACGCAGACGCTGCCCCAGTCTTTCCTTCAGCTCGAGCTTCTGGCGCGCAGGGGAGATGCACGGGCCCGTTGGGTGCAACGGGTCGGCAAGCTCGATCTGCTCGACGGGCTCGTCGGTCCCGAAGGCAAACCGAGGCCCGACGTCCAGGCCAGCCTCGACGCTGCACTGACCCGCGTCGTCGACCTTCTGGATGCGCGTCCGCTCTTGGAGAACGAGCGCGCGGCCCTCACGCACGTCGTCGTCGACGCCAGCGCGATGGTCTTCGTGCACGAGGCCTGCGGGCACAACTTCGAGGCCGACCTGGTCCTGGCGGGCCGCTCCGGTTTGTTCACCCCCGACGCGCGGCCCGTCGCCGAGCGCTTCGGCAGCCCCGCTGTGCGCCTCGTGGACGGCCCGCCCGTGGACGCGGAGGGCCGCCTTCAGCCGGGGCGCGGCTTCGGCACCCATTTCATCGATGACGAGGGGGTCGAGGTCGAAGCGGTCGTGCTCCTGGACCGCGGGGTGCCGACGGCGTGCATGCACGATCGGGAGACCGCGGGACGCCTGGGGATCCGGTCCAACGGTCATGGTTTCTCCGAGCTCGGCCAGCCCCGCCTGGTTCGGATGACGAACACCTACCTGCTGCCGGCGGGCCCCGAGCATCGTGAGGACGACGTGGACCGCTTCCTCGACGGCATCACGCTCGGCCTCTGGGTCGAGGGCTCCAACGGCGGTCAGGTTTCCGGGGACGGCATGAGCAGCTCGGTTCAGGCCGCCCGAGTCATCCGCGACGGCCGGCTGACGAACGAATGGATCCGCCCGGGGACGCTCACCGTGCGAACGCTGGGCGCGCTCCTGGGGGTCGAGAGGTTCCATGGGCCTCCGGTCATCGAGCGCCCCGGGTTCTGCGGCAAAGGACAGACGAAGACGGTCACCGAGGGCGGCTGCACGGCGCGCATTCGGCTGAGCGACGACTTCACGGTCGGGTTCTGAGGATCAACCTTGAGCACGTCGTCCCGCGTCCGCCGCGCCCAGCTCGTCGCCAATGAGCTCGAAGAGCTCGCGCATCGTGTCTCGCGTTTCCCGACGACCCTGGGTCGGACGGTCGACGACGTCGAGCTGTGGCTTTGCCGTTCGTCTCGATGGGAGTACCGCTTCGAGGCTCAGGGCCTCCGTCCGACGCTGTCGCTCGGGCGGGACCGGATCGGCGTTCGGGTCCGCAAGGACAATCGCATCGGGTCTTCGAGCTGCACGCGTTTCGACGAGGCGACCTGGCGGACGTGCGTCGATCGGGCCCTCGAGACCAGCAGAGAGGCCCAGGGCCTCGGCGGCTTCTCCGCGCCACGGACGCGCAAGCCCGGACCGCTGACCTTCGACCCCGACCTGTGTGACGCGCTCCTCACGCCCGGCGAGCTGCACCGACTTTCAGACGCGCTGGTCGACAATCTGCGGCACGAGGCGTCGCGAACGCCCGGGCTGTCGACGTACGACGGCCAGGTCCGTTACGTGCTCAATCGCTACGTCGTCGGGACGCGCGGGGGGGTCGCGGCCTCCCTTCACGGTGGGCTTTGGGCGGACGTCACGCTCAACCGAGACCACTCGGACGCGTTCCACGTCGTCCACAATCCCGAGTCACTTCAACCTCTTGCGCTGCTCGGCGCCCGGACTCTGCGCGCGCGACCGTTGGAGAGCGCCACGCCGGCCGCGCTGGGCTTGAGCGGGCGTGTGCCCGTGGTTCTGCATCCGCGGGCCTTCGAGGCGCTCCTTCGTCGCCTCGCGCTCCCCTTGCTGACCTCGACCGCCCGTCGGGCGGGTCTGCTGCCCTTCCGCGACGGGGAGCGCATCGCGCACGCCTCGCTGACCCTCGTCGAGGACGCCGGGCTCGACGGCCTCGCCTCGAGTCGTCACTTCGACGACGAGGGCACGCCGACACGGCGGAACCCGCTCGTGATGCGCGGCCGCCTCACCCAGACGCTCCAGGCCCGCGGTCCCTCGAACCAACCCGGGAGCGGCGCCTCCTACCGAACGCCGCGCGGCAGCGAGGACCCCCAGGACGCGGCCCCCCGACCCAGCGCCGCGAGCATCTACGTGGAGCGCGGCGAGGTCCCTTTCCACGAGATGATCGCGGGGCTCGACCGGTCGATCCTCGTCCACTCGGTCCTGGGGCTGCACGCCGCGGACCCCGCGACGACACGCTTCAGTTGCGGTGTCGGCACGGGGCTCACGCTGGAGCGCAACCGTGAGAGTCGGTTGCTCACGGCCGGGACCTGGAACATCTCCGGTGCCGGCCTGACGCTGCCCGGCGCGCCCGATGGGCTGCTCTCCGACGTGGTCTTGAGTCGGGAGCTGTACGACACCGGGACCGCGATCTTGCCCTACTGCCTGACGACGCTCAGCGTCTGAACGCGCGCCTGAGGAGATGCCTTGAAACCGTCCAGTTCCACCGCGACCCCGAACACCACCCGAAGCCTCGTCATCGTCGGGGCGCAGTGGGGCGACGAAGGCAAGGGCAAGCTCGTCGACCTCTTCGCGTCGCGGGCCGAGCGTGTCGTTCGTTTCCAGGGGGGGACGAACGCCGGCCATACGTTGGTCGTCGACGGGCGCAAGACGGTGCTGCACCTCGTACCCTCGGGCATCCTGCATCCCAACGTCGTGTGTGCCATCGGGCCGGGGTGCGTGGTCGACCCCGAAGCCCTGGTCCGCGAGCTCGATGGGCTGCAGGCGCTGGGTGTGCTCAGTCCGCCCGATCGGCTGCGGGTGTCGTCCATCGCGCCCCTCATCCTGCCGGTGCACCGCGCCCTCGACCAGGCGCGGGAACAGCGCGCCGGGGCCGCGCGCCTGGGTACGACGGGCCGCGGCATCGGGCCGGCCTACGAGGATGCGGTCGCCCGACGCGCCGTGCGTCTCGCCGACGCCCGCGAACCCGAGCACTTGCGCGCGCGCATTGAGGCCCTGCTCTTCGAAAAGAACATGCTGCTGCAGGTGCTCGGCGCCGAGCCTCAGTCCGTCGAGGCGCAGTTCGACGCGGTCGTCGCCGGTTTCGCGCGGCTCGAGCATCACCTCGCGGACGTGGGGGCCGAGACCGCGGACGCGCTCGAGCGTGGGGCCTTCGTCGTCTTCGAGGGCGCGCAGGGCACGCTCCTGGACATCTCGCACGGGACCTACCCGTACGTGACGTCCTCGTCGACCGTCGCGGCGAGCGCGGCCACGAGCCTGGGCCTGGGCATGAAGCTGTTCACCGAGGTCCTGGGCGTCAGCAAGGCCTACTGCACACGCGTCGGCGGCGGCCCGTTCCCCACCGAGATGGACGAGTCCCTCGGGACGAAGCTGCGTGAGGCCGGGCAGGAGTTCGGCGCGACCACCGGACGACCGCGCCGGTGTGGATGGCTCGACCTGCCGGCCCTGCGACTCTCGGCGCGCTTGAACGGGATGACGGCGCTCGCCCTGATGAAGATCGACGTACTCCGGGGCCTCGGCCCGCTCCAGCTCTGCGTCGCGCATCACTGGCGCGGACAGCGCTGGACGGTGCCCCCCGCCGAGCCGGCCTTCTGGCGCGACGCCCGCCCGGAGCTCATCGAGGTCCCGGGCTTCGACGCGGACCTCCGCGCCGCGCGGTCCCTGGATGCGCTGCCCAGCGCGGCTCGGGACTATCTCGCCCGCGTCGCCGACGAGGTGGGCGTGCCCCTGCGACTCGTTTCCGTGGGCCCCGGCCGAGATGAGAACATCGTCCTCGATGACTGAGCCGCGGGCGGTGGTCGGCTCAGCCGCCGCCCGGACGATAGGCGTCGTGTCCACGCGGCGTGTACCGCTCGTCGCCGGACGGCCGATACGTCCTTTGACCCTCGGGCGCGTAGGTCGAGCCGCGCTGCGCCGGTCGATACGTGGCCCTCGGCGTGACCGGTGCCTGGCGGCGGGGTCGGTACGCCTCGTCTCCGCCCGGACGGTAGGCCGAGTCCCCCGCGGGTCGATACGCGGCGTCGCCGCGCGGACGGTACGTGGTGTTCCCCGCGGGTCGGTACACGTGGCCGGTTCGAGCGGGGGCGCGCACGTGTTTCGGTCGGTGGTGCCGCTCGCCGCGGCCGTGGTGGGCGCGGGCCTCGCACGGGGCGTGGTCGCGATGGCCGCGCGGTCCGCGCTCGTGTGCGTTGGCGAAGCTCGGCAGGAGCAGACCGAGGGCCATCAGGGCCATCAGGGCCATCAGGGCGGTGTGGGAGAAGGCTCGATTTCGCATGGGCGTATGGCGTCCTTTCGTTCGGGTTCTCGGCGCTCGGAATTGCGCCTTCATCGAGGTGGACGCGCCCCGCGGGCGCCGCATTCGAGGCCCGAGGCGGGTTTCGTGAACGGGCCGCACCCATGACTCCCTGGACGCTCGTTTTGCTCCTGGCGGCGCCGCCTACGGACACTTCGACGGTCGGCGGCGCCCTCGAGGCCGCGGCGGTCGCGTTGAGCGCGAAGCGGTGGCGTGACGCCGAGACCTACGCGCTCACGGCCTCGAGGCTCGATCCAGGCAACCCGGACGCGATCGAGCTCATCGTGCGCGCATACGTCCGAGCCCCTGCGGACCCTCCGCCGACGCCCCCTCGGCGGCGACTCGAAGCGCGTCTCCCTGGCGGTCTCGATGAGACGCGCGCGCTCTGGCGACGGCGCCTCGAAGAGGCGACCCGTGCGGGCCGCCTCGAGTCGGTGCAACATGGGCGCATTCGCGAGATGATGTTGCCCGTCGCCGAGGAGAGCCCCCCATGAGCAAAAAACGTTCCGCCAAAGCCGCCGAGGCCGTCGAGACCCCCGAGGTCACGCCGACGCCGCCGAGCGCGCCGCCCCCCGGTGCAAGCCGCGAGCCCGTCCGCCCGACGGTCGAGGACGATGGTGAGGGGGACTTCGCCGAGGACGATGAGGACGAAGACGCGGCCGAGGCCGCCCGAGAAGCGGAGGCCGACGCGGCGCAGCGTCGCCGCGGGGCGCGCGGCCGCCTCGACTCGCTCATTCCCGACATCCTGAAGAAGGCGATCGCCCAGGGGGCCGAGGCGTTCGTCGACGAGAAGCTGCGGGAGAGCCTGGTCGGCGATGTCGTGCGGCGCGCGATTCACGTGGGCAACGAGGTCGTCGACTCCACGGAGGACCAGTTCCGCAAGCTCCTGCACGACATCCCCGTGCCCCGCGAGGTCGGGGACCGCGTCGCGAATCGTCTCGACGAGTACAAAGGCGAGATGTTCCGCATCGTGAAACAAGAGGTGCACGAGTTCCTCGAGCGCGTGGACCTCGGCGCGGAGATGCAGAAGCTCCTGACGAGCGTCTCGTTCGAGATCGTCACCGAGGTGCGGTTCATCCCCAACGAGAAGGGCACGCAGGGCGGGGGACCCGGCGTCAAACCCGAGGTGAAGTCCGGGGTGCGCATGAAGCGCGGTGAGCCGGCGACCCGCTCCCGCCGCTCGAAGCCGACGAGCGACGAGACCTGAGCGAGCTCAGCCGAGATCGAAGCGGATCTTGAGGCGCGCGCCCCGTGGACCGTCGCGGACCTCGAGCACGAGCTCGTGGGCGCCCGACTGCTTCGGTGTCGTGTACCGAACCCGCGCCAGCTCTCCGAGTCGCGCGCCGATGTCCCGGAAGAGCCCCGAGAGCGCTCCGGGTGAGGTCGTCTCGGCGTAGCGTCCTTCGCCGGCCAGCGTCTGCAGAGCTTCGCGGTCCAACGACTCGCCGAGACCCACGGCGTAGAGGCTCGCGCCCGCTGCGCGGAGCCGCTCGGCGCTGCGCTCCGGGGCAGACTCCGCCACGTTGTCGCGGCCGTCCGTGAAGGCGACCACGACGCGCCCCCCGGCGGACGCGTCCGGACTCTCGCGCAGCGTCCCCGTGAGCAGGGCGGCCGCGTGTTCGATGGCGCCCCAGAGGTTGGTGAACTGACCTGCGCGATCGGCGGGGGGCACGAGCGTTTCGACGGCGTCGAGGACCTGCCCGACGTCACCGGTGAACTCGAGGCGCGTCTCGTAGCGGGTCGCGAACGGCACGAGCGCCACCTCGACTCCGGCCGGCAGGGACTCGACCAGTGCACGCGCGCCCTCGCGCAGCGCGGCATCGGCACCGGCGTCGAGCATGCTTCGGGAGACATCGAGCACGAGCGCCACGTGCAGCGCGCGCTCCCGCTCTACGGAGAACAGGGCCTCCGCGCCGAGAGGGACCTCGTCTTCGGTGAAGGAGAAGTGCTCGGCGGCGAGCCCACCGAGGGGCGCTCGGGTCTCGGTGTCGGTTGCACCGAGCACGAACTCGAGCGCGCCGTCGGTCGTCCAATCGAGCGCGTGGACCTCGAGCGTGAGCCCCTCGGAGATGACCTCGACCACCTCGAGGCCCGGGCCGCGCGTACGCGCCGCGGGCGCGTCCGTCGAAGGCGCGGGGCGGTCGGCGCTCGAGCCCGTGGCGCCCTCCGCGGGCTCGTGCTCGAAGTGGCGCCCGTCGCCACAGGCCCCCATGAGCCCGGAGACAGAGACAAGCGCGGCGATGAGGGACGTGCGGACGACGGAGCGGGTCATGGGCTCTCCTTCTGTAATACATGTAGGTTATAGTGCGATTTTTCGGGTTCGGCAACTTCATGTGCTCCAGCCGTCGATTGACCCGATGCGGTACATCCGGTAAGACGCGCGTTCCGCGACAAGGCCCAGAACCGCATGCGCATCCACACCTTCGGGACAGGGCAGGACCTCCCGGTCGAGGACGCCGTCGCGCGTCTCGGCCGCAAGGGCTCGGGGCTGCTCGAGATGGCGCGGCTGGGCATCCCGGTGCCCCCCGGCTTCACGCTGCCCACCGAGGCCTGCCTCGCGTACTTCGCCCACGGCGAGGCCGCGCTCGAGGCCCTCCGTGCGGAGCTGGACGCGGGCATGGCGCACATCGAGCGTCTGCGGGGCGAGCGATTTGGTGATCCGGACCGGCCGTTGCTCGTCTCGGTGCGCTCTGGAGCGGCGGTCTCGATGCCCGGCATGATGGACACGGTCCTGAACGTCGGCCTCGCGCCGGACGTGGTCGAGGGCCTCGCGGCCCGCACCGGGGACCGTCGGTTCGCGCTCGACACCTGGCGGCGCTACATCGAGAACTTCGCGCCGGTCGTTCTCCACGTCGACCCCGACCTCTTGCTGTCGACGCGGCGGGCGCTGCTCGCCGAGGCCCGCTCGCTGGGGGTCGACGCCGACACCCCCGAGCTGTTGGAGGGGCTCGCACGTGCGTACCTCCGGCTCGTCGAGGAGGAGACGGGGCGTCCCTTTCCACTCGACCCGCGGGCGCAGCTCGACGCCGCAATCGCCGGGGTCTTTCGGTCGTGGAACAACCGGCGCGCGATACAGTTTCGTGAGCAGAACGGCATCGATCCGCGGCTCGGCACGGCCCTGACCGTCCAGGCGATGGTCTTCGGCAACCGAGACACCCGCTCGGCGACGGGCGTGGCCTTCACGCGCTGCCCGAACACCGGGGAGAAGCGCCTCTTCGGTGAGTATCTGCTCAACGCCCAGGGTGAAGACGTCGTGCGCGGCGCTCTGACGCCGTTGCCACTCCTGCGCAGGGACGCTCACCACGACCAGCCGGACGCGCGGGCCATGGAAGACGCGCTGCCCCAGGCGCTGGCAGAGCTCGAGCGCATCGCGGCGGTCCTCGAGAGTCACTACCGGGACGTGCAGGACCTCGAGTTCACGGTCGAGTCGGGCCGCCTGTGGATGCTCCAGACCCGGGAGGCCAAACGGTCTGTGCGCGCTGCGGTCCGAATCGCGGTCGAGATGGTCGAAGAGGGCCTCATCTCCCGCGACGAGGCCCTGTGCCGCGTCGACCCGCCCCGTCTCCAGCGCCTGCTGCACCCCAGCGTGGACGTACATGCGCGGCGCCGTGTCATCGGTCGCGGTCTACCGGCGAGCCCGGGCGCGGTCTCCGGGGTGGTGGTCTTCGACAGTGAGGAGGCCGTTCGTCGAGCGGAGAACGGCGAGCGGGTCATCCTCGTGCGGCCTGAGACATCGACCGAGGACCTCGCTGGGATGCGCGCCGCCGTGGGCATCCTCACGGCGCGCGGCGGCATGACGAGTCACGCGGCGCTGGTCGCGCGCGGCATGGGCCGATGTTGCGTGACTGCGTGTGCCGACATTCAGATCCAGGAGCGGCAGGGACGCTTCCTCGTGCGTGAGCAGAACCTCGTCGTCGAGGCCGGCACCTGGTTGACCCTCGATGGGACCACGGGCGAGGTCATCCTGGGTGAGGCGGCCACGAGCCCCGCGGACCCTCCGATGGCCTTCCACGTGCTCATGCAGTGGGCCGACGAGCGCCGACGGGTCTTCATCCGATCGAACGCCGACACGGTGCTCGAGGTCGAGGAGGCCTTGCGTCACGGCGCCGAGGGCATCGGTCTGTGCCGCACAGAGCACATGTTCCTGGACAGCGAACGGATCGATTACGTGCGCGAGATGATCCTCGCGGACGACGACCGGGCGCGTCGCGCCGCCCTCGATCGCATCCTGCCCGTCCAGCGGGCCGACTTCCGCGCGATGTTCCAGGCGGTGGGTGACCGTCCAATCGCGATTCGGCTACTCGACCTCCCGCTGCACGAGTTCCTCACGGAGGTGCCGTCGGAGCTCGAGAACGTGGCCGATCGCCTGCGTACACCCCTCGACGTGCTCGTCTACAAGGTGCGCACGCTGCGGCCCGAGAATCCGGTGCTCGGCCACCGCGGGTGTCGGCTGGGGTTGACCTTCCCCGAGGTCTACGAGGTCCAGATCCGCGCGCTCGTCGAGGCGGCGCTGGACGTCGGGCACGAGCCGAATCTCCAGGTGGTCGTGCCCATGGTCGTGGCCGCGGAGGAAATGTCGCGCCTCCGCCGCCGGATCCGCGCGCACGTGGCGCGGGTCTGCGAAGAACGGGGCGCCGCGCCCATCGAGTGCATGATCGGCGCGATGATCGAGGTGCCGCGCGCGTGCCTCATCGCGGACCAGCTGGCGCCCGTCTCGGACTTCTTTTTGTTCGGCACGAACGACCTCACGATCACGACCTTCGGCACACACCGTGAGGACGCGAGTCGGTTCCTGCCTTTCTACTTGGAGAACGGCCTCCTCCGCGCCGACCCGTTCGTGACGCTCGACCGCGACGGCGTGGGCGCCCTGATCACACTCGCCATCGAGCGCGGTCGCCGAGTGCGGCCGAGCCTCGTGTGTGGCTTGACCGGCGGGCAGATCAGCGATCCCGCGAGCGTGGACCTGTGCCACCGCCTCGGCATCGACTACGTTTCCTGCCCGCCCCATCATGTTCCGGTTGCGCGACTTGCGGCCGCACAGGCGGCGGTTCGTGACCAACCCAGGGAGTCCCTCGAATGAAACGCCCGAGCGCGCGGACCGCGCTCCTTGCAGTGAGTGTCGGCCTCTCGACTTCGGCCTGCGGTGTCGAGGAGACGGGCATTCCGCCGCCCATCGACGCGCTCTACTACCCCGTCGGTCTCGCCGCACACCCCGACGGTCGATACCTCTATGTGGCGAACGCGGGCTTCGACCGCCGCTACAACGCCGGCACGGTCACGGTCATGGACACGTGGACCCGGCGCCTCCTGCCGGAGTCGACGGTGAGCACGGGCCTTTTCGCCGGCGAGCTCGCGGTTGCGCGATTCGGCCGGGTGCGACTCGTGCGGGGCGACGTGAACGTCGACGCGACGGCGGACCGCGAGGTCGTTCGCTTCGAGGTGCGCAACGTGGGGAGCCTGGCCGCCGAGGAGGCGATCGTGCGTCTGCGTTTCCCCGACGGGCTCGAGGACACGCAGCTGGCCATCGCGCCGGGTGCGGAGGCGCTCGACGCGACCGTGGGGCTCGCCGGGGACGACGCCCACTGGCGCGTGGTTCGGCTCGAGCCGGGCGCGGCGCTCACCCTCGAGGCGAGCTGGGCGTGTGCCGCCGACGACTGCCGTCTGGCGGAAGACGGCGACGCATCCGGGGTTCACCTGAGCTTCAGGACCCAGTGGGCGGGACAGTCCGAGACCGACCTCGAGCGCGGAGACGCGCGTGCCCCCGAGGCGCCGCGGGTTCAGGCGCTGCTCGTGACCCGAGAGGATACGACGCTGACCGTCCTCGAGGTCGACGCCGCACGCGGAGAGGCCTTCGGACACCTCGACTGCGGCCAGGTCGAGAACGGTCGCTGCGACGCGCAGCACCGGATCGTGCGCTACGAGGGCCTGACGGACCGGCCGACGGTCGGCGGGGACCCTTACGGCCTGGCGCTGGACGCGACGGGGCTCTTCCTCAGTCATGTGGACCGCGGGGAACTCTCGCGGTGGGACTTCGTCGGCTTCGACGCCGATGAACCTTCGATCCTTCGCCCTCGCGGGATCTGCAGGCTGTCCCTCGCGGGCGGCGCGAGCAGCGTGGCGCGCCACCCGGCGCTCGGGTGGGCGTACGTCAGCGATCGTTTCGGTCAGGCCGTGTCGACGGTCGAATTGCTCGATCCGTTGGACCGGGGTGAGCTGGGCCGCGTGAGTCCCGAGCGCTGCCGCATGGAAGAGCGGGGCGCGGTCGTCGTCGACCGCAACCCGGCGCGCGGTCGCTCGCGCGGGCTCGCCTTCGCGGCCGATGGCACACGGCTCTATGTCGCGAGCAACACCGACGCCTCGCTGCGTGTCTACGAAACAAGCGTTGGCCCACGGGGCCGCCCACCGCACAACCTGCTGGGGGCGATTCCCCTGGGCGGCGGGCCGAACGTGGTGCGGGTCGCCGGGCTTCGCGCGGGTGAGCGGCGGGCGCCGGGCGGCCCGGACACGGGGGACGTCGGACGCGCCGTGGACGCGCGCGGCGAAGGGCTCGTCTACGTCACGGCGTTCGAGGACAACCGCCTGCTCGTCGTGGACCCGGCGCTGCTCGCCGTCGTCGCCAAGATCGAAACGGGTGGTGGTCCGCACGACGTCGTTTTCCTGCCGGACGCCGACGGGCGCCTCTTCGCGTGGGTCACGAACTTCCGTGACCACACGCTCTCGGTCATCGACATCGATCCCGAGTCGGACCGACGCTTCACGGTCGTGGCGACGGTGCGATGATGAACGCTCGAACTCTGGTGCGTGCTGTCGCGGCCTGGATGGTCTTTGTGTCCGGGAGCGCGTGCGATACGCCCTCGTTGCCGGCCCGCACGGTCATCGACGAGCCGCAGCGCCTGTCGTTCAGATGCGTGACCCCGACCGACCGGGAGACGGGGGCCGTCGAGGGCCTCCCCCTCGAAGGGTGCGGGTGCACGCGTCGGACCGGCGACGATCCCGACGCGCCCGTGGAGACGCTCGGTCGTGTCGAGTGCGCCTGCCGTGTCTTGCTTGCGGGCCCCGGAGAGCGCAGCCCCTGCGCAAACGGGCTGGACGACGACGGCGATGGCGACGTCGACGCCGACGACGTGGACTGTGTCCCCGTTGAAAGCGAGACGGGCTTCGTGCGACCGACGACGGGCGAGGCCGCCTCGGACGTCTGTCGCAACGCACTCGACGACGACGGGGACGGCGTGGCCGACCTCAACGATCCGGGGTGTGTGACGGGCGAGGGCACCTTTCAAGAGGCGACGGTTCGCCGTCTGAAGGCCGCGTGCTCGGGCCCGCCCGAGGCCCGAGAGTGCGACGCGCTGCGCCACCCCTCCAGCGGAGACTTCATCCCCGAGTGGGATCCGGACGCCCGGGACGTGGTGGCCTGCGAGCCCGCGGGTGAGGGCCTCGTGCGGGGCTATGTCGGGGCCAGCGGGCGCGGTGAGGTTGCAATCGTCGACCTCACCGAGCAGCACCGCATCCTCGACGTCGATCGATCGATCCCCGGGAGCACCTCCATTTACGTGGACGACCTCGTGAGCGACGTCGAGTCGGATCCGGACGGACGATTCGTGTTCACGGTGAACTCGTCGACGGGGACGCTTTCCATCGTGCGCAACGACGACGTCTCCGTGGCGTATGTCGTGGACCTGGGTACGGCGCCCCTGCTGCAGGCGTGGACGGATCCGCCCGAGGTCTCGACGCGTTCGCGCGAGGGAGAGCTCCGCAGGCGACCGGTCGCTTTCATCACCGCGCCGCTCGAGAACACGATCCTCGAGGTCTCGCTGGATGCGCTGCACGCCCTTGCGCCCGAGGCGGCCGGCGCTCGGGTGGACGGGCGCGAGGCCATCCTGCGTCGCATTCCCCTGCGCGCCGTGGACGACGCCGGGGTCGCGCTGGGCGGAGACGCGCCGCGGCCCGGGGTGCTCGGGCTCGATCCCACGGGCGAGGTACTCTTCGTGGGGCACGTAGACACGGCCGCCGTGCAGGTCATCGACCGTGACGAGCCCGAGCGGCAGCGGTCCATCTCGCTCTTTCCCGCACCGTGCGGCGACGCGTACCTGACGGACGTGCTGGACCTGCGCACCGCGGGGATCTGCTCCAACGGCCGAGACGACGACGGGGACGGCGCGATCGACATGGAGGATCCGGACTGTCGCGCCGGGCATCGTTGGGAGGCGGGGCGGGCGCCGTCATGCCCGCGTCTGCCTCGATGCGCGGACGGCGTCGACGACGACGCCGACGGACTCGTCGACGCCGACGATCCGGACTGCGTCAATGGCTGGGAGCGCGCCGTGCCCGCGTGCAGCAACGTGCAAGACGACGACGGGGACGGCCGGATTGACCGCGCCGATCCCGACTGCGCCAACGAAGAGGACGACGACGAGCGGGGCCAGGAGCGTTCGACGTGCAACGACGACCTCGACAACGACGGCAACGGGCTGGCGGACGGCCAGGATCCGGCGTGTCGGGTCGAGCAGTGCGACGACGCCGAGGACAACGACGGGGACGGCGCCGCCGATTTGGACGACGACGACTGCGCCACCTCTGAAGCGCGCCTCGCCCAGACGCTCCCGGAAGAGGGCGAGACCGAGGGCTCGGCCTGCGCGAATGGCGAGGACGACGACGGAGACGGCCTCGCGGACGTCGAGGATCCGGGCTGCCGATTCCTGTCCGCGGACCGCCGCTTCACCTTCGAGGTTCGACCAGAGTGCGGCAACGGCGTCGACGACGACGGCGACGGTCTCGTGGACCACCCCGAGGATCCGGACTGCGTCTTCGCGGCGGACTCCAGCGAGGCCAGCGGTCGGACTTCGGCCGGGCCCGCGTCCCTGGCCGCGGTCCGCTACGACCTCGGCGGGGGCGTCGGCGGCCTCGCGGCCTATGTCGTCGATCGGGAGACGGGCACGCTCTTCGGCATCGACCTCGGGGCCGGTGAGCCCCTCGAAGCGTCCGCCGAGGTGCGTCGCATCGAGCTCCCGGCCGGCGCCCAGGCCGTGGTCGCCCGACAGACGGAGAGCGGCGTTTCTCTTCTGCTCACGGACGCCGACGCGAGCCTGCGGACCGTCGAGGTCACGGCGCCCCAGCCCGTGACGGACCAGTCCGGGCGCCCGGTGTTCGCGCGTGTGGTCCCGAGCCCCGATACAGCCGATACGGAGCACCCGTACGTGATCGGCGCCTTCTACGTGGTCGCGTCGGGTCGCGCGTGGCGGGTCCCCATGTTGGACCCGTGGATCGCCGCGACGGGGGGCAAGGTCTTCACGGAAGAACAGCGCGCACGCATCGCGCGTCGTCTGCCGATCGGCTTGCTCTCGCTGCCGCTCCCGGCGGTGGTGCGGAGTGAGGTGACGCTGGACGGCAAGGCGCCGAATCCGCAGTCCGTGCTCGACGGCGACGACGACGTGAGCCCGAGAGGGCAGGTCGATCCCGCGATTGTGCTCTCGGGCGCCCGCCGACTTTTGCAGACGCAGACCAACATCCTCACGACCGCGGCGACGCGCACGAATCGGATCGCGCAGGTCCCCGCGCTCGAGGTCGGGCAGTCGGCGGGACTTCAATTCGACGCGTCGATTCATCCGGCCTTCTGTCGCCCCTCGGCCCTCGACGACGACGACCGTGCGGACTGCGTGCCCGTAGGTCGTGAGGCGGATGGAACGCCGGAGGACCCCGAGGACACCCGCGCGCGGACCCGCTTCGACGTGGAGCCCGTGGTCGGGATCACGGTGATCGAGGACGACCCCGAGAAGTTGCCCGTCGACCGGTTCACCCTGGCCTACGAGGGGGTGATTCCGGGAACCGACAGCCGTTCGGGGCAGCACGGCGGGGTCACGGAGAGCGACGACGGAGACACCTGGGCGCTGTTGGACTACGACAGGGACTTCTGCCGCGCCGGGATCGAGGTGGGCGATGTGGTCCTCGTGGAGCGTTTCGTGCCGGTCATCGACACGGAAGAGGCGCTCCCGGCGGTGTGTCGTGACTTGCGTAACCGCGCGGAAACACAACGAGATCCCGCGCGTTTCCGCGATCCCATCCGCTACACGGTGCGTGACCTGACCGCCCACCGGCTCACGCTCGGTGCCGGGCTGCCCGGCGTCGACTCGAGGACGAGCTTCGACGACATGGTCCAGCGGGACGTCTACACCGCCCATCCCTCGCTGCCCGAGCCGCCGCCCGTGCCGCTCCCGGCGTGCGCGGCGCAGTTCCTGCGCTACCGTATCCGCGTCGCCGACGACAGCTGGCTCCTCTCCGGAGACCGCAGCGGGATGCGCCACCCATGGACGAGCCGGGACGGGCGTTGCGAGCGTGTGGCCTCACGGGCGAATCGCACCTCGCGGGTCGTCCTCGGAGAGCCGTTCAAGAACGAGTGGTTCGCGTTTACGCTCGGTTGGCTCGCCGCACCGGAGAATGCGTCGGCCGGCACGCTGGGTGTGCCGGCCGGGCTGCGCCCGTATCAGCTCGACGTCCGATACGTCTTCGATACCGTCGCCGGCATCTCCACCCGCTCGTTGCAGGGAGAGCTCGCGCTGCCCCGGGACCTGCGGTGGCTCCCCGTCGATGACCGCCTCTACGTCGTCGACAGCGCGCTCGGCACCCTCGTGGAGTTCACGGGTTTCGACCCGTACGAGCAGGTCTTGCGGGCCGTGCGGCAGTTCAACTGACGCGTCCTCAGGGGTCGAGGTCGACGAGCCTCGCCGTGCGGACGAGACCACGCTCCTGGAGCAGGCCCGACGCCCGTCGCCGGGTCTCGAGCGGGGCACCGTAGAACGCCCCGGGCACCGTGCTCTCGCAGGCGAGGTCCACGACCTCGAGGGTCGTGCCGGACAGGCAGGTCGCGGCCAGGAAAGCGCCGTCGAAGGCGCGCCGCGGGAGCGCGTGGATGAGGGTCAGCGCCGAGTAGACTTCGCAGAGCAGCTCTCGGATGGCCTGCACCTGTTGGAGTTCGTCGGCGTCCGCGACCGGACCGAAGCGTGCGCGTCGGAGCTCGTCCCAGCGCAGCCGAAGGCTCGCGGGGTCGCACGCCTCGGCGTGCAGCCCGAGCGCGACATGCGCATAACTGGCGGGCCATGCCGAGGGGCGCTCGTCTGCGGACACCACGAAGCGGAAGTCCTGGGGCACGGGCACACGCTGGGCCCGGCCGTCGGCTCGGCGTGTGACGTGCTCCAGGCGCTCGAGCCCCAGGGCGAGACGCGACAGCGCCGTCAGGTCGTGAGGGTCGACCGCGTGGGCCAGAACCCAGACACCCGCGCGCACGTCGTACCCCGTGAGCGGGTTGCCCGCGACGACGGGCATACGGCGCGCGGGCGTGGCCTGCAGTTGAAGGGTATCGAGGTCCTCGCGTCGCCAGTTCGAGAGGAGCGCTTCGTCGAGCCAAAGGTGCGCCGGACCTTCGGGCAGTAGGGTCACCGTGTGGTCGTACAGGACCGCTGCGACCGTTTCGACCAGCAGGGCACGGGTCGGGGCGTCGTAGCCGGTGACGAGGACCGCGGGACCCGTGAGCAGGGCCAGGGCCAGGCGCCGTGCGTCGGCCCGCGGTACGCCCGCGAGCGCCGCCGAGGTCTCGATGCCCCGGTCGAGGGTGTCCCGCGACGACGGGAGCGCCAGCGGCTCATCGGGGTGCCCCAACGCCGTGACCAGGCGGTCCGCGAGCCAGCGAGTGCGCTCCGCCGGAGACAGGTCGGCGGGGCCCGCGTCGGTCAACATGGTGTGTCCACCGAGGGCGCGGAGCGTGCTCACGCGGGCCTCGAGCTCCGCGGAAGCGCCGACCTCGCGGACGGCCCGAATCGTCTCGTGGACAAAGACCGCGACGGGTTGCGGCCAGGCGTGGCCGCGGGACGCGGAGACGACGCTGGGCGCGCTCCAGGACTCCGCCGACGCCGAGACCGCATCGCTCTCGGGCGTGACGGCTCCGAAGAGCGTCGCGCCCGGCTCGCGCCGTGCGGTGTCGGCTTCAGGCGGCGGAAAGGGACGAAGCGCGGGGACGTGCTCGGGGCTGGCCGCGGGCGCCGACCACACTACGGGCGCGGCCCACGCGGCCGCGTCGGGCCCGACGAATCGGACGAGCGCGCGGCGCGCCCGCTGGACGCTCTCGGCGATCGACGTGCCGGTGGCGAGCCCTCGATAGAGCTCTCGCACGAACGCGGCGGCGGCGGCGGGCTCCAGAGGCAGCTGCCACGCGATGATCGCGCCGACACCGAGCGCGCGCGCCCGCGCCACGAGGGGGCTCGAGACCTCGCCTCCGCCCAGGACGAGGAGCCACAGGTGCGGGCTCAAGCCGAGCCTGTCCAGGGGCACGTAGCCGTCATCGAGCAGGACGCTCTCGTCGGTGGCGTCGACCTCGAGGTGCATGAACAGCCCGCTCCGTTCGAGCGTGCGGCGCAGGGCAGGGCCGGTGACCGGCTCGAGGGGAAAGACATCCACGCCGAGCTTGCGACCGAGTGGGCGGGTCGCCGCTTGCAGGCTCTCGAGGTGACGCGCCCGCGCCTCGCCGGGGAGCGCGAGCACGCCGCGTCGGGAGTACTCGCCGTCGGCCAGGGGCGCGCCGGAGAGCCGGATCCACGACGCGCCCTCGAGCACGGGGACCAGGCCGGATTCGGGCGCCCGCGCGAGCTCCCAGGGCCAGTCCGCAAGTCGGGGATCACAGGCGAAGAGCACCTGCAAGTGGGGGTCGTCCGCGAAGGCCTCCAGGAAGGCTCGCCCGACCGCACCGGCGAAGACGACCTGGCCGAGGGCCTCGGAGACCGCGCGCACCAGCGACGCCGACGGCCGCGAGCGCCGGAGCGCCACGAGCATGTCGGCGAGCGCGTCGACCGGCTCGAAGGGGACCTCGGCGGTGAACCACTCGGAGGCCCGTTCGAGGCGCACGATGAGCCGGCCCTCGGGGGTGAGCAGCACGGTCAGTGAGAGGGCGTTCATTCAGCCAACCTCATCGGGACGTCATCGGGGGACGTCATCGGGGCCCAGTGCTCGCGGGGGCGGGCATCGACATCGGGGGCGCGGCGGTCTCAGCCACGGCGCGGTCTCGCGCGCGCTTGAAGACGAGCGCCATGGCGGCCCGCGCTTGCGGATCCGCCTCGGCGAGCGCGGCCTCGGAGAGCGCGGTGAGGGCCTCGGGCGCGTCCTCTTCGGCCAGTAGCTGCGCGGACACGAGCCGCACGGCGGGCACGGGATCACGCAGCGCCTTGACCATGGCGTCGACGCAGCGCTCATCGACCACCGTGGACAACAGCTCCAGCGCCTCGATCCGGTCCCCAGGGGTCTGGGTCAGGTCGTTTGCGCGCCGCACGAACTTGTTCAGCCGCTTTTCGTACTCGGTGAGCGTGCGGGCCGCCTCGACGCCGCGCCCTGCGCGGGCCTGAACGATCCCGAGCAGCGACCAGGCGGGGAGCAGGTCCGGCTGGAGCGCGACCGCCGCCTCGAGGGCGTGGACCGCGGTGGCGTCCTTGCCCTGGCCCCAATAGAACCGGCCCGCGACCAGCTGCACCTCGGGGATCAGCCGAGCCTCTTCGGTGAGGCGCTGATACAGGCGCTCGGCGCCCGCGACGTCTCCGCGGGTGGCGAGGAGGTCGGCCGACGCGAGGAGCGCCGAGACCGCGGTGCCCGTGAGCGCGCCCTCGGCGGCCTTGGCGAACCACGTCTCGGCCTCACGGACGCGGCCCTCCGCGACGTAGGCCTTCGCGACGTTGAGCGCCTGCTCCTGCGCGGGTGTGCCGGGACCGAGCGTCTCGGCGGTCACGAGGGTCGGTGCGCCCGAGGCCGGAGGCGGGGGCGCCACGGTCGACGCGGACGAGGCGGGGACCGAGGGCGGCGTCGTCGGGGGGAGGGTGGGGGGCGTCGGGGTCGAGGGCGGATCCGCGCAGGCCGCGAAGAGGGCCACGGCGATGGCCGACCAGGCGCGCACCGCGCGGCTCACGGGCTCACCGCCGCGGGCGGGCCCGGCAGGTGCACGTAGAAGGTGGTCCCGCGACCGGTCTCCGTGGTGAAGGTCACGTTGCCGCCATGGTCTTCGACAATGCGTCGGACGATGGCGAGGCCGAGGCCGGTGCCGTCCTCCTTGCCGGAGGTGGTGAACGCCTCGAAAAGGCGATCGCGGATCGCCTCGGGGATGCCGGGACCGGTGTCACTGAGCTCGAACAAGGTGCCCCCTCCGGGTTGGTCGACGATGCGCCACCGGAAGCGGCCTTCGTCTCCCATCGCCTGGCGGGCGTTGCGGGCGATGTTGGTCACGACCCGGAGCATCTTGGGCTCGTCGAAGAGCGCAACGCCCTCGACGGACTCATTTTCGACCACGAACTCGATGCCCCGTTCCTTGAATTCGGGCACGAGGAGCTCGCGGACCTGCTCGACGAACTTGTTGAGATAGACGCGGCGGCTGAAGACGGTGCGCTCCCCGCGCACAAAACTCATGACCTCCCGGGTCATGTCGTTGAAGAGGTTCACCTGACGACGAATGGCCGCCGCCATGTCGGCCCGCTCGACGGCGTCTTCCTGCTCGGCCATGAGCTGGCTGTATCCGCTGATGATGGCCATGGGTCCGCGCAGGTCGTGCAGCACGCCCGAGAGCATCTGCCCGATGGTCATCAGGCGGTCTCGGGACTGCGCGGACCGCTGCTCACGCAAGCGCACGACGCCGCGGGCCAGCTGCGCGGCGATGAGGTCCGCCAACTGCTCGTCGTCCTCGCGCCGGCGTCGGACGACACCGCGCCGATTGATGAGCGCGAACGCGCCGAGCGTCACGCCGCCGTCCACGAGGGGAACGGCGAGCACGTCGTCCAGGTGAAGCGGCGCTCCCTGCCCGATGAAGGGGTCCTCGAGGGTGTCGTGCTCTTCGGGTGGGCCGTCCTCCTCGGTTCGAAGCTCGTCGGCCGCCCGCGACGCGTAGACCGTACGGCCTCGCCCCGCCGCCTTGCCGAGCACACCTTCGCCGACCTCGATGCGGGGCAGGCGGGTCAAGGGGAGACCCTCCGGCGGGCCCGAGACGTAGACCGGCCCGACCTCGTACTCCTCGGGCAGAAAGACCGCGGTCGCTTCGGCGCGCACGACGGCCGCCGACTCAGACAAGACCCGTGCGCAGAGCGTGACGACGTCGGGCGCATCGGCCATCAGCATCTCGATGGCGTGCAGCAGCTCGAGCTCGTCCACGCGCTGCTGCAGGTCGGCCGTGAGCTCCTGGAGCTCGATGTTCTTCGCGTCCAGGCGCACCTGCAGATGCAACGCGCCGAGCGTGATGGCCGCCTGTCCCGCGAGCGACTCCAGCAGGTGCTGGTCGTCCATGGTGAAGTAGTCGTCGCGCTTGTTCATCACCTGGACGACCCCGACGACCTCACCGCTGGGCGTACGCATCGGGACGCACAGCATGGAGCGGGTCCGAAAGCCGGTCGCCTTGTCGAACCGTGGGTCGAAGGACTTGTGGCGATAGGCGTCCTTCAGGTTGATGGGCTTGCCCGTCGCCGCAACGACGCCGGCGATGCCTTGCCCCATGGGCACGCCGACCTCGATGCTGGTCTCGCCTTGTACGGCGAGGCCTTGCAGCATCTTCTCGTCGCCCCGGTACTCGTAGATGGTGGTGCGCTCGGCGTCGAGCAACGCCGAGACCTCGGACACGATGGCCCGCATCGCGCGTTTCGGATCGCGACTGCGCGCGAGGCTCGCCGCGATCGTGAGCATGCCCCGCAGGCGTCGTTGCTGGGCCGACAGCGCGGCCTCGAGTCGCCCGATCCGGGCCTCGGCGCTCTCGGGAACGGCCGCGTCGTCGTGTTCGTCGTCGCTCGGGATCTTCATGCTCGGGCCTTCAGTGAATCTCGGCCCAGTTCTCGCCGACGCCGACCTCGACCTTCAAGGGCACCCGCAGGAGGGCCGCGCCTTCCATCTCGGCGCGCACGAGTCGGCTCGCCTGCTCGACCTCGTCCTCCGGCGCCTCGAGCACGAGCTCGTCGTGCACCGTCAGGAGAACGCGTGTGCGCATCTTCTCGACCGTCAGGCGCGCGTCGAGTCGGATCATCGCGACCTTCAGCAGATCGGCCGCGGTGCCCTGGATCGGCGTATTGACGGCGACACGCTCGGCCGCCTGGCGCAGCGTCGCGTTGCTCGAGGCCAGGTCCGGCAGGTGACGGACTCGACCCCAAAGTGTGCGGACGAAGCCCTCGGCACGGGCCTGGGAGACCGTCTCCTCGAAGTAGCGCCGAACGCCCGGGTAGGTCTCGAAGTAGCGGTCGATGATCCGCTTCGCCGTCTTCTGGTCGATGCCCAGGTCGTTGGCGAGGCGAAACGCGCCCATGCCGTACATCAAGCCGAAGTTGATCGCCTTCGCCTGGCGGCGTTGGTCGCCGGTGACCGCGTGCTCTTCGACCTGAAAGACCTCGGCGGCGGTGCGTGCGTGGACGTCGGCGTCCTCGGCGAATGCCTTCATCAGCCCGGAATCATTGGAGAAATGGGCGAGGATGCGCAGCTCGATCTGGCTGTAGTCCGCGCTGATGAGCTTCCAGCCCGCGTCCGCGACGAAGGCGCGCCGAATCTCACGGCCCTCGTCCGTGCGGATGGGGATGTTCTGTAGGTTCGGCTCGCTGCTGGAGAGGCGCCCCGTGGCCGCGACCGTCTGGCGAAACGAGGTGTGCAGTCGCCCGGTGCGCGTGTGAATCAGCGAGGGCAACTTGTCGAGGTAGGTGCTCCGCAGCTTGCTGAGGTGGCGCCACTCGAGCACCAGGCGGGGCACGTCGCTCAAGGGGGCGAGGGTCTGAAGCACGTCCTCGTCCGTGGAGTAGCCCGTTTTTGTCTTCTTGCCGGTCGGCAGCCCCAGCTTCTCGAAGAGCACCTCGCCCAGCTGCTTCGGGCTCCCGAGGCTGAACTCCACGCCGGCCAGGGCGTAGATCCGCTGCTCGAGGCCGACGATCCGCTCCGCGAAACGCTGCGATTGAGTGCGCAGCATGAACGCGTCGAGGCGGATGCCGTGCTGCTCCATGCGGGCGAGCACCGCGGAGAGCGGCAGCTCGACGTTCTGGTACAGGTCCATCATGCCGCCGGCCTCGACCCGCGGCGCGAAGAGGGCGCAAAGGCGCAGCGCGACGTCCGCATCCTCGCCCGCGTACTGGGTGGCCGTGGCGACGTCGACCCGGGCGAACCGCGCGTCGTTGCCGCCGCCGCCCGCGCCAGCGACCTCCTGGAAGCCCAGCATCGTGTGACCCAGATACTCCGACGACAAGGCGTCGAGGTTGAACGCTCGCCGCCCCGAGTCCAGCAGGTAGGCCGCGAGCATCGAGTCGCCCCGAACGCCGCGGTACTCGATGCGCAGGTCTTGCCGCAGGACCTGCATCTCGTACTTCACGTTCTGGCCGAACTTGGGGAAGTCCGCGTCCTCGATCAGCGGACGCAATCGCTCGGCGACGATGGCCTTGTCCAGCTGTACGGGTGCACCCGGATAAGCGTGGGCCACGGGCACGTACACGGCCTGCCCCTCCGCCCAGGCCAACGAGAAGCCGACGACGCTGCAGGTGAGTGTGTCGAGCCCCGTCGTCTCCAGGTCGAGGGCGAGCTGCCCAGCCGCGCGAATCTGGGTCAGGACCTCGTCGAGTGTGTCGAGGTCGGTGACGCATCGATACACCGAACGGTCGATGCCCGTGGCCGCTTTGGCCTGGTCGAGGCCGAGGTCGCGGGCGAAACGCCGGAAGTTGAGCCGCGCGAGGAACTCACCGAGGGCTTTGGGGTCCGGCGGGCGGTGCTCCAGCGTCTCCAGGTCCAAACCGAGGTCGACGTCACACCGGATCGTGGCGAGCTCGCGAGAGACTCGGGCCAGGGCGGCGTGCTGGACGAGGTTCTCGCCCCGTTTGCCCTTCAGGGTGTGGGCGACGGCCAGCAAGGCCTCGATGCTGCCGTGTTCCGCGATGAGGAGCGCCGCGGTCTTCTCGCCGATGCCGGGCACGCCGGGGATGTTGTCGGAGGCATCGCCGGCGAGCCCGAGCACGTCGACCACCTGCTCCGGTGCGACCCCGAACCGCTCGAGGACCTCGGGCTTGCGTGTCTCCTTCTCTTTGCCGTCCCAGAGCCGGATGCGCTCGTCGACGAGCTGCATGAGGTCTTTGTCGGCGGTGACGATGACGCAGTCGCGCCCCGTCGCCGTCCATCGGCGGGCCAGCGTGCCGATGACGTCGTCGGCCTCGAAGTCCGGTTGCTCGATCGCCGGCAGGCCGAGGGCTCGAGTCGCCTCGCGGCACAGGCCGAACTGAGGCTTCAGCTCAGGGGGAGGCTCGAGCCGATTCGCTTTGTATTCCGCGTAGATCCGCGTACGAAATGAACCACCGGGCGGGTCGAAGACCACGGCGACGTGGGCTGGATCCCGATCGCGCAGCAGGTTCATCAGGAGCTGCATGAAACCGTAGACGGCGTTCGTGGGGGTGCCGTCCACGGCGGACATCGGCGTCCGCACTCCGTGGAACGCCCTGAAGATGAACCCCGATCCATCGACGAGATAGAGCGTCTCAGGCTCTCGCATCGTTTCGCCCCGCGCCGCCAGTCCAGACTCTGAAGGCTCGGGACCGTAGCAGAGTGCGGCGCGTCGGTCTCGCCTGTGGGAGGACCGGGGGTGGACTTTCCATCAGCCGCCGGGGGGCGCGTGGTCGCCGGGTCCCAGCTCGACGGGCGGCAGGGCTGGACCCCGGTCCCGCATCAGCACGGGTCGGTCGGTGAATCGGAGAAAGGTGTGGTGCGCGACCCAGTCACCGAGGACAAAGAGGCGACACGGTCGGGCGGCCCCCTGCAGCGTGTGGTCGACGGCCCGATGGTAGTGCCCGAGGATCACGACGTCGGCGCCCGCGGCCGCGCGTTCAGGCAGGTACGACGAGACCAGCCCCGGGGGGAGGCCCTTGTAGCCCTTCGTGTGTCCGACCGCGCCGCCGTAAGCCCGCGCGAGGCGCCAGGTGAGCGCCGGTGGGACGGCGCGGGCGACGCCGTGCAGCAGGGGTGAGCGGGCCGCGCGGTTCAGCGCCCGGCGCCACCTCGCCCTCGGGTCGATCACGTCCCCGTGCTCGATCCAGACGCGCTGCTGGCCGAGGTCGAGCCAGAGGGGCCCGTCGTGCACCTCGAGGCCGAGACCCGACCGCAAGAAGGGCCCCGGGTCGGGGTCGTGGTTCCCGCTGAACAGAACGACGCGTGTACCGGCTTCGACGAGGTCCGCCAGCGCCCGCAACAGGGGGAAATACGCGTGGTAGACGGTGTGTGTGTGCCCGAGCCACAGGTCGAAGACGTCGCCCACGAGATAGACCGCCGCGGCCTCACCGCGCCGGGCACGGAGAAAGTCGAGCACGCGCCGGCCGCTCTCGGTGTGGTGCCCCTCGAAGTGGAGGTCGCTGATGAAGTAGGTGGGCTTCACGACGACGCCGAGGGACAGTCGGACGCAAGCGCGCACGCGCCGCACTCGGGGCGTCGGGCGTCGCAGACGGCTCGTCCATGCAGGATCAGCTGGTGGCTGCGCCTCGACCATTCGGTCTGCGGGAAGACCGCGCAGAGCGCGCGCTCGATCTTGTCCGCGCGACCCTCGAGCGCGGCCGGCACGAGGCCCAGACGCACGGAGAGCCTTGCGACGTGGGTATCGACGACGAAGCCCTCGGTGATCCCCCACACGTTTTGCAGGACCACGTGGGCCGTCTTTCTCGCCACCCCGGGGAGCTCGACCAGGGCCTCCAGGGATCGGGGCACCTCGCCGCCGTGTTTCTCGACCAGCAGGCGCGCGAGCGCGACGAGGTTGCGGGCCTTGTGGTTGAAGAGGCCCAGCGTACGAATGAAGGGCACGACGGCCTCGGGCTCGACCGTCGCCGCCGCGGCCGCGTTGGGGAACCGCGCGAAGAGCGCGGGGGTCACGGCGTTCACGCGTTCGTCCCGCGCCTGGGCCGAGAGCACCGTCGCGACCAGGAGCTGCCAGGGATTCTCGAAGTCGAGCGCGCAACGCGGATCGGGGTAGAGCGCGTCCAGGCCGCGTCCCAGGCGCTCGACCCGGGCACCGTCCGCGGGGCTCACGGCTCGGAACCTTCGGACTTCGACCTCAGGCGAGCGAGCTCGGAGCGGCCCTCTCCGCAGACCGCGTCGAGCTGGAGATTGCGCTGAAACGCCTGGCGCGCGTCCTCGAGGTGGGTGCTTCGACGACGACCGAGCTCGGCCGCATCGGACGCCCGCCCGGCGGCCGGGTAGACCTGCACCGCGAACGCCAGGGCGTCGGCGATCCGCACGTGGGTTCGACCCTCCTCGAGGTGGTCCTCGGCGCTTGCCCCAGAGGCTCGAGCGCGCGCGCGGACCGCCTCGAGCGCCAGGGACTCGCGCCGGAGCGCTTCGTCGACCGCCGCGAGGGCGCCTGCGGAGTCCCCTGTCTTCAGAAGCAGGCGTCCGAGCGCCACGTGCCGGGCCGGCGCATCCGAGCGGATTGCGTTCGCGATCTCGTATCGCTCGATGGCGGCCGCGGTCTCACCCGAGCGCCGAAGGAAGCCGGCCCACTGGCGATGATAGTCGTACAGCGCCTCGGAGCCCTGCAGGCCCACGAGGCAGAGACACGCGCCCAGCACGACCCAGATCGGCGCCAGAGCGGGCGTGGGTGCGGCCTCGGGTGTGCCCGCGGCGCCAACGCGCCGCCACGGCGCCAGCGCGATGAGCGCCACGAGCGCGCCGAGCACGCCCGCAAGTTCGGCACCCGCAATCGGAAGCGCACGCAGCGCGACGAAGGTCACGAGCGCGGCGCCGGCCGCGACCCATCGTGTGGTCGTGGTGTCCAGCGGCGGGCTCTCGGAGGTACCGAAAGGCAGGCGCTGGCGCACGCGCGCGAACCACGCCGCAGTCCGAACCCACGCGGCGTCGAGCCAGCGGTCGGGCATGAGCAGGACGCCGTTCACCGCGAACATGTAGTAGGAGAAGAGCTCGATATCGAGCTGGATGTACTCCACGCCCGCGTGGAAGAGCGGGATCGTGAACAGGCCGAAGACCCACCAGGATCGGCGCAGGTAAACGAGCCCGGCCATGTACTCGCCGACCATGACGCCGGCCGCCGCGGCGCGCACGGCCGCGTCCGTAGACCACCCGAATCGCTCTCCGACCTGGTGCAGGCGCTCCCGGGCCTCACAGGTCAGAAGGCTCTGCAGAGTCGAACCGTCCAGCCACGGGGCCGTCGTTTTTGTCACGGCGGTCCACGCGTACGTGAGACCCACCTGCACGTAGACGAGCCGCATCGCCCACGACGGCAGCGTGACGGGCGTCGAGAGCGCGGCACCGCGTGTGGACCAAGCGTTGGCCGGCACGAAGCAGAAAAGCACGAGCAACAGGGTGATCAGGTAGTGGTGCTGGTAGCTGTCGCTCTGGCTCCACAGGTAGACGCCGCCGTAACAAAAGGTGATGACCGGCATGAGGCGGCGCACGCCGAGGCCGAGCGCGGCGCACAAGGCCGCGAACCCGCCGACGACGTAGAGGGGGCCGACGACCTCGGGGGTCGGCATGGGGAGCCACGGGTCGAGCGCGGGGAGCTGAGAGACGTTGAAGCCGTTCGCTCCAAATCGGGGCGCGTGCGGCAGGAAGATGGTCCAGAGGTCGAAGGCCAACAGACCGAAGAAGAGGACGCGCAGCAACGCCATGCGGCGCGTGGAGATCGTGAACTCCGAGAAATAGGCCTCGAAGCGCTGCAAAGGGCTCGTGTTCACGGCGCCTCCGCGCAGAGATTGCGCTCGAGGGGCAACGGGCGAAGGCGGCAGGCGCCCGGCGCCGGCTCGCCGTTCGTGCCTGCGCATTCGGGATCACTCAGGCGGTCCGGATTCACGCAGACGAGGTCGACATGCAGCGCGGGCTGCGAGGCCCCCGCGTCGCGCCGTCGGGCGCACCAGCGGTCCGCGTACCCCTCGATGACACTCACGCGGGCTCGGCTGAAGAGGTTCCCCCACACCTCGTGGACATCGGCGCCATGTCGAACCTGGGCCTCGCCCCCGTCGGTGCGGTCGATGAAACGCACGCGGCACTCCGAGAGTCGAACAGGGGAGAACATGCGCCACGCGAACCGCTCGTCGAAGCGGTCCTCGCCGAGGTAGTAGGCGGCGGGCACCGCGAGCTGGATCCCGATCCAGGCGATGATGAAGAGGGTGCGCGGCGTAATCACGGCTTCGGGCTGCTACCAGACCCACCCGGCGGCACGCAAGCGCGCTCCACCGTGCCGTTCAACCGTGACTCAGGTGGCGGTAGAGGGTCGTCGGGCTCACGCGGAGTGTCCGGGCCGCGGCTCGGACGTTGCCGTCGCAGGCCGACAACACGGCCCGGGTGTGGGCGGCGACCACCTCCCGCAGCGGTCGCAGGTCGAGGGTCACCGCGCGGTGGTCGGCAGCGGGGGGCGAGGCGTCTTCAGGGTCCAGCTCGCCACGCCCTGGGGGCAAGCCGAGGTGGTCGAGGTCGAGCACCTCGAAATCGGCGGCCTCGTCGAGCGCATGGGCGGCCCGCGCGCGCAAAAGAACGTTCCGCAGCTCGCGCACGTTGCCCGGCCACGGCTGACAGCGCAGGCGCCGCATCGCGGCCGGGCTGGGGTCCAGCCCCGTGCCCTCCAGGAAGCATCGTGTGAGGAGGCCCAGATCTCCGATGCGCGCCCGGAGCGGCGGGACCTCGAGCACAAGGGGGGCGAGCCGATGAAAGAGGTCGAGCCGGAACGCCTGTTGCTCGACCATGGCCTCGAGGGACCGATGGGTGGCGCTGACGATGCGCACGTTGACCCGGCGCGCGCGGTCACCGCCCAGGGGCTGCACCTCACCCGTCTCGAGCACCCGCAGGAGCGCGGCCTGGGCCGCGGGCGGGAGCTCACCCACCTCGTCGAGGAAGAGGGTGCCGCCGTGCGCGCGCGTGAAGTGTCCATCTCGGGCGCGGGCCCCGGTGAACGCGCCGGCGACCGCGCCGAAGAGCTCCGATTCGACGAGGTCGCGCGGGATGGCCGCGCAGTTTACGGCGACATAGGGGGCTGCGGCCCGAGCCGAGGCGTCGTGAAGCCCCCGCGCGACGAGCTCCTTGCCGACGCCGGTCTCTCCGTGGACGAGAACGGGCGCGTCGAGCGTCGCGAAACGCGAGAGCTTGCGGCGAAGCTCGCGCATACACAGGCTGTCCCCCAGAATCGGGGCGAGGGGGTCGGACTTCATGCAAGCTCTCCTCGACGTTCGGTCTTCCTCTCTTCGATCGGCCAAAGTCATGGCGTGTCGCGCACTTCGCAGACTTTTTCGCAGGGACTCATGACCGACGCTCCGAGGCTGGCGGTGAGCGCGTTCCACGCGGCGTCTCGAGTCAATGGACCGGGTTGCCGCGTCGTGCTCTGGGTGCAGGGGTGCACCCTGGGCTGCGCCGGCTGCTTCAATCCGTCGACCCACGCGCCCGGCGTCGGGCTCGCCCCGGTTTCGACCCTGGTCGCGCGCATTCTCGCCGCGCGCACGGACGCCCATCACGGCCTGTCGATCTCCGGGGGAGAGCCCTTCGAACAGGCGGTCGCACTGGCGCAGCTCGTCCGCGAGGTGCGCGCCGTGTGGCCCGAGGTCCACGTGCTCGTTTTTTCCGGTTTCACCCTCGAGACGCTGCGGGGGCCGACGGCCCCGGCGGGCGCCCACGACCTGCTCGCGGAGACGCACATGCTCGTGGACGGTCGCTTCGAGGGCACCCGCGATGCGCCGACCCGCGCCCTCCGCGCGAGCGCGAATCAACGCCTCTGGGTGCTGCGCGGTCGGGTGCCGCCGGCCGAGGCCTGGGTTGCCCCGAGGTCGAGCGAGTTGACCATCGGGGAGGGGGGCGAGGTGCTGCTCAGCGGCTTCCCCGAACCCGCGCTGTTGGCGGCCGTCCGCGCACTGGCACGATAACGTCGCACCCTGTTATCACGGCTTCGTTATGCGGCGAGTTACGGGCAGCGATTCCGACCGCCGCGCCCGTTCGCATCGAACGCCAAGGGCTCGGTGATCGTGACCTCGGAGCCATCACAGGCGACGTCCAGGCCCCAGCCCCCGTTGCGCGCGGCGACGACCCCCCCGACGGTCAGCAGGCCGCGGTTTCCGAGGCGAATCCCCGCGTTTTCGTTCTCCTCGGCCGCCCCCCCGGAGAGGGTGTGCGTGCCGCCGTAGAAGGCGAAACCATCGGCCTCGGGCGCACCCGGGAGAGGGCGGGTCCCGGAGGCTCGGCAGTCGTCACATCGGGTGACGCCATTGAGCGCCAGCATGCCGGCCTCCAGATTGGACCGAAAGGTCCCCCGAACGATGTTCACCGCGTTGGTCGGGTCGATCACGAGCAGCCCGGGACCGCCGCTTCGCTCCACGGTCACCTGCTCGGCATCGAGGCCGCCGCCCTCGACACGGATCCCCGCGCCGGCGCTCCCGGTGATGGTCGTCCCTTGCATCGACAGCGACGCGCCATAGGCGAAGACACCCTCGCCCCCCGACTCGTTGCCGGCCACCGAATCTTGAATCAGTCCACCGACCACCTGCAGGCGTTGGGGCTCCGCGTCCAGGACCGAGAGCGCCGTCTCACGCGCCCCGATGATCGCGAGGTCCTCGAAACGGGTGTCGAGGGGCTCCGTGACCTGGATGCCGACGTTGCCCGCGCCCTCGACTCGGGTACGAACGAGGCGTCCCTGCGCGCGGAGCCAGGAGATGCCGCGGGTCGCGCCGCCGTAGACTCTGAGGTCCTCGAGGTCGGCCGTGCCCTCGGAGACGAGGAGGCCCGCGCGCGCGCAGTCGCGGAGCTCGACGTCGCGTCCTGAGACGTGCGCGTCGATGACGGTCAGGCCGGTGCTGCTCGCGCCGCCGATCCGCACGTCGAGGAGTCGGACCCGGGCGCCCGACAAGACCGAGAGGCCCTCCGACCCTGCGTCCGGGACACGTGCGGACTCGAGATCCACCTCGGCATCTCGTGCGAAACGCAACGATCGATCCAGGACCCCCGTGACCTCGACGTCGACGACCCGGAGGCGCGCGCCGTCGACATCGAGGCCGTGCGCCGAGACACCGTCGTCCCCGAGCGCCACATCGCGCAGGCGCAGGCCGCGCAGCACACCCTCGCCCCCCACGACCTTGACCGCGGAACCCCGGGCACCCTCGACGACGAGCTGGTCCACGTCCAACACCGCGTCGGTCGCGCGCATCCCGGCGTCCGCAGACCCGCGAAGGGCGACGTCCCGGAGCGTGACGCGCCCGGAGACCACCAAACCGTCGCTCTCGGAGGCTTCGACACCGACCTCGAACGCGGAGGCGTCCGTCAGGGTGAGGGCGGGGGCCCCTCCCGTCACGGAGAGCGCCCGGAGCGCGGCGACGCCCCGGAGTGAGAGCGGACCGTCGAGGTACGTCGCGTCTCGACCGCCGCCCCAAAGCTCGACGCCCTCCGGCCACGAGACGGTGAGCGGCGCGTGTCGGCCCGCGGACAACAACACCGTGTCCCCGGGCACCGCCGCAAGGGCCGCCGCGTCGAGCCGCCGGAACGGGGCGTTGGCGCTCCCGTCGCCTCCATCGCTCGCCTCGCTCGAGACATGCAGCAGCCGCCCGCCGATCGTCGCGTCTTCTACGGCCGCGTCGAGTTGAGCTTGAGGCGGGGGCTGCGGTTCGAGGCTCGTGGCGTCGGCGCGCGCGCGCGACGGCGGCGTCGGCGTGCCCCCGCATGCGCAAAGGCTCAGGCCCAGGGCGAGCAGCGCGCGCGCACGCCCGCGCCCCCGATGCCTCATGAAGAACGCCGCGGGCGGCGGCGAGCGACGAGCAGCGCGACGGCACCGAAGAAGACGAGCGCGGGACTCGACGGGCTCATGTGACCGACACGACAGCCGCTGCTCGCGGAGCGCGCCGGCCGTGCCGTGACGCGAAAGGCGCCGACGAGCCGCGCCTCGGCGCCGGACGAAAAGGCGACGACGTCGAACGTCCCGACGGGCAGCGCCTCGAGGAGCTGCGCACGCGCCCAGCCTTCGGACTCGATGGCCGGCGGTGTCAGCGCGGAGTTGCCAATCACGAAGCGCGTGTCCGCGGTGAAGCCGCTGCCCGAAAAGATGATGATCGGTGTCTCGCCCTCGGTGACGTTGGTGGGGCTCAGACCCAGCAACGAGAAGGGCGCCACGACCTCGCCCTCGCCGAGAACGGTGAACGCCTGGGGGAGGATCGCGCGCTGCCCATCGACCAGCCGTTCGACGCTCAGGTCGTACTGGCCGGGCTCGAGCCCCGCGGGGACGACGGCGGTGAGCGACGAGCTCGCCGTGACCTCGGCCTCGAGGGCCCGAACCTCTCCGATGCGCACCCGCACCTCGCCGTCCAACGGGAAGCCTCGCCCCTTCACCGCGATGGGCGTGTCCTGGTCGCTTCGGCCCGAGGTCGGCGCGACGATGTCGACCGCGAGCTCGTCCAGCGGCCGCCCGACCTCCTCGCCGACAGGGGGCGTCGCGTCCTCCTCGAGGGGGGTCGCATCACGACGCGGGAGCGGAGGCGCGGCGTCCTTGATGTCCTCGGGCTCCGCGTCGCGTCGGGGCGGGGGGGGCACACCGGCGTCTCGCGGGGGCGGCGGCGGCTCGATGATGCCGCCGTCGGCCTGCACCGCCTCGGTCACCGGGCAGGGCTCGCCGTTTTCGGCGATGAGCACACGCACGACCCAGTCACCGGGGGGGCGTGGCGGGCGACCTTCGTCGACGAGGGTCTCGGTGAGCGCGACGAGGAAGTTGCCGTTGCGCTGGAACTGATAGAGCCAGTTCGAGCCGGGCGTGATGCCATCGCCGTCGTACCCGATCGAGGGCGGGCCCGAGAAGCCCTCGACATGGCGCAAGAAGACGTGCAGCCGATTCGCTTCGTCCCGTGAGAACTCGAGGCGCTCCTCCCGGAGGTCGATCTCGCTGAGCGCGACCTCGCTGCCGAACAGCTGGAAGGCGTCGAGGTCGCCCATCCACAAGAGGACGTCCGGGGACGCGTCGTCGAGTGCTGTCGAGATCCGCGCCTCGACCACCGTGAATTCATCGGGACCGAACCACGTCTGGATGGCGCAGATCGTGAAGTCGACGACGTCCTCGGGCACCGGCAGCACGACCGCGACCCCGTCGCCGCCGTTCATGTTCGGATAGAAGCCGATGCGTTGGCCCGGCTCGAGGCTATCGTTTCGGAGCACCCGGGCGTCGGCCGAGCCCGAGGCCGCCAGCAGTCCGAAACACGTGACGAGCGCTTCTCTTCGACCGAAGCCCAGCACGGACATCCCCCCAGTTCGAGCCGTCACGCCGAGCCGTGACCGTCGTCGTTACGTTCGCACGACCGGCGAGCGTCGCGCCAGCGGCCACCCCGTCGGCGTGGCGGTCACTTTTCCGCGTGACCTGCTATCCTCCGCCGCCCGAAGGCCGATCCGGAGAGCGGAGATGCGCGAGAATCCGAGAGCCCGCATCGTGGGTGAGTCGCTCACCTTCGACGATGTTTTGTTGCTGCCTGCCGAGTCCGACGTCCTGCCCGCCGAGGTCGACACCCAGACGCGTTTGACGCGTCAATTGTCCCTGCGCATCCCGCTGGTCAGCGCGGCCATGGACACCGTGACCGAGTCGGACCTGGCGATGACCATGGCGCGCGCGGGCGGCCTTGGTTTCGTGCACAAGAACATGACGATCGAGGCGCAGGCGCGCGAGGTCCTGCGGGTCAAGAAGGCCGAGAGCGGCATGGTGCTCGATCCGGTCACGATCTCGCCCGACCAGACGCTGACGGACGCCCTGGCGTTGATGCGTCAGCACCAGATCAACGGGCTCCCCGTCGTCGAGGGTGAACGGGCCGTCGGCATCCTCACGGGGCGTGACGTGCGGTTCTTGAAGAACGGGGACGCGTCCGTTCGGAGCCTGATGACGACGAAGCTGGTCACGGTGCCCGAGGGCACGGACCTCGAGGCCTGCAAGACGCTGCTTCAGCGGCACCGCATCGAGAAGCTGCTCGTGGTGGGCGAAGACCTGTCTCTCAAGGGTTTGATCACCACGAAGGACATCGAGAAAGCCGAACGATTCCCGCACGCCTGCAAGGACCCACAGGGGCGCTTGCTGGTCGGGGCGGCGGTCGGTGTCGGACCCGACCGCGAGGCGCGCATCGAGGCGCTCGTGCGGGCGGGGGTCGATGTCATCTGCATCGACACCGCGCATGGACACAGCCGCCGGGTCGTCGAGGCGGTGCGCGACGTGAAACGCAGCTACCCGAATCTCCCGGTGGTCGCCGGCAACGTCGCGACCGGAGAGGGGACCCGCGCGTTGATCGACGCCGGGGCCGACGCCGTGAAGGTCGGCATCGGGCCGGGCTCCATTTGTACGACGCGTGTCGTCGCCGGGGTCGGCGTGGCCCAGATCACCGCGGTCATGGACGCCGTGGAGGTCGCGTCGGAGGCGGGGGTGCCGATCATCGCCGACGGCGGCGTGAAGTTCAGCGGCGACCTCGTCAAGGCCATCGCGGCCGGAGCGCACGTGGTGATGATCGGCAGCCTCTTCGCGGGCACGTCGGAATCGCCCGGCCAGATGGTGCTCTACCAGGGGCGCGCGTACAAAGCGTACCGGGGCATGGGGAGCATGGGCGCGATGCGCAAGGGCAGCGGAGACCGCTACGCCCAGGAGGGGGTCGAGGAGCGTAAGCTCGTCCCCGAGGGCATCGAAGGGCGGGTGCCGTTCCGCGGTCCGCTCGCCGACACGCTCTACCAGCTCGTCGGGGGTCTGCGCGCCGGGATGGGCTACACGGGCTCGCGCACCCTCGAAGAGCTGCGTACCGGGGCGCGTTTCATTCGCATCACCGCCGCCGGCTTGCGGGAGTCCCACGTACACGACGTGGTGGTCACCGAAGAGGCCCCGAACTACCGCGTGGAATGAGAGCCGAGGAGGAGCCCCCGATGAGCGCCGTCGCGCACGAAACGCTGCTGATTCTCGACTACGGCAGCCAGTTCACCCAGCTCATCGCGCGGCGCGTGCGAGAGCAGCATGTGTACTGCGAGATTTTGCCGTTCGACGCCCCTCTCGACACCATCCGCGCGAAGCAAGCGCGCGCGATTGTGCTGAGCGGCGGCCCGGCGAGCGTCACGGCCACCGACGCGCCGGGGCTGTCTCCCGAGCTGTTGCAGCTCGGCGTCCCCGTGCTCGGGATTTGCTACGGGCTGCAGGTGCTGACGCGCACACTGGGCGGCGAGGTCGCCCGGGCGAAACATCGCGAGTACGGCCGCGCGTTCATGCGCATCGAACGAGAGGGCGACCTGCTCGCGCATCTCGAAGAGGAGCGCGCCCTCGTGTGGATGTCCCACGGGGACCACGTCTCCGTGCCCGCGCCGGGCTTCGAGATCCTCGCTCGGAGCGAAGACGGCGTCGTGGCGGCCGTCGCCGATCCCGCGCGCCGCCTCTACGGGCTCCAGTTCCATCCCGAGGTCGTCCATACGCCGCGCGGCGTGCAGATGATACGGAATTTCCTGTTTGATATCGCAGGCTTCCGCGGCGATTGGACCCCGTCGCGCTTCGTCGATGAGGCGATCGACCGGATTCGCGCCCAGGTCGGCGACGCGCGTGTGGTCTGCGGGCTCTCCGGCGGGGTCGACTCGGCGGTCGCCGCGATGCTGCTGCATCGAGCCATCGGGGACCGCCTGACCTGCGTTTTCGTCGACAACGGACTCCTGCGTGCGGACGAAGCCGAGCAGGTCGTCGAGGTCTTCTCGGGCAAGTTCCACTTCGACCTGCGGCACATCGACGCGCGGGACGAGTTCCTGACGGCGTTGGCCGGCGTGACGGATCCGGAGGTCAAGAGAAAGACGATCGGGCGGGTCTTCGTGGACGTCTTCGACCGGGAGGCCGCGACCCTCGAAGATGCGCGCTTCCTCGCTCAGGGCACCCTCTACCCCGACGTCATCGAGAGCGTCAGCGTCCGAGGCCCAGCGGCGGTCATCAAGAGCCACCACAACGTCGGGGGCCTCCCCGAGCGGATGAAGCTGAAGATCTGTGAGCCGCTGCGGGAGCTGTTCAAGGACGAGGTCCGCGCGGCCGGTCTCGAGCTGGGCTTGCCCGACCACATCGTGTGGCGGCAGCCGTTCCCGGGGCCAGGCCTGGCGATCCGCGTGCTCGGTGAGGTGACCGCCGAGCGACTCGCGGTGCTGCGCGCGGCCGACCGCATCGTTCAGGAGGAGGTTCGGGCGGCGGGCCTCGAGCGGACGCTCTGGCAGGCCTTCGCGGTGTTGCTCCCCGTGCGGACGGTCGGCGTCATGGGAGACGACCGGACCTACGAGTCCGTGTTGGCGGTGCGTGCGGTGACCAGCGTGGACGGCATGACCGCCGATTGGTACCCGCTGCCGACCGAGGTCCTCGGGCGCTTGTCCACGCGGATCATCAACGAGGTTCGGGGGGTCAATCGAGTCGTCTACGACATCTCGAGCAAGCCGCCCGCGACGATCGAATGGGAATGAAGTGCACGGCGCGTTCTTTGTCCTTTGGACGTTGCTCCTCGACCCTGCGGCGCTCCCGCCGGCCGCGCACGTGGACTGGACGAACGACGTCGTCTCCGTGCGAGGGGTCGGCGCCCCCCGCATTCTCTCGCCCACGGGCCACCTCCACGACGAAGACCCGGTCGAGGTCGCCCGCAGGAACGCTCGCGAGCACGTGGTCGCGCTCCTCGCGCGCCCGTCGGTGATCGATCCCGCGGCCTGGGGAACCTGGGTTCAGGCACGAACGGCGCGTATCGCCTTCGAGCGGCCCCGTCGATTCTCCGACGGGACGGTTTGGGTGGACGGCCGAATGCCCCTCGCCGAGGTCGCACCCTCGACACCCGCCGACCTCGTCGTCGCATTGCCGGTCGGAACGCCCCCGGAGTTCGCGTTGGTGCTCGTGAATCGCGCCGGCGCGCGGTGCGTCGTTGGGGCGGGGACCAGCGTGGTATTGCGGTGGCGACAGGGGGCCGCACCCGGGGAGGTCACAGTGACGGGGACCAGCGCGGGTTGGGCGGCGGCCGTCGCCGGGGTCGACTGGCCGGCCTGTGGCACTTTGCGCGTGGTCGAGGCTCGGACCCCATGAAGCGCGCGCTGTGCTGCGTTCTTTGGGCGGCCTTCGGTTGCGGTGGCGGCGTCGTCACACGGGTCGAGGAAGCCCCGACCGTGCCGGCGGGCGCGGCGTGTGTCGTCCTCGAGGGCGAGCCCGCGGACGCGGCCGTCGAGGTCGACGGGCGCCCGCAGGGGGTCGTCTCCGGGTGGCGCGCACAAACGCTGTGCGTCGCGCCCGGGCGTCGTCGGTTGCGCCTCTCGTTCCCGGGCCACTACCCCGAGTTCTTCGACCTGGAGCTTGCCGCGGGCGCCACGCTCACTTTGCGGTTCAGCCTTTTGGCGGAGCCCAGCGTTCCCGGTGAACATCATGTTCCTCACGGGAAACGCCGATAGATTGGGGCACGTGAATCCATTAAAGCGCCCACGTTCTGCGGACGACCCCAACGCGACCGGCGAGAGCGGCTCGAGCCTCCCGACCGACGAGACGCGGCCGGGGACGTACGTTCGGCCCTTCTCCGATGATTTCACGGTCGAGCAGCCGCACCACAGTACGCCGCTCCCCGACGGGCAACCGGGGGTGTGCCTGGTCGAGATTCACGGCGAGTCCGTTCGGCGCCGCATCGAGCTGAAGCGCGCCGGCTATGTGGTCGGTCGCATGGACCCCTCCGACATCGTGATTCGGAGCCCGAGCGTGAGCCGCAGCCACGCGCGGCTCGAGCTCACCCCCACGGGCTACGACGTGATCGACGAGGACAGCACGAACGGCACCTGGGTGAACGACCACCGGGTCCAGCGCGCGCACCTCAAGCACAATGATGTGGTCATGTTCGGAGGCACGGCGTTCCGATTCATCGCGTCCGACGATGTGGAGACGGACGTCGCTCTGGTGTTGAGTCGGATCGCCTTCACGGATGGGTTGACCCAGGCGGCGAACCGTATCGCTTTCGAAGAGGCGCTGCGCGCCCGAGGGGGCCGCGAGGCCTCGGTCGTCGTGCTTCGGCTCTCGCAGTTCCGCCGCCTCGAGACGCGGTACCGCGCGCTGGCCATGGAGCGCGTCTTGTCGCTGCTCGCGGGCATTCTCAAGCAGCGCACTCGCCACTCGGACGTGGTCGCGCGGGTGGACCCGCACACCTTCGCCCTTCTGCTCGACCAGGGCGATGAGCGCGTCGCGCGGCGTAAGGCCGACCAACTGCGTCGACATGTGTCGCAGAGCACCTTCAGGTATCACGAC
>JBMOFP010000033.1:0-39561 GCA_049318805.1 Bradymonadia bacterium
GTCACGCAGCATCCCTCCACAACATCGCGAGCGCGTGCGCGAGCTCGTCGACCGCGGTCTCGAGCGCCCGGCGACGGGCGGCGAAGGTCTCGGTGGCCGTACCCGCCCGCAGCCGCGGGGCGCGCCGTTCGACCGGGCCCGAGAGCCAAAGGAGGCGCCCATCGTCGGCGCGCAGCTCGACCGAGGCGCGAACCACGACCTCGTCCGCCAGGCGCACACCGGAAGCGTAGGCCAACGGGACCTCGGGGAGGACCTCGACGCGACCCACGAGCTCAGGGATCGTGCGCTCCTCCGCCGGCGCCACCTGCACGTCGGCCCCGAGCTCGACCCGGAGCGCAGTGCGCAGTCGATCGCCGAGGCGTCCGCCCGGAGAGAGGTCCTCGATGTGACCGAAACGGACGCTCGACGCGAGGCCGGGGCCGTCTGGGGTGACCCAACGGTAGCCGCAGCCCGAGAGCGACGCGGCAAAGGTCAACGCGAGGATGAAGCGCGACAGGCTCACGACGCGTGCCTAACACGCACCTGCGCACCCGGACAATGCGGCTTCGCGTGGCGCGGCGCGCAAAGCCCGCATACGCTCGGACCATGGTCTCTGGACCGCTCCTCGCCGTTGTGCTCGTGCTCGGACTCGGTCCTCCGGACTCGGCCGGATGGACACGCCATGCCACGCGCCTGGCCGCGGCCGGGGATGCGGAGTCGACGCTCCGCCTGGCGTTCGGCCTCGCGAGACGAGGACCGGTGGACGAGGCGCTCGTCGTGTGCGCCGAGGCCGCCCGCAAGGGTGCACACCCCTTGCGGGTCGCGCTGGCGCGGGGTGAAGCGCTTTACCGGGGCGAGCGGTACGAGGAGGCGGCCGCGCTGTTTCACGAGGTGGTCGTCGCGGCGCCGGAGAACGACTTCGCCGTCGCGATGCTGTGGATGTCGCTCCGGTACGTTCGCCTCACGGTCGAGACGCCGTCGCTCGACCTGGGCGCGCTCCGGGCGCTCCTGGACGCGCGCGGCTTACCGACACCGGAGTCGAGTCACGTGCCCCCCCAGACCTCGGTCGCGAATGAACGTGTCCGGGCCGCGGACCAAGCGGCTCGAGGCGGCCGGTTCGACGCGGCGGTGCAGGGCTATCGGACCGCCCTCGAACACGATGACCTGCTCCCCGATGTGTGGCGCGGCCTGGCCATGGCCCAGACCCGCCTCGGCAACGCGCGTGCCGCGCGGATGGCCTGGACCCTCTTCGTGTGGACGGCAGAGGCCGCCGGCCGCTCGAGAGACAAACACGACCTGCGTCAAGCGCGCCGATTGCTCGCCGACGAGGCCCGCCGACGCGGCCTCGCGGCCGCACGGGGCGCGGGCCGGCGTTCCTCGCCCGTGACCGGACCGTGAGGTTGCGGTGACGTACGGTGTGGGTGGTAATGTGCAGCCGCAACGGGCGTTCAGGGGAGAACAAGGTATGAAGCGATTGTCCATTGCCCTTTTTCTGGGGGCCACGATCGTCGGCTGCATCGAGACCAATGCCGGTCGCATCGATGGGGACGCGGCCGTAGACGGCGCCGATGGCGGCCCCGGCGGCAGCACGGGTGGGAGCGGCGGCAACGGCGGTGAGGCCGGCGGCAGCGGCGGTGAGGCCGGCGGCAGCGGCGGAGAGGCCGGAGGCAACGGCGGCGCGCCCGGTGGCAACGGCGGGAACGGCGGCAACGGCGGGGACGAACCGCCCGTCGGCGGCAAGCCCGAGGGCGGCGATACCCCTCCTGTGGGCGGGGCCGTCGGCGGTGAAGTGCCCCCTCAGGGCGGCATGTCCGTAGGCGGCGCGCAGCCCGGCGGCGACGTGCCGCCCGTAGGCGGCGAGCTGCCTCCTGAAGGCGGCGCGGTCGTCGTGCCCGTGGACCGCGACTTCGACGGCATCGTGGACGCGGACGACAACTGCCCCGACTCGCCGAACGCGGACCAGCGCGACCGAGACGACGACGGCGTGGGCGATGCGTGCGATGGGCCCCCCGGGGACGTCGACAACGACGGGGTCCCCGACGAGGACGACAACTGCCGATTCCAAGCGAACAACGGCCAGCGCGACACCGACGAAGATGGCGCGGGCGATCCGTGTGACAACTGCCCCGAGACCGCGAACCCCGACCAGACGGACGCCAACGCGGATGGCATTGGCGACGTGTGCGCGGACGCGGACGAAGACGGTGTGGTGGACGGCGCGGACAACTGCGCGCGTGTGCCGAATCCCGGGCAGCTCGACGGAGATGCTGATGGTGTGGGCGACACGTGCGACAACTGTCCGGGCACGGCGAACGCCGACCAGGCGGACGCCGACGGGGACCGTGTGGGCGACCTGTGCGAACGCCCGATGATCGCCGACCTCGACCTCGACTCGGTCCCCGACGCGGACGACAACTGCGTCGAGACGCCGAACTTCGACCAGGCCGACGAGGACGACGACGGCCTCGGCAACGTCTGTGACAACTGCCCCGTCGAGCCGAACTTCGACCAGGCCGACATGGACATGGACGGCGTAGGCGACGCGTGCGTCGATGCCGACTCGGACGGCGACGGCACACCCGACGCCGCGGACGTCTGCCCCCGCGTTCGCGACAATCAGTCGGACCGGGACGAGGACGGGATCGGC
Organism: Bradymonadia bacterium; assembly: GCA_049318805.1. Classification (GTDB taxonomy): domain Bacteria; phylum Myxococcota_A; class Bradymonadia; order UBA7976; family UBA1532; genus CANLBD01. Next base: position 2,627 of record JBMOFP010000033.1, read on the forward strand.
GACGCCTGCGACAACTGCCGTGAAGTCGCCAACAACGACCAGGTCGATTCGGACGGCGACGGCCTGGGCGACGCGTGCGACGAGTTCTCACCGCGCGTTTGGGTCGAGCTGGTGTGGGGCGACGCACGGGTCGACTTCGACCTGCACGTGCTGCACCCGCGCGGTGCGTACTTCGACGACTTCGATTGCTGGGCGGGCAATCGTCGGCAGGACTGGTGCGATCCCGGCTATCTGCGGGACGCACCGGGCGAGGGCGGCACCCAGGAGCAGGTGCGGTTGGGTGATCCGGAGGCCGGATGGTGGACCGTCGGCGTGGACCTCTTCTATCGCGAGGGGGCGAACCAGGGCGCAGCGCGCCTGGTCTTCCACTGCGAAGGCGCGCCGGACGTGGAGTTCGGTCCCGAGGTGCTGGTCAGCCGGTCGTCCGAAGATCGGTCGCTGTGGGAGGCGTTCAGCTTCAATCCCGAGACCTGTGAGACGCGCCGCATCGGCCAGACGCGCGCGCTGGCGTGCAACGGCAACGTGCAGTGTGTGTGTGCGGAGTGCGACGCGGGCATTTGTGGGCCCGCGGCGTGCTCGCCGGACCTGCCCTGCGACTTCGGCACCGGCGTCTGCGAAGACCCCTGCGGTGGGGTGGTCTGCCGAGGCGACCAGGTGTGCAACCCGGAGACCGGAGCGTGCGAAGCCCCGCCGGCGGACGCGACCTGCGAAGCCTGCAACGCCGAAGCGGACTGCCCTGAAGGGTGGTTCTGCTTGCGCTACAACGGCCAGAACGAGCCTGGCGCTTGTGGGCCTCCGTGCGGCAACAACGGCGCCTGCGACCAAGGCGAATCGTGCGAGCAGATCTTCCGGAACAACCAGCGCTTCTTCGCCTGCATTCGGCAGGACGAGTGCGCGCCCGACTTGTGTGCGGACGCGAACTGCGGGCGCGGGCAGGTGTGCGACCCGCAGAGCGGAGAGTGCGTCCAGTGCTTCGAGGACGCGCAATGTGGCAATGGACTGTTCTGCCTCGAGAATCAGTGCGTCGAGGCCCAGGGCCAGGATCGGGCCGTCAGCGACTGGCCCAACGACGGCCGCGACCCCCCTCGGTGCCGTGGCGACGGTGACTGCACGGACGACGAGTCTTGCCGAGGCCTCGGGCCGCTGGGTCAGCTTTGTCTCCTGGACTGCGGCCAGGGACTGGTGTGCCCCGAGGGCTTCGTGTGCTGCCCGACGGGACCCGACGAGGGCGGCTGCGTCTCGGAAGGCAATCAGCTCAGCCAGTTCTGCCAGTAGGCTGTGCGGCTGCTGGCCGTCTCAGCCCCGGCGGAGAAGGACGCGCGCCTCGACGAGCGCGAGCACACCGACAAAAACGCCCTCGGCGACCAGCGCGGCCGTTCCGAGGGCGTTTGCGGTCGGCGCGGTCGCGAACGCAAGCACGGCGCATGGAACGGTCCAGGCCCCGTTCGCGAAGACCAGTGCGCGCATCGCCGCACGGCCCGGCGGGCGACCCAGGGCCGCGCAGGCCGTGAGAGTGCCGGCGTAGAGCGCGTACGCCAGGTTCGCGCCGCCCGTGAAGTCGAGGACCGGGTCCGGGAGCCCGGTCCAGGCCACGATGGGTTCGCGGAGGGCGAAGAGTGCCGTACCGGCGAGGGCGCCGGCCGCCGCATCGAAAGCGAGGAGTCGTCGCGCGTCTGCCTTCAACGCGAAGCCTGCATCGACTCTCAGCCCATTCTCCCCGTAGGTCGGGCGCCGCCGCGGCGCATGAAGACCTCGCGAAAGACCAGCGCGGCGACGAGGTCCTCGCGCGTCGGCAGGCCATCGAGGGTCGAGGTCTTCGACGCATACTGAGGGTCCGCGGCGCGCCGTTCGTCGGACTCCAGGCCCTGAATCGACGCGTGCAGAGTGGCGGCGATGCGTGCGGTCGAGCGTGGGTCGCGCGTGTGGGCCTCGATGGCCGCGGCGAGCAGGCGTCGGGGCGGGTGGTGCTGGGCGATCCCAGCGAGGAGCTGCGACGCCGCCTGTCGCACGAGCACCCACTCGCCGGCGCCGAGCTCGAGGCCAGGCACCTCGCGCAGCCCGAGCCCGCCGAAGACCTTCCAGCCGTGGTCGAGCCACAGGTCGAGGACGCGGTCTCCGGCCTCCTGAAAGACGGAGAACTCGATCGAGACGGCGTCGCCCCGGCTCAAGGGGACGATGATGGCCTCGGGCGTGCCGTGGCGCTTGTTCCAGGTGTCCTGGACCCAACGCGCCTCGACGGGAAAGCCCTGGCGCTCGAGGAGCCGCGAGACCCACGCGACCCGCAGCGCGGACGGCGGATGCGGCGCGAAGTGTTGCCCATCGAGGGTGTAGGCGGTCGTCGTGGCGAGGGGCTCCTCGGGCGAAGAGAAACACTCGACGAGCCCGCGTGCCGCCGCGGGGCCCAGCGTCAGGACGGCGAACGCGTCCGCGTGCATCTCTTCGAGCCAGCCCGAGAGTGCGTCTTCGACACGGCCCTGCAGACGACCCTCACGGTCGATGCCCGGCAGCCGTGGGCGCCGATTGAGTCCGAAGGCCTGACGCGCCTCTACGGCGAAGCCTGGCCACCGATTCCAGAGCACGTGCGCGATTTCGTGCGGCAGCGACGCCCACCGGTACACGTTGCCGCCGAAGTCGGGCGGCACGAAGACGATGGGGTGCTCGGGCAGCAGGCCCAGGACGACGGCCTCGTAGGTCGGCTCCGTTTGCACACACACCGGTCGCTCGTCGAAGGTCGTCAGGCCCTGGGTCTGCGCGAGACGACGCAAGGGGTCGATGAGGTCATCGGCGGCGGCGTCGGCGTCCTCGATGAGGCGTCGTGCCGCCGGTGTCGCGCGGGTCTCGGTGAGGGTGGCGATCACGTACAAGCGCTGGCCGATGCGCGCGAGGGTGTCTCGCGGGTCGTCGCGGTCGAGCTCCTCCAGGATTCGGGTCGGCGCGTTCGTCGTCTGAGCGAGGAGTCGCAAGCGCTCGAGTCGCCCTGAGAGCTCCACGAGGGGGGCATGGACACGGGTTTCCAGGACGCGCCTCAAGACGACGACGGGACCCTCGAGGGCCGCGAGTCGCGCACGCACGCTGACGAGTTCCCGCTGCAGCTCGGCCGCGCGGGTCCTCATCGTGTCGAGCCGGACGAGCAGCTCGGGGCCACCCGGGTCTCGAGCCGGTCGCTCCGGCACAGGCGTCGGGGAGGGCTCCGCCTCCCGCTCGGGCTCGACCTCGGTGGGGGCTCGCTGTCGTTTCGCCCACCAAGCGTAGACCTGATACGCCACGTACAGCACGAGGAAGACGAGCTGGAGGTGCTCCTTCGAAAGGTTCATTGCGGCTTCGCGGGGGGCACCGGCCCTGGCGTCGGCGGTGGCGGACCCATCAGGGGGCCGGGCCTTCTGCGACGCAACGCCACGGGCGGTCCGAGGGCCTCTGCGAGCAGCACTCGGCGCGCGAGCGCGTCGGCCTCACGGGGCAGGAGCGTCGACAGGAGCGCCTCGAGGTCCACGCGCTCAGTCTTTCTTCGCGCCCGGGTCCCCGACCTTCGAGAGCGCGGCGCGCATGTCCGTGTCCGCGACGACGTTCTTCATCTGGTAGTAGTCCATGGCGCCCATGTGGCCGGACCGCATCGCCGACGCCAGCGCCAACGGCACCTCGACCTCCGCCTCGACCACCTTCGCGCGCGCTTCCTGGTAGCGTGCGCGCATCTCCTGCTCCAACGCGACGGCCTGCGCGCGGCGGCCCTCGGCCTGGGCCTGGGCGATGTTTTTGTCGGCTTCGGCCTGGTCCATCTGGAGCTTCGCGCCGATGTTGGCGCCCACGTCGACGTCGGCGATGTCCAGCGACAGAATCTCGAACGCCGTGCCGGAATCGAGTCCCTTCGACATCACGGTGCGTGAGATCTTGTCGGGATTCTCGAGCACCTCTTTGTGGGTCCGGGCGGAGCCGATGGTCGTGACGATGCCCTCGCCGACACGCGCGAGGATGGTCTCCTCACCGGCACCACCGACGAGCCGCTCGATGTTCGCGCGCAAGGTGATGCGGCAGAGCACCACGAGCTGGATGCCGTCCGCGGCCACGGCGGAGACCTTCGGGGTCTCGATGACCTTCGGGTTCACGCTCATGCGGACGGCCTCGAGGACGTCGCGACCGGCGAGGTCGATGGCCGCGGCCCGCGACATGGTGAGTCGGATGCCCGCTTTCTCTGCGGAGATGAGCGCAAAGACCACCCGCTCCACGTGCCCGCCCGCGAGGTAGTGGGCCTCGAGCTGGTCGACGGGGATGTCCAGGCCCGCCTTCACGGCGCTGATTCGGGAGTTCACGATGGTCGAGGGCGGCACGCGGCGCAGCCGCATCGCGATGAGCTCGAAGATGCTCACCCGCGCCCCGGAGAACGCCGCCGCAACCCACAGGCCGACAGGCACGAAATAGAAGATGACCGCGAGCGCGAAGAGGCCCGCGACCGCCGTGACCACCAGAATGACGTTGCCGCCCATCACGCCCCTCCGCTTTCGACTGAAGTGTTCCGCACCACCACGATTCGAATGCCCTCGACCTCGACGACCCGAACCGGCGTGCCCCGGTCGATGTATTCCGTTCGGCTGACGACGTCGAGCGTCTCCTCTCCAAACCGCGCCTTCCCGGAGAGGCGCAAGTCGGTCTCGGCGATGCCCGCACGGCCGACCCAATGGCTCCACGAGGACGGTGAGGCGTGCCAGTCCTCTTTGCCTGGAGACTCGCCCGCGAGGGGACCGAGCGTGGTCTCGAGGACGAGTCGACGCGCGAACTTCCGCTCGGGGAGGTATCTCAAGGCTACGAGGAAGAGAACGACCGCGGCAAAGGTCGAGACGGTGACGACCCCGAGCGCGTCGGCGATGAGACCCAGGTCCCAACTCGCGCCGAGCGGCAATCCGACCAACGCCAGGGAGAGCGCCAGCACGACCATGACGATGCCGCCGATCCCGGCGAGGCCGAAGCCCGGGATGACGAAGATCTCGACCAGCAAGAGGATGAGCCCCACGACGAAGAGGAGGATCTCCTCCCACCCGGCGAGTTCGACGACCCAGTGACCACCGAAAAAGAGCGCGAGGCAGACTGCCCCGACTGCGCCGGGGAGGATGACCCCGGGGTGCGTGAACTCGATGAGCAAGCCGAGCATGCCGATGCCCATGAGCAAGCCGCTCACGGTCGGATCCGTGAGGAACCGGGCGACGCCCTCGGCCCAGTTGGCCTCGACGCTCAGACGGGGCGCGTCCTCGAGCCCCAGGGCCGCGAGCAGCGACTCGAGGGTGTCGTGGCGCGCGTCGGCGATGTGCGTCGACAGCGCGGTTTCGGTGGTGAGCGTGAGCAGCTTGCCCTTTTCGTCGACCCCGGGGATGGCCGTATCGGCGTCGACCATGGCTTCAGCGACGACTCCGGACCGACCCCGCGCCTCGGCGGTCGACCGCATCTCGGAGCGCATGTAGCTGACCATCTTCTCTTCGACGGGCTTCGCCTCGCCGCCCTCGAGCTGGACCGGCGTGGCCGCGCCGATCGTCGCCCCGCTGGTGACGACGATGTGCTCCGCAGCGAGGCTGATGAGCGCACCAGCGCTGATCGCGCGGCGATTGACGTACGCGATCGAGGGCACCTTCAGCCCGAGCAGCGTGTCGCGGATGCGGACCGCGGCGTCGACGCGTCCGCCGAAGGTGTCTACGTCGAAGATGATGGCCGCGGGTTCAGGATGAGCCGCCAGCGCACGCCGCACATACGGCGCGAGCCCGAGGTCGATCGTGTCGTGTATCGGGATGATGAGCACCCCCGCGGATGCACGCGGCCGTAGGTCCGGAAGCGGCTTCACGTCTGCGGGCACGAAGGCCGGTGGACTGCTCGGGGCCGCGCTCGCGGCCGTCGAGGCGGGCGCGACGGACGGCGAGGCGCCCACACCCGCATCGGTGGCTCGGGCGTCGAGCGCGACCAGCGCGATGAGGGCCGAGAGTACCCAGAGACCTGGTAGGAACGTGGGATTCATCAGTGCACCACTTTGCGCTCGGCGAGGAAGTCGGCTACCACGAGCCTGCCCGGGCGGCAATGCCGGGAATGAGACCCTAGCGCCCTCGCGTTGCTGCGACTGTCGAAACGATGCGAGTTCCCACCCTCACGATTCTGGTCAGCCTCGGGCTCCACGCCCCCTGGGACAAGGCGCGCGCTGCCGAGACGCCCGCGCCGGAGCCGGGCGACCTGGACGGGCTGTGCACCGGCCAGTCCGAAGCGACGCTGCTCTTGGAGCGGTCCGAGGTTCGACTCTCGGCGTTCGACAGCCGACGCGGCCTGGCGGCGCTTCAGGTTGTGCAAGACCTCGCCCCGACGGCCTCACGGTCTCGCCGTGTCACGCTCGCCCATGAGGGCCCGCTGCTCGTGCCCATGAGCGCCGCATCGTTTCACGAGGCGCTCGAGGCCCAGGCGAGCTTTCGATTGATGACGGTGCTCATCGTTCGGGCACAAGGCAATGACGGCGCCGAGGCGTGTCGCGATGACCGACTCCGGGTGCGCGCCGTCGAAGCGCGCCTCTCGGCGGAGGAGCTGCCCATCGTTGCCGGACCCGTGGGGCCGCGGCAGGTGGTGCCGAGACCGACCGGTGTCTTGACCGGCCGTGTGACCCGCGACCAGCCCGGTCTGAGCCCCTCGCCAAAAACCGACGTGGCCTTGCTCGCGGCGGTCTCGGTGGTGGCGGACGCCTGCCTGGAGCGTGTTTTGCCCCGCGTGCCGGACATTCGTGGGGCGCTCACGGTCGAGCTGGAGCTGAACGCCCTCGGGGAGCGCTCGCCCCCGAAGGTCGTCGTCGACGGGGTCCAAGTGCCCGCGCTGCAGCAGTGCCTCGAGATGGAGCTCCAGTCGGACGAGGCCACGTGGAAGAGCGTAGCCGTCGGCGACCGTGTGTACGTGCCGCTCTACTTCAGAGACGGGCTGAGCTCCGGGGACGCGGGCGCGACGGTCGCGTCGGGTCGCGAGAGGGCCGCGTCTCTCTCCGAAGCGGCGTCCACACCGGGCGAGGAAGCCGGGGCAGCGGCCTCGGAGGTCGTGAGCGAGACCGGGGGCTCTGCGGCGGCCATGACGGGCACGAGCCCCCCGTAGAGCGGTTGGCGCGTCTCGGTGCGTGACCGCGCGGGTCCGTACCACAGGAAAGCGTCCGCGATGCCGATGACGGCGATCGCCGGCACGAGCCCGGCGGATTCGTCGGCGGGGCAGTCCCGACGGTTGTCGCAGAGCACGAAGAGCATGCCCGGCGGCACCTCGACCTCGGGCAAGTGAAGCCGCCAAGGCCGCGCCGCGCCCAGGTGGTCGCCGAGCACGGCGCGCGCGCCCTCGGGCGCATCCTCCGTGTAGAGCTGCTGGCGCCGCGCGGTGGCCCCGTCTGGGTCCGTCTGGCTCCACACGTAGGGTCCGACGAGGGTGAGGCCGTGCGCGCGGCCATTCCGGAGGAAAGCCCCCTGTCGACTGCCGATCTGGTCGCCGGGCATCGCCAATACACGCCTGAGCCGGGCCGGCTTGTCGTCCCCCAGGTCGATGAGGACGACGTCCCCCACCGTGGGGACCCGCGCGTGGCGAACGATGAGTACGTCGCCGTCGTGCACCAACGGAGCCATGAGATCGCCGCGAACGACCACGAGCTGGCCGACGAAGACCCGCAGCATCAACGCCAGCATCAGGGTGACGCCGACGACGCCGCGCAGCAGGAATCGCCACGGCAAGCGAAGGCCCGCGGCCGGCCCGATGAGCCCGCGATCCTTGCGCGCCAAGCTCAAGCCCCGCGTGTCGGGGACGCGACGTCGCCGACGAAGACCAACAGGGAGAGGCCGCCGAGCGCACGGCGAACCGCCTTGAGTCCGAGGCCGAAGTCATCGGGGCACAGCCCGACCGGCCCCACGGGCTCGAGCCCCCGCAGCCGCTGGACGAGGGCGTCGAGGGCCCGCGGCCCTGTGTGGACGACGACGACGCGAGCGACAGGGAGCGCCGGCCCTCCGCCCAGGAGTAGGCTCTCGCCCTCCGGCAGCGGCGCGCGCGCGAGCGCACGGGCAACCCGCCCCCCGAGTCGCCAGTCCGCGAGCTCCGTGAGGCCCGAAAGGGGCGCGCCCGGGCGTGGCGCCGCCAGGACCAGCGTATCGCACGGGTTGCCACACAGGGCCTCGAGCGTCGCAGCGACCTCGACGACGGTCGGCCCCTCCATGTTCAGACCCGCCCCAGCTCCTGAGCGATGCGGTCCAGGATCCCGTTGACGAAGGCCCCGCTCTCCTCGGTGCCGTAACGTTTCGCCAGCTCGATCCCCTCGTTCAGCGTGACCCGGCTCGGCACATCGGGCTCGAAGGCGAGCTCGTACGCGGAGAGACGCAGGATGTTGCGGTCCACGATGCCCATGCGCGGAACCTTCCAGTTCAAGGAGCACCGCGCGATCATCTCGTCGAGCGCGCGCACGTGCCCGAGGGTGCCTCGCACGAGCCGCTCCACGAAGGCCCAGCGCGGGCCGTCGTCCGCGAGGAGCTTCATCGCCTTGCCGAGCTGCTTCGGGTCTTCGAGCTGCAGTTCGTGCGCGTAGAGGGCCTCGAGCACGTCGGCGTCGTCTCGGAAGTGCCCCCGAAAATCGGCGAGCGCGCGGTCGGGCTCCTGGTCCGCGTTGGCGTCCACCGCGAAGAGGATGAGGAGCGCGGCCTCCCGCGCGGCACGACGACCTGAAATCACGCCGTTGCCTCGCTGGATTCGGTCAGACGGGCGAAGAGGTCGGCCATCTCGATGGCGGCCACCGCGGCCTCGAAGCCCTTGTTCCCGGCCTTGGTGCCCGCGCGCTCGATGGCCTGCTCGATCGTGTCACACGTGAGCACCCCGAAGGTCACCGGCACACCGAACTCCTGCGCCACCGAGGCGATACCCTTCACGCACTCGCCCGCGACGTAGTCGAAGTGGGGCGTGGAGCCGCGGATGACGGCCCCGATCGCGATGATCGCGTCGAAGCGCCCGCTCGAGGCGACACGCCGCGTCAGCACGGGCAGCTCGAAGCACCCCGGCGCTCGAAAGATCTCGACGTGGTCCGCTCGCCCGCCATGACGAACGACCGCGTCGAGGGCGCCCTCGACCAGGCGGTCGACGATGAAATGGTTGAAGCGCGCGACGACGAACGCGAAGCGGCGGTCTGCGGCGGTCAGGTGGCCTTCATGAACGCGGGGTGTCGTCACGATCGTTCCTCGGAGGGTCTCGGGGGGATGGGCACATGCTCCACGACCGTGAGGCCATACCCTTCGATGCCTTTGATGCGGGCCGGATTGCTGGTGAGCAGTCGAAGCCGGCGGACGCCCTGGTCCAGCAGGATCTGCGCGCCGATGCCGAACTCGCGCAGGTCGGGCGGCAGACCGATGGCCCCGCGTTCGACGGTGGGCGCCGCGACGGACGCCTCGGGGGCGCCGAGCGCGACGAGTTCGCGGGCCACGCGGGGCGACGGCTTCTGCAGATAAACGAGGACTCCGCAGCGCGCCGACTCCATCTGCTGGAGGGCGTACTGGAGGCGCCACCGCGAGTCGGTGCCGTCGCAGCAGAAGACGTCTCCCAGGACACTCTCCTGATGGACGCGGCCGAGGACCGGCTCGTCCGTGCACGGGGTGCCCTTCACGAGCGCGAGGTGCTCCAGGTCGTCGACCCGATTGCGGTAGCTGACGGCGCGGAATCGGCCGATGCCCGCCACGTCGACCTCGACCTCGGAGACCCGCTCCACGAGCCGCTCTCGCAAGAGTCGAAATCGGATCAGGTCGGCGACCGACACGATGAGCAGCCCGTGCTTTTCGGCGAAGACCTCGAGCTGGGGACGGCGCGCCATCGTGCCGTCCTCGTTCATGACCTCGCAGATGACCCCGGCCGGCTCCAGCCCGGCGAGTCGCGCGAGGTCCACGGAGCCCTCGGTCTGGCCGGTGCGCACGAGCACGCCGCCCGCGCGCGCGCGCAGCGGGAAGACATGGCCCGGGCGACTGAGGTCGGTCGCTTTGGAGCCTCGGGCGACCGCGACGCGCACGGTGTGCGCACGATCCGCGGCGCTGATGCCGGTGGTGACCCCCTCGGCCGCTTCGATGCTCACCGTGAACGCGGTGCCGAACCCCGAGCTGTTGCGCTGCACCATCAGCGGCAGCTCGAGGTGGTCGCAGCGCTCGGGGGTCAGCGCGAGGCAGATCAAGCCGCGCCCATGCAGCGCCATGAAGTTGATCGTCTCGGCGGTCGCGTGCTCCGCCGCCATGACGAGGTCGCCCTCGTTCTCGCGATCTTCGTCATCGACGAGAATGACCATCCGCCCCCTGCGGATGAGGTCGATGGCCCGCTCCACACGTTCGACGATTTCAGTGTCGTTGCGGGTCAAGTCCCCTCTCCTCGCACGAAGCCATGACGCGCCAGCATTTCCAAATCGACGCCACCGCTCGGTGGACCGCCGCTCGCCTGCCCGAGGCGCGGCCCGAGCAAACGTTCCACGTACTTGCCGATGAGGTCGGCCTCGAGATTCACACGCGCACCCACGGGCTTCGTGTGGAGATGCACAATCGACTGGGTATGCGGAATCAGCACGACGTCGAAACCGTGCGCGTCGACCCCGTTGACGGTCAACGACACACCGTCGATGGCGATCGACCCCTTGGCGACCACGTAGCGGAGCACCTCGGGCGGCGCGGTGAACGTGACCTTGCGGGACACCCCGACCGTATCGACGGCCCGCACGAGACCGGTGCCGTCGATGTGCCCGGAGACGAGATGCCCGCCGAGACGGTCACCCAGGCGGAGTGCGCGCTCGAGGTGAAGCGCATCGCCGACCCGACGCTCGCCGAGCGTCGTGCGGCTGAGCGTCTCGGCCGAGGCGTCCACCTCGAACGTTCGGCCGCCCCACCGTGTCACCGTCAGGCAGGCGCCATCGACCGCGATGCTCTCGCCGAGTGAGAGGGCCGCGACGAGCGCGACGTCGGTCTCGATCACCAGGGTGGTGTCGGGTCCGCGGGACAGCGTGCGCGCGAGTTGGCCGCGCGTCTCGATCAGGCCGGTGAACATGGCGGCGCAGGATACCGGATTCGTCCACGGATGCGGAGATCGTCCCCGAACCTACGGATACGCGGGTCGTCGAGCCTCCACGCGTCCGCGACCGTATTCGCCGAGACCACGTCCAGCCACGTGCGCCCCTGGCCAAGGAGGACCGACGAAGACAGGTAGAGCTGGACCTCGTCGGCGAGGCGCGCGCCCAGCAGCGCCCCGTGCACCTTCCCCCCGCCCTCGACCATGACCCGCACACAGCCGAGCCCCTGGAGGGCGCGCAGGGCCGCTTCCAGGTCGAGGTGAGCCCCGCTCAGGGGGACCTCGAGCACCCGCGCGCCCCGGGCGACGAGGGCCCCGACACGGGCGGCGTCCACCCCCGGGCCATGGAAGACGATCGCGCCGGGACCGACCAGGCGTGCGGTCGGCGGGAGACGCAGACGCGTATCGAGGACCACACGGAGCGGGTCCTCTCCGGGCACGCCGCGGACGTTCAAGCGCGGGTCGTCGAGCAGCGCGGTCTCGATGCCCACGAGCACGGCATCGCTGGCGGCGCGCAGACGGTGGGCGTCACGGCGCGCGCCCTCGCCGGTGATCCAACGGGCATCGCCGGAGGTCGTCGCGAGGCGGCCGTCGAGGCTCGAGGCGGCCTTCAGCACCACCCACGGTCGGCCGTCTTCGATGCTGCGCCGGAATGGCGCGATGGCGGCCTCGCACGCAGCCTCGAGGGGACCCGCGACGACCTCGACACCCGCGGCGCGCAACTCCGCCAGACCTCGACCGGCCACGACGGGGTTCGGATCGATCGCGCCGGCGAAGACCCGGCGGACGCCCGCGCGGATGAGGGCGTCCGTGCACGGCGCCGTGCGCCCCCAGTGGCAGCAGGGCTCCAGCGTGACGTAGACATCGGCGCCGCGCGCGCGCTCCCCAGCCGCCCGCAGCGCCATGATTTCGGCGTGGGCTTCGCCGGGCGGCTGCGTGACGCCCTCGCCGACCACGACGCCGTCCCGCACGAGGACACAGCCGACCGTCGGGTTCGGGCTCGTGCGTCGCGGCGGCCGCGCCGCTTGCGCCAGCGCGCGGCGCATGTAGCGGGCATCGAGCACCATCGCCTTCAGCCGTCGGCCTTCGTCGGCTCACCCACGAGCTGCGTGAGCTCGGACATGAACTCGTTCACATCACGGAACTGGCGGTACACCGACGCGAACCGCACATAGGCCACCTGGTCGACCTCACGGAGTCGGGCCATGACGGCTTCGCCGACGGCGGCCGCCGAGACCTCACGCTCCGGGTGGTCGGCGAACTGTCGCTCGACGAGGTCGACGATGGCCTCGATCTGCTGCGCCCCCACCGGAAGCTTCTTGAACGCCAGCTGCACGCCGCGACGAATCTTCTCTCGGTCGAACGCCTCGCGGCGCTGGTCCCGCTTGACCACGGTGGGGAACAGATCCTCCACGCGCTCGTAGGTCGTGAAGCGCCGGTCGCACTTGTCGCAGACGCGGCGGCGACGGATCGCCGAGCTGTCTCGGGCCCCACGGGAGTCGATGACGCGTGTGTCATCGGTCTTGCAGAACGGGCACTGCACGGTCTCAGCCCTCCGAGCGTTCCAGGGCGGCGATGAGCGCCACCCGGTCCGCATGACGTCCGCCCTCGAAGGTCGCGGACAGAAACGCGTCGACCGCGGAGAGCGCGACCGCCTCACCGACGACGCGGCTCCCCAGGCAGAGGATGCGCGCGTCGTTGTGGGCCCGGGCCATGCGCGCCGTGTAGTCGTCATGACACAACGCGGCGCGAGCGCCCGGGACCTTGTTGGCGGCGATGGAGACCCCGATGCCGGAGCCGCACACGAGGACACCGAGCTCGGCCTGACCCGCGACCACCGCGCGCGCGACTCGGGCCGCATAGTCCGGGTAGTCCACGCGTTGGGTGTCCCCCGGGCCCAAATCGAGGACCTGCCCCTCGCCGAGGCGCGACTTCAGGTGGTCGACGATCACCTGCTTCAACGAGAAGCCGGCGTGGTCGGAAGCGACGGCGATGTGCATCGGTCCAGGCCTTTCCAGGGGGCGCGGTCAGCGGTCCGCGGCATCCGCCCGCCCGAAGACGAGCGAGACGTTCGTGCCGCCGAAACCGAAGCTGTTGGAGAGCACATACTGAAGGGATCGAGCCCTCGCGGTGCCGGGCACGTAGTCCAGGTCGCAGGCCGGATCGGGGTTCTCGAGGTTGATGGTCGGGGGGACCACACCATGCGCCAGTGCCAAGGCGCAGTAAGCGGCCTCGACCGCACCGGCCGCGCCGAGCATGTGCCCGGTCATCGACTTCGTGCTGCTCACCCACGGCGCTCGCGTCCGGTCGCCGAAGACGGCCCGCAACGCGAGCGTCTCGACCGCGTCGTTGAAGGGCGTCGAGGTGCCGTGCGCGTTGACGTAGTCGATGCGGTCCGGCGCGATGCCCGCATCTCTCAGCGCGGCCTGCATCGCCGTCCGGGCGCCGCGGCCGTCGGGATCGGGCGCCGTGATGTGGTGGGCATCCGAGGACTGGCCGTACCCCAGGACCTCGGCCCAGATCGGCGCACCGCGCGCTCTCGCCGAGTCGAAACTCTCGAGCACCACGACCCCCGCCCCCTCGGCGCAGACGAAGCCGTCTCGCTCGGCGTCGAAGGGCCTGCTGGCGGTCGCTGGTGTGTCGTTGCGTGTCGACAACGCCTTCATCGCGGCGAAGCCGCCCACCCCCAGCGGGGTAATCGTCGCCTCGGTGCCACCGGCGAAGGCCATCTCGACCTCGCCCCGCGCCACGAGACGTGCGGCTTCCCCGATGGCGTGGGCGCCCGTCGCGCACGCGCTGACCGGACCGAAGCTCGGACCGCGCGCACCAAAGGCCATGGAGACATGACCGGCGGCGAGGTTGCCGATGAGCCGGGGGATCGTGAAGGGGCTCAGCCGCGAGATCCCCTTCTCACGCAAGACGTCGAAGGCCTCTTCCAGGGTCTGGAGACCGCCGAGCCCGGACCCAATCAGCACGGCCGTCGCGTCGCCCAGCGCCTCGGGCAGCTCGGCGGGCAGGCCCGCGTCCTCCCCCGCCAGGCGCGCCGCCGCGACGGCGTAGTGGATGAACGGGTCCATCTTCTTGGCGTCCTTGCGGCTCATCCACCGCGACGCGTCGAAGTCCCGGACCTGACCCGCGATGCGGACGTCGTGCCCGGTGGTGTCGAAGCGGTCGATGACCGAGATGCCGCTTCGCCCTTCGATGAGCGCCGACCAGTTCGCGGCGCGTCCGAGCCCGAGCGGCGTCACCAGCCCGATGCCGGTCAGAGCGACGCGCCGATCGGCTCCGCGCACGGGATCACTCCCGGTGTTGCTGGATGTAGTTGATCGCGTCCTGGACGGTGCGAATGTTGTCGGCCTCTTCGTCGGGGATCTCGACGTCGAAGGTCTCCTCCATCGCCATGACCAGCTCCACGATGTCGAGCGAGTCGGCCCCGAGGTCGTCGATGAACGACGCCTCGGGCGTGACCTCCTCTTCGCTCACGTCGAGCTGCTCGACGATGATCTGCTTCACGCGTTCTTCGATGCTGGCCATCAGCCGCCCTCCTGAGTCGTGCTCAAAGATACATGCCCCCGTTGACGCGGAGAACCTGCCCGGTGACCCAGGCCGCGGCATCGCTGGCGAAGTAGAGAACCGCGGGGGCGACGTCGGCGGGTGTGCCGAGGCGTCCGAGCGGCGTGTGCGCGAGCGCGGCGGCCCGCGCGTCGTCCGAGAGCGAGGCCGTCATTTCGGTCTCGATGAAGCCCGGGGTGACCGCGTTGACCGTGATGCCGCGGCCCGCGACCTCGAGCGCCAGGCTCTTCGTGAAGCCGATGAGCGCCGCCTTCGTGGCGCTGTAGGCGGACTGCCCGGCGTTGCCCTGCTCGGCCACCACCGACGAGATCTGCACGATTCGACCCGAGCGCTGCTTCAACATCGGCCTCAGCGCGGCCCGGGCGCAGCGCACTGCGCCCTTGAGGTTCGTGTCGATGAGCGCGTCGAGGGTGTCGTCTCGCAGCCGGAGCAGAAGGGCGTCCTTCGAGATCCCCGCGTTGTTCACGAGCACGTCCAGGCGACCCGCGCGCTCGACCAGGCCCTGGACGGCCGCATCGACGGAGCCGGTGTCGGTGACATCGAACGCGAGGGCCACGGCCCGGCCCCCGGCGGCCTCGATGGACGCGACGACCTCGGCCGCCGCGGAGCCGCCCGAACGATGGCCCACGGCGACGAACGCACCCTGTGCGGCCAGGGTGCGCGCGACCGCGGCGCCGATGCCTCGTGAGGCACCGGTCACGAGCGCCACGCGGCCGGTGAGGTCGAACGGGTTCTCCATGCGGGGCGCATCGAAGCGCAACGGGGCGCGCAAAGTCAATGCGCATGCGGGCGCGAGGCGTTGCGCCAGGCCCGCGCCGCGTCAGCGATCCGGCAACGCACCCGGCAGCGAGTTCGTGCCGGCCTGGGGCACGTCGGCCGCCGAGAGCGCGGCCCGCAGGCGCTCCACGAGGCCCAGGTCGGCGAGCTCGCGGGTCACGCGGATGCCGCTGGCCACCGCCTCGGCATCGGAGCTCCCGTGGGCGGCGACGACCACGCCATCGACCCCGAGCAGCGGCGCACCACCGATGCGCACCCAATCGAGCTCGCTCCGCAGCGAGCGCAGGGCCCGACGTACGAGGAGCCCACCGAGGGCACCGAGCAGGTTGCCCTTGAGGCCCTCGCGGACACGGTCGAGGAGCGCGAGCGCGATGCCCTCGCTCACCTTCAGGACGACGTTGCCGGTGAAACCATCGGTGACGACCACGTCGTAGGCGCCGAGCGGCAGATCGCGGCCCTCGATGAACCCGGCGTAGTTGAGCGACGTGTCTCGCAGCATCTGGTCGGCTTCTCGCAGGAGCTCCGTGCCCTTGCCCGGCTCGGTCCCGTTGCTGAGGAGCCCCACGCTCGGTGTGCTTCGAGACAGGCGAATCTGCGCGTAGGCCGCGCCCATCAGGCCGAACTGCACGAGGTGAGCCGGTCGACATTCGACGTTCGCCCCCGCGTCGAGGAGCACGACGGGCGCCGCGCGGGTCGGCATGAGGACCGCGATCGCCGGCCGCTCACACTTGGGCAGGCGTCTCAGCACCAGCAGCGAGACCGCCATCAGCGCGCCGCTGTTGCCCGCCGACAGGACCCCGCACGCGCGGCCCTCCTTCACGAGGCCGCAGGCGACGTGGAGCGACGAGGCACGCTTCGAACGCGCCGCCTTGACGGGCGACTCGTCCATCGTGATCGCCTCGTCGGCGTGGGTCACACCCACGGCGTCGACCCGATCCATCGGTTCGCCAGGAGCCGCCAGAGTCAGGCCGAGCCCGCGCGCAGCGGTGGCTACGAGGTCGGCATCCCCCACGAGCGTGATGGGCCCGTGACCCCGGCGAGCGGCCAACGCCGCACCCTCGACCACTGCACCCGGTGCCCGGTCACCGCCCATCGCGTCGACCGCGACGGGGGTGCGCGAGGCGCCGACTGGACTCAGCCCTCGACCTCGCGGGTCTCGAGCACGTAGCGATCGGCGTACCAGCCACACGAGGGGCAGACGCGGTGAGGCTGCTTCGGCGACCCGCACTTCTCGCACTCGTTGAAGACAGCGGCGCTGATTTTGTAGTTCGCGCGACGTGAGTCGCGGCGAGACCGGGACTGTCGTTTCTTAGGTACGGCCACGGAAGACCTCCGTCAGTTCAGTTTCTTTTTGAGTTCGAGGAGCGGCGCCCAGCGGGGATCCACCGGGGCCGCTTCCACTTCGGCAACTGGAGTTCGAAGAGCGGTGTCGAAGCGGGCGCAGGGCTCACCCGCGGACTCGACACACGTCGGATTCATGGGCAGTTCGAGGAGGATGTCCTCGCGCAGCAACGCGACGAGGTCGATGCGCTCGCCCTCGTAGTGGTCCAGGTCGTCGTCGGCGGCGGCCTCTTCGTCGGTCAGGTCGATGTCGGCGGCGCCTTCATCCCGCTTGCCGGGCACGAGCAGGTGGCGGAATCGACGCGAGATCGAGAGGTCGAGCGGATCGAGGCAGCGCACACAGTCGAAGCCGACTTTCACGATGACCTCGGCCTCGACGAAAATGTCGCGCTTCGACCGATACACCGAGCCAGAGACCCGCGCCGCACCGCGCGCGCGGTAGCCCAGCTCGCCCAACAGCCCCTTCAAGGTCTCGTCGAGCACGGGGGCCTCGATCTCTCCCTCGAAGGCGCGCGGATCCTCCGGCACCTCATCGAGTTTGAACTGGAGACCGAGCGGCGACATGAGACCTCGGGCGCACGGGCGCGCAGGCACCCGGGAAATCGGGACGCGGGACTCTAAGGGCTCGAGTCCCCTGTGTCAACGCGAGACTGGATCCAAGCTGAAGGAAGTCGCGCGCGCGCCGAGCGTTACAGCGAAGGGACCGGTGCCGTCGTCAAGAGCGCTTTGAGGTCCTCGTCGTTGAACGAGAGGCCGGCGCCGACGAAGAAGTCGGTCCGCTCTTCGTTCCACACGTCGTCGATGCCCGAGGCGATGTAGAGGTGCGAGAAGAAGGTGTAGAGCGCCCAGAGTTTCACGCGCGGGTTCACGTTCTCGTCGAACGCGAAGACGTCGGCGCTGAGCTCGAGCGCGTCGTCGAGCAGGTGGGCGTCGAGGCCCACACCGCCCGAGTTCTCGATGATGCCGATGCGGCCTGTCATGAAGTAGAAGCGCTTCGCGAACTGCAGCGAGAAGCGGAACCGGTCATCGGTCACGGTCTCTTGCTCGCGGATGACCGGTTCCTTGCCCGCCTCGGTCGTGCTGGTGACCTTTTCGCGAAAGGCCGTGCGCCCGCGGGGGTCGTCGATGAGCTGAATCAGGTAGTACTTGTCGGGTCGAGGCTGGAGCTTCAGGGAGAAGTAGTTCTTCACCGAGGACTCGCCCAGGTAGTACTCCGACCGCAGCGCGACGATGGTTTGAAGGCGCGTGATGCTCTTCACGAACCGACCGGATTCGTCGACGAGCTCCGTGACGCTCGTGACGAGTCGGTCGTCGTTGATCAGGCGTCCGATGGTGCCCTGCCCTTCGTCGATCTTCGTCGCGATGGAGCGGGTCCGGTCGAGGGTCCCGTCCAGCTTGTCGAGCGCGCTCTGCAGCCGCGAGACCGCGCCACGCACACCGTCGAAGCCCTCCTGCACGTTGCCGGAGTTGCGCCCCACGATGGTCCGGATCTCGGCCGTCACGGCGCGGACGTCGTCCATGACGACCCGGGCGTCGCGTTCAAACTCGCCGGCGAAGCCCTGGGCCGACTGGGTCACGTCGACGACGTTGTCGACGATCAGGTCGACCTTCGGGCTGTTCGCCGCGATCGCCCGATTCACCTCGGCGACGGACGCGTTGATGTTGTCGAGAATCATCGCCAGCTTTTGCTCGCCGTCCTTTCCGGAGAGGACCGTGCGAAAGCTCGAGGTGATCTCGCGCACGTTGTCGGCGATGACCTTGAGCTCGTTGACCAGGTCGGCCGGCGCGGCGTCCGTCAGGACGCGTGTGATCTCATCGCCTTCGCCGAGCGGCTCGCCCAGGAGCCCCGGCGTGAGCTGCAGGAACGACTCGCCGAGGAGGCTGGCCTGCTTGCGCGCCACGGTGGCGTCCGACTTCAGCGGCGTGTTCACCCGGATCCAGATGCGCGCCCGCTGACCGACGAGCTCGATGCGGTCAATCTGCCCGACGTTGATGCCCGCGATCACGACCCGGGACTTCTCCACGAGCCCGGCGACGTCGTCGAAGCTGGCGTGGACCTGATACCCGCTCGGGTCGTCCCCGATGCCCTCGCTCACCTGCGAGATCATGAAGATGAACGCGACGAGCGAGCCGAGGACGACGAGTCCAACGCGGAACGGTGTGAGGAGCTCTTTCACTCGAACATCAGCGCCGTGAGGAAGTAGTCGGCAATGAGGATTGCGACGCTCGAAACGACGACGCTCTGCGTGGTGGCCATGCCGACACCCCGGGCGCCTCCGCTCGCGTAGAAGCCCTTGTAGCACCCCACGAGCGTGAGAATGCCACCGAATACGACGGCCTTGACCAGCCCGTTGAGGATGTCGTCCGGATCGACCAACCAACGGGTCTTGCTGATGAAGACACCCGGGTCGATGTTCATCAGGATCACCCCGACGAAGTACGCCCCGCACATGCCCACCAGCGTGAAGAGCACGCTGAGCGCCGGCACCATGACGAGGCCGGCGATGAAGCGCGGGACCACGAGGTACTGGACCGGGTTGACCGCCATGGTCTGGAGGGCGTCGATCTGCTCCGTGACCCGCATCGTGCCGAGCTCGGTGGCGATGCCGCTGCCGGCGCGCCCCGTGACCATCAGCCCGGTGAGCACCGGCGACAGCTCCTTCGCGAGGGAGAGCGCCACGGTCGAACCCACCAGGCTCTCGGCATTGAACATCCGGAACGCGCTCGCGCCCTGGAGCGCAAAGACGGCGCCCGTGAACAGGCCCGTGAGGAGCACGATGAAGAGGCTACCGACCCCGACGAACTCCATCGCCTGGAACAGCAGCCTGATCCGGTACGGAGGCCGGAAGCACCAGACGATCGTCTCGCCCAGCAGCAGCGCAGCGCGACCGACACTCTCGATGAGGTCGATGACGGACTGCCCGAGCGCCTCGATCGTATGCCTCATCGCGAGGCCTTCTCGCAGGCGCGAGGCCTGCGTGTCAATGCAGGCTCTCGCACGAGGAGTTCGAATGACGCCGCGCGTTCGACGCGCGGCGTCCGGTCACCGAGCCCGGAAGGTCACCCGACCGCGCGTGAGATCGTACGGAGACAGCTCGACGGTCACGCGATCGCCCGGAAGGATCTTGATGAAGAACTTCCTCATCTTCCCCGACACGTGAGCGAGCACCTTGTGACCGTTCTCGAGTTCAACCCTGAACATGGCGTTCGGGAGCGGCTCGATGACGATCCCTTCGACGGAGATGGCTTCTTCTTTGGGCATCGGGGCTGCTTACCAGCGATCCCCGCCGCGGCCACCGCGGTCGCCGCCGCGGCCACCGCCGCCGCCGCCACCACCGCCGCCGCCACCACGGCCGTAGCCACCGCCGCCGCCGCCGCCACCACCGCCGAAGCCACCGCCGCCGCCGCCAGAGCGGGCCGGCTTCTCCTCAGCCGCGTTGACGCGCACGTTGCGGCCGTCGAGCTCACGACCGTCCATGCCTTCGCTGGCCGCGCTCGCGTCACTCTCGTTCGCGAAAGTGACGAACCCGAAGCCGCGCGAGCGACCCGTCTCACGGTCAGTGACGACCTTCGACTCGGTCACCTCGCCGAAACGCTCGAAAGCGCGGCGCAGGGAATCATCGTTCGTTGCCCAAGCCAGACCACCGACAAAAAGCTTCTTTCCCATCTTCTCTCTCGACTCCACTTGTGCGCCGGCTTCACCGGCACCGTGCGCGGACGGTCATGTCCGCAGACCCGACCGCCCGATTGGAGGTCAGAGGTCTCTCAATTTCAGGGTCCCCGAAGACCCGGGAGGCGAGCGACGGAACGTTTGCACCGAGGTGAAGCGATCCTGTCCATCATCAGCCGGGACGTGATTCGAGGCGCGTAATCCCACTACGAAACACCCCCGCCACGCAAATCAAAACGAACGATTCGTTTCAACATCTCGGGATCGCTCGACTTTCCGGAAGATCGCGCGGGGCCGGATCCGCGCCTTCGCGCCGCCCGCGAGTGCCCCCGACGGTTGCCGGGGCCTGGCCCGTCTGCCACGATGCCGCCCATGCGTGCCCTGCTCTCGGTCTACGGATGGGCGCTGATGTCGCTCACCGTCGTGCTCTGCTTCGTGGTCACGGCCCTGGTCCTCGCGCTCACCTGGCCGCTGGACCGCGGTCGCTACTGGGCCGGTAGAGCCGCGCGCGTCACGGGCACGCTCGCCGCGAGAGGCAACCCGTTTCTGCGGTTCTCGTGGGGCGGCACACCGCCCGAGGACCCCCGCAAGCCCTACGTGGTCGTCAGCAACCACGAGAGCAACTTCGATCCGTTTCTTTTGGCGTTCTTGCCCTGGGAGATGAAGTTCCTCAGCAAGAAGTCGCTCTTTCGAGTGCCGTTCTTCGGCTGGGCGATGTGGCTCGCGGGCGACCTCTCGGTGGACCGCGGCGACAAGTCGAACCGGGGTCGGGCCCTGGACGGGGTCGCGGCCGTCCTGAAGCGCAAAGTCTCGGTCCTGGTCTTCCCCGAGGGCACGCGGAGCCGCACGGACGAGATGCTCCCGTTCCGA
Organism: Bradymonadia bacterium; assembly: GCA_049318805.1. Lineage (GTDB taxonomy): Bacteria > Myxococcota_A > Bradymonadia > UBA7976 > UBA1532 > CANLBD01. The sequence goes on from JBMOFP010000033.1 coordinate 23,910, forward strand.
CACGGCGGGTTCCGACTGGCCATCGAGCAGGGCGTGGACGTTTTGCCTTTGGGCATCGCCGGGACCCGTGACGCGTTGCCGAAGGGCACCTGGAAGTTCTCGCCGGCGCGCGCGGTCGTGCTCATCGGCGCGCCCATCTCGACGGCGGGTCTCACCCCCGAGGATGCGCCGGCGCTGGCTGAGCGTGTTCAGGCGGCCGTGCTCGCGCTCCGCACCGACGCTCGGGCGCGACTCGCGGGCTGAGCGTTGCGGACGGCGCGGCCCTGCGGTAGTGGGGCCCCATGCCTGATTTCGCCCGCAAAGCCCCGTTTCCCCCGGTTTCGTCCGAGGTCGATCTCCCAGCGCTCGAGCACGAGATCCTCGAGGTCTGGCGCCAGGACCGGACCTTCGCACGGTCCGTGGAACAACGCCCCGAGACCTCGGCGTACGTGTTCTACGACGGACCGCCCTTCGCGACGGGTCTGCCCCACTACGGCCACCTGGTCGCGAGCACGCTGAAGGACATCGTGCCCCGGTACTGGGCGATGCGCGGCCATCGAGTCGAGCGTCGGTTCGGCTGGGACACCCACGGTCTGCCCATCGAGATGGAGATGGAGAAGACGCTCGGCCTGAACGGTCCGACGAGCGTGCGGGCGTACGGCGTGGCGAACTTCAACGAGGCGTGCCGCGCGAACGTGCTGCGCTACACCGCCGAGTGGGAAAAGGTCGTGACGCGCCTGGGGCGCTGGGTCGATTTCCAGAATGATTACAAGACCATGGACCCCGCGTTCATGGAGAGCGTGTGGTGGGTCTTCGAGCGGCTGTGGCAGCAGGGGCTCGTGTACGAAGACCGCCGCGTGATGCCCTACTCGTGGCGGCTGTCGACCTCGCTGTCGAACTTCGAGGCGAACCTCGACTACCGCGATGTGCAAGACCCGGCGCTCACGGTCCGACTGCCGATCGAGGGCGATCCGGACGGCGCGGCGCTGCTCGTATGGACGACGACCCCGTGGACGCTGCCGTCGAACCTCGCCGTGGCCGTGGGTCCGGAGGTCGACTATGTGCGGGCCCGCAGCGCGAAGGACGGCAAGGTCTATGTCGTGGCCGCGGCGCGCACCGAAGCGGTGTTGGGCGCGGACGCCGAAGTGCTCTCGACCGTGAAGGGCGCGACCCTCGTCGGCCTGAAGTACCCGCCGTTGTTCCCGTACTTCGCGCACCTCTCGCCGGCCTTCCAGGTCATCGTGTCGGGGCACGTGACGACGACCGACGGTACGGGTCTCGTGCACATGGCGCCGGCCTTCGGCGAGGACGACTTCCGTGCGTGTCGGGCCGCCGGTATTCCGCTGGTGGATCCGGTCGACGACGAGGGCCGATTCACGAGCGAGGTCCCGGACTATCAGGGCCAGAACGTGAAGGAGGCCGACAAGCAGATCATCCATGATCTGAAGCAGCGCGGCTCGGTCTTCAAACACGAGACGCTCGTGCACAGCTACCCCTACTGCTGGCGAAGCGGCACGCCGCTCATCTACAAGAGCGTGCCCGCCTGGTTCGTGCGCGTGGAGCGCCTGCGCGAGCGCATGGTGGCGCACAACGACCAGATTCACTGGGTGCCCGAGGCCGTCGGTCAGAAGCGGTTCGGCAACTGGCTGAGCGAGGCGCGGGACTGGAACGTCTCTCGAAAGCGCTTCTGGGGTACTCCGATTCCCATCTGGAAGTGCGGCGCTTGCGGCGAGCAGACGTGTGTCGGCTCCATCGCCGCCCTGGCCCAGCACACCGGGTCCGCCATCGACGACCTGCACCCCCACAAGATCGACGCCCTGGCGTTCCGTTGCCCGGCGTGCGGCGGGGAAGCGACCCGGATCCCCGACGTCTTCGATTGCTGGTTCGAGTCCGGCGCGATGCCCTACGCCCAGGACCACTACCCGTTCGAGAACACGGCCGGCTGGGACGAGCGCTTTCCGGCGCAGTTCATCGCCGAGGGCCTCGACCAGACGCGGGGCTGGTTCTACACGCTGCTCGTGCTGTCGACGGCGCTCTTCGACCGGCCGCCGTTCAGGAACTGCGTCGTCAACGGCATGGTGCTCGCCGAGGACGGCAGCAAGATGTCGAAGTCGAAGCGCAACTACCCGGACCCGGCCCACATCCTCGAGGAGATCGGCGCGGACGCGCTCCGCGCCTACCTGATCAACTCGCCGGTGGTCCGCGCGGAGCCGCTCCGGTTCAGCGAGGCGGGGGTGCGCGAGGTCGTCCGCACGGTGCTCCTGCCGCTGCGCAACGCGTGGTCGTTTTTCGTAACCTACGCGAACATCGACGACTGGCACCCGGAGCGGGACCTCGACGGCGTCCGCACACCGGAAGCCACGGCGCGCCCCGAGCTCGACCGCTGGATCCTCTCGATGCTTCAGTCGCTGGTGCGCGAGGTCAACGAGCAGATGGAGGGGTACTACCTGTACCGGGTCGTGCCCCCGATCCTGGGTTTCATCGACCACCTCACGAACTGGTACATCCGGCGAAGTCGTCGCCGGTTCTGGCGGAGCGCGGCGGATCCGGCGGCGGCGCGCGACAAGGCCTGCGCCTACGCGACGCTGTACGAGGTGCTCGTGACGTTCGTGAAGGTGATGGCGCCCGTGCTGCCCTTCGTGACGGAGGCGGTCTACCGCAACCTGGTGGTCGCCCCGGGCGTGGCGCCGGAGGGTCGGGACAGCGTGCACCTGTGCGACTACCCGCAGGTCGACGCCGCCCTCATCGACGTCGACCTGGAGCGGGACGTGGCGCTGACCCGGGAGGCGGTCGGTCTCGGACGCGCGCTCCGCGAAAAGCACAAGCTCAAGACCCGCCAGCCGCTGCGCGCGGTGACGCTGGTCCACCACGAGCCGTGGGCCCTCGAGGCGCTGCGCCGCCACGCGGACCTGCTGGCCGATGAGCTGAACGTGAAGCACGTCGAGGTGACCAGTGACGACGCGTCGCTGTGCACGCTGACGTTCAAGGCGAACTTCAAGACGCTCGGCCCGAAGCTCGGCCCACGCATGAAGGAGGCCGCGAGTGCGATCGGCGCCTTCGATCGCGCGGCGTTCGAGACCCTACGGGCCGGCGGGGCGGTGCACGTCGCGGACGTCGCGCTCGAGCTCGCCGACGTGCTGGTCACTCGCGCCGCGCGCGGCGACGTGGTGTTGGAGGCGAACGGGGCGCTGACCGTGGCGCTCGACACGGCGCTGGACGAGGCGCTCCTGGCCGAGGGGCTCTCGCGCGAGGTCACGAGTCGAGTGCAGAAGGCTCGCAAGGACCTGGGCCTCGAGGTCACGGACCGCATCACGCTTTTGGTCTACACGGATGACGCTGCGCTGCAGCACGCGGTGAACACCCATCGGGAGGCCCTCGCCGAGGAGGTCCTCGCGGGGTCGATCACGCTGCTCGCCGCGCCCGGTCCCGAGGACGCGATCGCGCTCGACGGGCTGCCCGCGTCGATTTCGGTCACCCGCGCGTAACCTCATCGTTCCTTGTGGCGGGCGACCCGAATCGGCTAGATCGCGCGCCCATGAGCACCAACGCCGATTCCGTCGCCGCTGTCGTCGACCATCTCACCGTCGCCCACGAGGCGCTCCTCGCCGACCTCGCCGATTTCTGCCGGATCCCCGGCGTCAGCGAGGCAAGCTTCCCGCCGGAGCCGTTGCGGGCGTCGGCCGCCTGGCTGGCGGCGCGCCTGGAACGCGCCGGGCTCCACAACGTGGAGGTGGTGCAGTTCCCGGGCGCACATCCGTACGTGCTCGCGGAGTGGCTCGGCGCGCCCGGCGCCCCCACGCTCCTGCTCTACGGACACCACGATGTGCAGCCGCCCGGCCGGGCCGAGAAGTGGTTGAGCCCCGCCTTCGAGCCGACGATTCGCGACGGACGCATGTACGGCCGCGGCGTGGTGGACGACAAGGCGGGCGTGATGATCCACGTGGCCGCGCTCGAGGCGTGGCTGAAGGTCCACGGCCGCTTGCCGTGCAACGTGAAGCTGGTGGTCGAGGGCGAGGAGGAAGCGGGCTCCACGAGCCTCGAGGCCTTCCTCTCGACCTACAAGGACCGGCTCGCGGCGGACTGCATCGTGCTGACGGATACGGCGAACCTGGACATCGGGATCCCGTCGATCACCTTCGCGCTGCGCGGCCTTGTTGCGGTGAACGTGGAGGTCTCGTCCCTCGACCACCCGCTCCACAGCGGCATGTGGGGCGGTCCGGTGCCGGATCCGGTGATGGCGCTGTGCCGAATCCTGGCGCGCCTGGAAGGGCCGAACGGGGAGATCGCGATCCCGGGGCTGTACGACACCGTGCGGGACGATCCGGCGGCTCGCGCGCGCCTGACGGCGCTGCCCTTCGACGAGGCGCGGTTCCGTGAGGATGCCGGCCTCCTGCCTGGAGTGGCGCTCTCGGGGGAGGTCGGGCGACACACCTACGAGAAGCTCTGGACGCGCCCGTCGCTCACGCTCACCGCGCTGGAGGCCCGCCCGCTTCAGGGGGCCGTCAACCAGCTCATCGAGTCCGCGCGGGCGCGGGTGACGCTGCGCATCGTGCCCGACATGGATCCGAACGCCGTACAGGCGGCGCTCGTGAACGCGCTCAAGGCCGATCCGCCCCACGGCGTTCACGTCGAGGTCACGACCAGCCCACCAGCGGGCGCCTGGGCGACGCGCCCCGAGGGCCCGGCCTTCGACGCCGCGGCACGCGCGCTCGAGAAGGGCTTTGGGCATCCGGCGGCCTTCATCGGGTGCGGCGGGTCCATCCCGTTCGTCCAGCCTTTCGCCGACGTGCTCGGCGGTGTGCCGGCGTTGCTGCTGGGGCTCGAAGACCCGATTTGCAACGCCCACGGTGAGAACGAGAGCCTCCACCTCGGCGACTTCAAGAAGGCCTGCGATGCCGCGGCCCATCTCTACGCGGAGCTCGCGCTCGCGCTCCAGGAGAACCTCACATGAGCTCCGCGAAACGCTTGGTCCCGAAGGCCTGGATGCTGCTCGGTCTCTTCGCGGTCGGATGCGCCGGCGGCGACTCCGGCGATGGCGCGGGCGCGGGCGGTTCGGCGCCCGGCACGACCCGTGACGCGAACGTGCCTCGGCTCGACGGCGCCGCGCCGCTCGTCGACCTCGGCGTCGAGGTCGACCTGGGACCCGCCCCAGACGACGGTCCCGTGGACCCGCCCTCGACGCCGGACGAAGGTGTGACGCCGCCCGCCGACGACGGCGTGCCGCCCGCCGACGCCGAGCCGCAGGTCGACGCCGAGACGACCGCCGACGAGGGGCCCCCGGTCGACGACGCCGGCCCCCCGGCAGACGCGGCCGCGCCCGATCTGGGGCGACTGGTCATCAACGAGCTGGACTACGCGCAGGCCGGCGCCGACTCGACGGAGTTCGTGGAGCTCTTCAACGCGTCCGATGCCCCGGCCCGGTTGACCGGCAAGGTCCTCGAGCTGGTGAACGGGAGCACGGGAGAGACCTACGGCGCCGTGGACCTGGGGCTCTGGGGACCCAGCCTCGACGCCGGCGCGTACCTCGTGGTCGGCGTCGAAGCGGTGCTCGACGGCTTGCCCGCGGGCGCCCCGAGGATTCTGCTCGACGGCCAGATCCAGAACGGCCCGGCCGACGCGGTGCGCCTCGTCGACACAGCCGTCGTGCCGCCTCGCATCGTCGACGCGATTGCCTATGAGGGGCCGCTCGACGGTGTCGGTGAGGGCAATCCGGCCCCTACGGACCAGGACAATGGGCCCGGCGGGCTCTCGCGGTGCGAGAACGGCGTCGATACGGAGGACAACGCGGCCGATTTTCGACCGGCCGTGACCTCTCCGGGCCGGGAGAACGTGTGTCCTCCGCCCGGTCCGACCCGCGTGGACGTGGCCGTGAGCGCGGCCCAGGTCGCGACACGCGCCGAGTTTACGTTGGAGCTCACGCTGGACCTCGACGCGCCCGCGGGCGGCCTCGAGTTCGCGCTGAGCTTCGAGCCCGAGACGGCGGCCCAGGGCCCCGCGATCGCGGCCTTCCCCGAGGGTGAAGCGCGCCTGGTCGTCGGTCCGTTCATCGCCGGGGCACAAGCCCAGCAGGCGCGCGTGCGCGTCGCCACGGCCGACCGCGCGTTGGTGGGCGAAGCGGAGTTCGAGGTCGTCGCCGCGCCGCCGCCCGCGCGAGAGCCCCTCGTCATCGACGAGGTCGACATCGACCAGCCCGGCGCCGACAACGCCGAGTTCATCGAGATCCTGAACCCGGGACGGCGCGCGGCGCCCCTCGCCGGCCTCATTCTGGAGCATGTGAACAACGCGGGCATGGTCTACGCGTCCCACGCGCTGGACTCGGCGACGAGCCCCGAAGGGGCCGCCATCGTCACGCTTGCACCCGGGCAGCGCCTCGTCATCGGCGCCCCGGTCGTGCTCGACGCGCTCGGCCCGGAGACGGTCGCCATCGAGCTCGACGGCACACTGCAGAACGCCGCGGGCAACGCTCTGCGCATCGTGGACGCGCTCAGCCCCGTGCGGGCCGTGCTCGATGCGGTGGCCTTCGGCGCCGACCCGATGGATGTGGCCGAAGGCGCGCCGACGGTGGTGCTCGACGCCAACGCCGAGGTCGTTTTTGGGTTGGGGCGATGCCCGAGCGGCACGGACACGGACGACAACGCAGCCGACTTCGGCTGGGGTGCGCCCACACCCGGTGCGGTGAATGTGTGCCTGCCGGCGCTGACGGCGGTCGCGGCTCCGAGTCAGGTCCTGCCGCGGGAGGCCTTCACGATCGAGGTGGAGGCGAATCGACGGGCCCCGGCAGGAGGCCGTCCGCTCGGTATCGTCTTCGAACCGGTCGGGCCCCAGTGTTCCGCGAATCCGAGCCTGCCGGAGGGGCAACGACGGGTCGTGATCGACTGCACGGCCGGCGCGGCCGGCGGCGTGCGACACACGATCGTCGTGGTCGCCGGGGCCGACAGCGCCCGCGCCACGCTCGACGTGGGACAACCTCCTCGCCCGGTGCTCGACCTCGTGATCGACGAAGTCGACTACGACCAGCCCGGAGCGGACCTGGGTGAGTTCGTCGAGGTGCTGAATGTCGGCGCGGCGGCGCCCCTCGACGGGGTCTTCCTCGAGATCTACGATGGCGCGGGGCGCGGGCTGCTCGGTGAGGTCGCCCTCGACGAGGCGGCGGAGGTGCTGCCGGCCGGCGCTCGACTCATCATCGGGCAGCCCGATCTGCTCGCGACCCTGCCCCCGGGTGCGCTCTCGGCTCGCCTGTCCGCGCCGCTCGAGAACGGACCCGACGCCGTCCGCATCGTTGTGCGCAACGGCGCGGAGACAGAGGTCCTGGACGCCATCGCCTGGGAAGGGTCGATTGTCGGGCAGGGCGAGGGCCGGGTCTCCGGACTGGCCGACCAGGGCGCCGACGACGGCCTCTCGCTCACGCGGTGTCCGGGCGCGCCCGACACCAACGACAACGCCAACGACCTTCGGCTCGCGCCGCCGAGCCCGGGACGCGCGAGTGTGTGCCCGGCACCCCTGACGGCGAGCCTCACCCCCGCGGAGGTCGTCGTGGGGGGGCTGACGACCCTCGAAGTGGTCCTCGACGTGCCCGCGGGTATCGGGGGCGCTGCGGTCGAGGTGTCCACCGCGCCGGCGAACGCACTCGCGACGGCCGACGCGTTGGTCGTGGCCGAGGGCGCTCGGCGTGCCCGCTTCGACCTCGTGGCCCAGGGTCCGGTCGGCCCCACGACGGTGACCGTCCGGGCCAACGGCGCCGAGGTGCGCCTCGAGCTGCGGGTGAGCCGCGCGGCGGGGCCGCGAGACCAACTCGTCATCAACGAGGTCGACTACGAGCAGGAGGGCGAGGACGCCGCCGAATTCGTCGAGATCTTCAACGGCACCGCCGACGAGGTCACCCTCGACGGGGTCGTGCTCGAGCTCGTCAACGGCTCGAACGGCACGGCCTACGCCACGGTGGACCTCGCCGTGGCTGGGGACACACTCGCCTCCGGCGCGTACCTGGTCATCGGCGCACCCGCGCTCGAGGCGACGCTGCCGGCGGGCACGGCGTTCCTGCGGCTGCCGGCGGCCATTCAGAACGGCGCGCCCGACGGGCTGCGTCTCGTGGACCTCAACGCCGGCATGACGATCGACGGTGTCGCCTACGAAGGGGAGATGCCCGGCACGGGGGAAGGCGCAACGGCGCCGACGGACCTGGGGCCCCTTGCGCTCGCGCGTTTCCCCAACGGTACGGACACGGACGACAACGCCGCCGACCTCCGGCTGCGCGTCGCGAGCCCCGGCCGTGAGAACCTCGACCAGGCGCCGCTGGCGGCGTCGGTGAACCCGGTCGAGGTCGTGGCCGGCGCCGCGTTCGTGCTCACGGTCTCGTTGCCGAGCCCGGCCGGCGGCGCTGGGCTCGACGTGCAGGTGACCTCGGCGCCCGCCATGGCCGTTCGCGCCGAGCAGGCGCTGCGGGTCCCGGCGGGTGAGCGGGTCGCGGATTTCGCGTTCACCGCGGGGGGCGCCCCGGGGCCCGTTCAGCTCACGGTCCGGACGGGTGGTGAGGTCGTGGTCATCGACTTGAGCATCCTGCCGGTGCCGATGGCCGAGGGCGCCCTGGTCATCAACGAGCTCGACTACGACCAGGAGGGCGCGGACTCCGCGGAGTTCATCGAAATCTTCAACGGCACACGGGCGAACGTGCCCTTGGAGGCCCTCGAGCTCGTGTTCATCAATGGAGCGAACGGCGGGGCCGTCGACTACCGCAGCGAGCTGCTGGCCGACATGCCGACGATGCTGCGCCCCGGTCAGTACCTGGTCGTGGGGAGCGCGGCGGCGTTGGCCGGCACGGCCGCAGGCGTCCTGCAGCGGACCATCGCCGCCGAGCCCGCGTTGCAGAACGGGGCCCCCGACGGCGTGCTGCTCCAGGACACCGTCGCGGGGATCGTCGTGGACGCCATCGCCTATGAAGGCCAGATCGCCGGCATCGGCGAAGGGTCCGCGGGACCGGCCGACACGGGTGTGGGCGTGCTCGGCCTGTCGCGCTGCCCCAATGGCGCGGACACAAACGACAACGGCGCCGATTTGCGGCCCGTGGCGTTGACGAAGGGCGCGGCCAACGCCTGCGGTGCGCCGTGAAGCACCGCATCGCACTCATCTCGACGGGCGGCACCATCGAGAAGACCTACGACGAGCTCGCCGGCGTGCTCGCCAATCGGGTGAGCGTTCTCGATGTCATGCTCGCGTCCCTGGAGCTGCAAGGGTGCGAAATCGTTCGCATTCCTCTGCTCAACAAGGACAGCCTCGAGATGGTCGAGCGCGACCATGACCTGATCGCGCGTACGGCCGGCACCATGGCCGAGGCCCATGACGGCGTGGTCGTGGTGCACGGGACCGACCGCCTGGCGGTGAGCGGAGAGCGGACCTACGCACTCACGCCGTCACCGCCGGTGCCCATCGTGTTCACCGGCGCGATGCGACCCTACGAGCTGCGCAACACGGACGCGCTCCAGAACCTCACCGAGGCCCTGCTCGCCGCGCAGTTCCTGAGCCCCGGCGTCTACGTGGCGATGCACAGCCAGGTGTTGCAGTTCCCCGGGATCGAGAAGGACCGGGGCCGCGGCACCTTCGTCAAGACCCCGCGGGCGGGTCACGACGGCGGCGAGAACGCGGCGCGATAGACCGGCAGGGCGTCGCGCGCGCAGACACGCTCGCGCCGGGAAGGCACCGGCCCGCAGGGCGGCCACTCGGCGGTCGACCAGTGGCCGAAGAGCGCGCTCACGTGGTCGAAGTACGGGGCGACGTCGGTCGCGACGGCGACCACGCCTGTGGGCTCGAGGGACCGCGCGAGCGCCTCGACGAAGGGCGCCGTGAGAAGGAGTCGACGGTCGCGCTTGGTCTCGTCCCACCAGGGCGTGGGAAAGAGCACGTCGACGCGGGCGACCCGCGCGGCGGGCATGTACGTGGCAAAGACCGTACGCGCGTCCGCGCGCCACACGTGGAGATTGGACGGGGCTCGCTCGGCCAGGGCGAGACAGCGGGCCTCACGGACCTCGAGGCCCAACCAGAGTTCGTCGGCAAAGCGCTCGGCATGGTCGAGGAGCCGGCCGCCGAAATCGAAGCCGATCTCGACGTTGAGGCGACCCGGACGGGCGACGAAGGCCTCGAAGGCGTCCAGCTCCGGCCGCCAGCGCGGCTGCTCGAAGAGGCGAGACCCGCCGAGGGCACCGCGCACGCCGCCCGCCCGAACGGTCGGCGAAACCGGTGGGGTCCAGCGGCTCGGATCGTCACGACTCATGCGGTGAAGAGTCGCACCGCCCGAGACGAAATGCTCGGAAGTCTTGGAGCCGGTTGCGGCCTGCGGCGGGTCTTCGTAGGCTCGGCGACCGATGCAAGCCCCGATCACCCGAATCATCGAGCTCGCCGCGCAAGCCGCCCCGCTCGTCCAGGACCGCAAGCAGCGCGGACAGCTCTGCGCCGCGGCGTCCATGGGGGCGCTCTTGACCGGGCACAAGGTCATCGCGCTCGGGCTCTTCGCGCAAGGCGCCCGCGACCTCGAAGCGGAGTGGCGGGCCGCGCACCCGGACTTCGAGGGGGGGCCCGCCGAACGCTGGCGCGCGTCCATCGAGTTCTACGAGCAGACCCACAAGAACGACACGAATCGGCTACTCCACATCATGGGGATCCCGATCATCGTGGGCGGAACGACGGGGCTCTTCGTGTGGCCCCGCTACTCCCCGCCCTGGTGGCTCTCGGCGGGCGCGTTCACGTTCGGTTGGGTGCTGAACTTCATCGGCCATGGGCTCTACGAGAAGAACCGCCCGGCCTTCGCCGACGACCCGCTGAGCTTCCTCGCGGGGCCGGTGTGGGACCTGATGCACCTGAAGCAAGCGCTGTCCGGGGCCTCGCGCGCCGCGTGACGCGTCGTTTGCGCGCGGAGCGCTGCCCCGCCTGCGCCCAGCCCCCGGCCTTGTGTGTGTGCGCGTCGCTCGTACGCCTTCGGCAATCGACGCCGGTCCGCGTCCTCGCCCACTTCAAGGAGGTCGTACGGCCGAGCCACTCGGCGCGTCTCCTGCCCCTCGTGCTGACGAACGCGCAGGTGCTCGTCCGGGGCGCGCCGGGTGACGCTGGGCCCTCGGTCTTGGAGGTGCCCCGCGACGCCCTGCTCCTCTTTCCCGAGGGTGAGGTCGAGGAGCTGGATCCTCTGCGTCATCGCGGAAGGACACTCGTCGTGCCCGACGGCAGTTGGCCCCAGGCGCGTCGTGCGGTCCGCCGGGAGCCCGCGCTCGCTGGCCTGCAGCGGGTCGCGCTCCCCCCGGGGCCGCCGCCGCGCCACAGGCTGCGTGAGCACCCTCAGGACGACCATCTGGCCACGTTCGAGGCGGTCGCGCGCGCACTGGTCGTGCTCGAGGGACCGCACCTCGAGGCCCCGCTGAACGCCGCGTGGGACGCCTTTTCGGCCGCCGTGCTGCGCACGCGCCAGGGCGGGGTTTGAGAGGGCGACCGCCTATCGCGGCGACTGAGAGAGGTTCGTCCGGATGCGGCGAAGCACCTCGGCGTGGCGTTCGATCTCCTCGACCGTCAGCCCCGCGAAGGCCTCGTCGAACAGCCCGTTGGACACGTCCAGGAAGCGCCCGAAGGCCTCCCGGGCTTTCCGGGTCGGCGCCAGCGGCCGGGCGCGGGCGTCTCCGGGGGCGACGCTGCGCTCGACCCAGCCGTTCGACATCAGGGCCTTCACGAAGCGCGAGACGGTGACCTCGGAGACGGCGAGCGCCCGCGAGATCTCCCGGGCCGTCAGGGCGCGTCGCTCCTGGAAGAGCGCGAGCAAGACGTTGGACTGCTGGGGCGTGATGCCCTCGAGCCCGACCTCGGCGAAGCGCTCCGCGGCCCGACGCTCGACGAGCGCGTGAATGCTCGCCAGGTCCAGGAAGCCGTCGGCCTGGACACGTCGAAGCCGAACCGGGGTCGGACCCGACCTGCGCTGTTCACGAGCGAGCGACACGGGCGGATGCTAGTACCGCGGGCCCCAACTTTGTTTCGGAATCGGCCGAGTCATCGGCGTCGAGGGCAAGGCGCGACGAAGAAGGCGTAGCCTTGCCCTACGCCGAGGAGGCGGAACGCAGCCCTCGGCGTCGAGGACAGGACGAAACGAAACGAGCTTCAGGCCCGAGGTACTTGCATGACGCGCACCCGAACGGTCCCCTTGCACGGTGACGCGCACTTACTTAGCATGCTCACCAAACCAGCGGGCGGTCGCCCGGGAGCAAGCCGATGAGTGACGGAGCGTACATCTACGACGCGGTCCGAACGCCGCGCGGTCGAGGCAAGCAGAACGGTTCCCTCTACACGATCAAGGCGGTCGAGCTGCTCGCCGTGAGCCTCGCGGCCGTCGCGCGCCGCAACGGGCTGTGGGAGAACGGCCGCTCCGCGCTGATCGAGGACGTGAGCGTCGGTTGTGTGACCCAGACGGGCGAGCAGGGCTCGTGCATCGCGCGGTCCGGCGTGCTCATCGCAGGGCTCGACGAGTCCGTGCCCGCCGCGACGACGAACCGCTTCTGCGGCTCGGGCCTCGAGGCCATCAACGAGGTCGCGGCCAAGGTCGCCTCCGGCTACATCGAGCTCGGCATCGGCGGCGGTGTGGAGAGCATGAGCCGGGTCCCCATGGGCTCGGACGGCGGCGCGCTGTGGGACCCGATGATGGAGTCCCGCTACGGCATGGTGCCCCAGGGCATCTCGGCGGACCTGCTGGCGACCCTCAACGGCATCACCCGCGCGGACGCCGACGCCTTCGCCCTCCGCAGCCAGAAGAACGCGGCCGACGCCTGGGAGCGCAAGTACTTCGACCGCAGCGTCGTGGCCGTGCCGGATCCGCAGAACCCGAACGGCACGCCGATTCTCGAGCGCGACGAGTACCTGCGCCCCGACACCACGCTCGAGGGCCTCACGAAGCTCAAGCCCGCCTTCGAGGCGCTCGGCGAGCAGTTCGGCTTCGATGACCTGACCCGCAAGCGCTATCCGCAGGTCGAGCACATCCGACACATTCACACGCCCGGCAACTCGAGCGGCATCGTGGACGGCTCGGCCGCCGTGCTGATCGGCAGCCGCGCCGCCGGGGAGACCCTGGGCCGCAAGCCCCGCGCGCGCATCCGCGCCGCCGTCTCCATCGGGGGCGAGCCCGTGCTCATGCTCGCGGAGCCCGTCGCCGCGACCCGCAAGGCGCTGAAGAAGGCCGGCATGTCCATCGGCGACATCGACCTCTTCGAGGTGAACGAGGCCTTCGCCGCGGTGCCCCTCTTCTTCGCGCAGGCCCTCGAGGTGCCGCACGAGAAGATCAACGTGAACGGCGGCGCCATCGCGCTCGGGCATCCGCTCGGGGCGACGGGGGCGGTGCTCCTGGGCACGGTGCTCGACGAGCTCGAGCGCCGCGACCTGAACGTGGGCCTCGTCACGCTGTGCATCGGCGGCGGCATGGGCATCGCGACCATCATCGAGCGGGTCTGAGGAGGACGACACATGCGCTGTGATTTCGACGCTTCGACTGGTGTCGCGACCCTCGTCCTGCAGATGGAGGGCCGCGCCAACAAGATCAACCCCGAGTTCGGGCAGGGGCTCGACCGGATTCTCACCGAGGCCCTCGCCCAGCCGGGGCTGAAGGGCATCATCATCGCCACGGGGCACAAGGACTTCTGCGTCGGGGCCGACCTGGAGTTCGTGTACCGCGCGCGGGATCCGAAGCAGGTCTACGAGGCGGTGCAGGGGCTCGACGCCCTGCTGCGCAAGCTCGAGACGTGCGGCAAGCCCGTGGTCGCGGCGCTCACGGGCTCGGCCCTGGGCGGCGGCTACGAGCTCGCGCTCGCGTGCCACCACCGCATCGCGCTCGACCAGCCGGGCATTCAGCTCGGGCTGCCTGAGGTGAGCCTGGGGCTCATCCCCGGCGGGGGCGGCACGCAGCGCCTGCCCCGACTCATCGGCATCCAGGCAGCGCTCATGCTGATGGCCGAAGGCAAGATCGTGCGAGCGCCGAACGCCCAGGCGCAGGGGCTCGTGGACGCCCTCGCGGACTCGCCCGAGTCGCTGCGGGCGCAGGCGCTCGCGTTCATCGAGAAGAACCCGAACGCGCGGCAGCCCTGGGACAAGGCGGACTTCGTCTTCCCCGGCGGTCACCCGGACTCACCGGACATGCGGCAGATGTTCATGGCCGGCGGCGCGATGCTCGCGAAGAAGACCGCGGGCGCGTATCTCGCGCCGAGCGCGATCCTCGGCGCGGTCTACGACGGCACACGCGTGACCTTCGACGCCGGGGTGCAGATCGAAGCGCGCTACTTCGTCCAGTTGGCCACCGGGGACCAGTCCAAGGACATGGTCCGCACGCTCTTCTTCCACAAGAGCGCCGTGGAGAAGCAGGACGGCCTGCCCCGCGTCGAGAAGAGCGGCTACCGCACCATCGGCGTGCTGGGCGCCGGCATGATGGGCGCGGGCATCGCGTTTCTGGCGGCGCAGCGCGGCTACGAGGTCGTGCTGAAGGATGTGAAGCAAGACGCGCTCGACCGCGGCATGGCGCACTGCAAGGCGCAGATCGAGCAGCACGCGAAGCGCGCGTCGGCCGAGGAGAAAGCCGCCCTGCTCGGCCGCATCCGGCCGACGCTGGAGACCGCCGACCTCGCGCCCTGCGACCTCGTCATCGAGGCCGTTTTCGAGGACATCGAGCTCAAGCACCGCGTGACCCGCGAGGTCCAGGCCGTGCTGGGGCCGCAGGCGCACTGGGCGTCGAACACCTCGGCGATCCCGATCACGGACCTCGCGAAGGCGTGGAATGACCCGAAGACCTTCATCGGGCTCCACTTCTTCTCGCCGGTCGAGCAGATGCCGCTCGTCGAGGTGATCCTCGGCAAGGAGACGAGCGACGAGACCCTGGCCCGCGCGCTCGCGTTCTGCCGCGACATCAAGAAGACGTCCATCGTGGTCAACGACGGCTACGGCTTCTACACGACGCGGGTCTTCACGGCCTACGTGATGGAGGCGGCGGAGCTCGTGGCTCAGGGGCACGACCCGGTGCTCGTGGAGTACGCCGCGCGCAGCGCCGGCATGGTGGTCTCGCCGCTCAAGGTCTTCGACGAGGTGACCCTCACGCTCGCCGCCCACGCCGTGGGTGCGCGCGAGCGGTACACCGGCGAGAAGATGGACAGCGCGGGGCTTCGGATCGTGCGGAAGCTCGCCGAGATGGGCCGGGGCGGCAAGTCGGCCGGGCAGGGCTTCTACGACTACAGCGCCAAGCCCCGGCGTCTGTGGAGCGGCCTCGCCGGCCTCGCCGAGGGCAAGCCCGCCGCCGACGAGACGGGCCTCGAGGCGATCCGGGACCGACTCATGCTCGTGCAGGCGCTCGAGGCGGCGCGCTGCATGGAGGAGGGCATCCTCCGCAACGCGCGCGACGCCGAGGTCGGCGCGCTCTTCGGCGTGGGCTTCGCGCCCAACACGGGCGGTCCGCTCGCGTACCTCGACCGCTTCGGGCAGCGCCGCGCCGTGGAGGTCCTCGACCGACTCGCCGGGCGGCACGGCGCGCGTTATGCGCCCAACGCCGCGCTCCGCAAGATGGCCGAGACGGGCGAGACCTACTTCGAGAAGGTTTGAGCCCGGCGGTCGCCTTGGGCACAGTGCGCCCATGCCGACCCAGACCGTCCTCTCTGCCCTGACCCTGGCCGTCGCCGCG
>JBMOFP010000034.1:0-38509 GCA_049318805.1 Bradymonadia bacterium
GAACGTGACCCGCGACCGCGATGAGCGCACACTCCCCCGGGCGCGAGGAGGACCGGATGCCAACCTGGTTGCCCTGGATCATGCTCATCATGGTCGTCGCGGCGTTCCTCTGGGTCCGCGGCGGCAACACCAACGGTCTCGAGGCACGTCGGCTCGTCGCCGAGGGCGCGCTTCTGCTCGACGTGCGCTCCATCGGCGAGTTCCAGGCCGGGCACCTGGACGGGGCCGTTCATGTGCCGCTCCACGAGCTCGAGCAGCGGTCACGAGAGCTCGGCCCCCCTGAACGGCCCATCGTCGTCTACTGCCAGAGCGGCGTCCGAAGCGCGCAGGCGCTTCGCACCCTGACCCGCCACGGCTTCCAGCGTGTCTACAACCTCGGCGGCCTGAGCAACTGGTAAAGCCATGGCGTTTCTCCCCCGCGTCCGCACTTTCCTCGAGGACCGTGTCCGCCCCGACGGACCCACCCCCCACTGGGTTCGCGGCGGCCTTTGGCTCCTCGACCTGGTCGACCACCTCATCGAGGACCAGTGCCTCGGCGCGGCCTCGGCGCTGGCCTACACGACCATCCTGAGCCTCGTGCCGCTGATGACCGTGTTCTTCGCGGTCTTTCGGGTCTTCACGCCCAGCGAGGAGATGGGCAGCGCCGTGCGCGACATGCTGCTCAAGACCTTCCTCGCCGACAGCGTGACGGACGTCGTGAAGTTCATCGAGGACTTCGTCGAGCGCGCCAAGTCCGGTGCGCTCGGGCTCATCGGCTTTTCGTTTTTGATCGTCACGGCCGTCTCGCTGTTCCTGTCCATCGAGAAGACCTTCAACCGCATCTGGCGGGCGCCCGGCGAGCGCCCGTTCCACCGTCGCGTGACCACGTTCTATGCGATCGTCACACTTTCCCCGGCGCTCATCGGCGTCGCCGTCTACGTCATGCAGAAGGTGGGCAGCGACCTTCAGGAGCTGACGGCCGGCCTCGAGGTCTTCCGCGTCGGCTTGAGCTGGGCGCTCGAGTCCCTCGCCCTGACCCTGCTGTACAAGCTCATGCCCCACACGCGGGTGCACTGGCGCTCAGCGCTCATCAGCGGCGCTGTGGCGGGCCTCGCCTTCGACCTGGCGAAGTTCGGCTTCAACACCTACATCACCCAGATCTACTCCGGCTCGTCGAGCGCCCAGATCTACGGCTCCTTCGCGCTCGTGCCGGTCTTCTTCTTGTGGATCTACATCCTTTGGGTCGTGGTGCTCGTCGGCGCCCAGGTCGGCTACTTCGTGCAGAACCGACGCGACGTGGCCGAGGAGGTCCGTTCGCGCCACGGCGCGCGGCGTGTCGGCGACCGCTCACGGCCCAACGGCTACCTGACGGCGCGGGTCTTCGCCGAGATCGCCGCGAAGTTCCACACGCAGGGCGGCGGCGTCCGTGTCGAACAGCTCTCGGAGCAGCTCGACCTGCCGACGGACGTCGTGCTCCCTGTGATTCACGTTCTGCGGGAGACCGGATACGTGCTCGTCGTCGAGAACGCGGACGCCTCCCTCGAGGTCGTGCCCGGCAAGGCCCTCGACCAGGTCACGCTCGCCGAGCTCTACGGGCTCACGGAGGCCCGCGGTGTGCGTCCCGGCGACCTGCCGGCGGCGCCGAACATGGCCGCCCTCGAGGCCCGCCTCGCCCAGGCGCGGAGCGCCGAAGAGGCCGCGCTCGGTGTGCCGTTTGCCAGCGTGCTCGGACCCTCGAAGGCGGAGCGCGCGGAGGCCGACGGCTGACCCCGAGGCCCTGTCAGAACCGCTTCCAGATGGACTGGTTCGTGACCTCGTGGTGGAACAGGATCTCCTCGGTCTTCACGATCGAGCCGAGCTCCATCGGGCAGCGCCCCGCCTGGGACTTCTTGAGTCCGAGGTACTTGTCGTGGTTGTCCTCACCCAGCATCTCCTTGGCCCAGGCGCTCGACTTGAAGTGGCGCATGGCGTCGTAGATGTTGTCCGGCAAGAAGCGGGTGCGGGTGCGCCGGGTCTCGCTGTCGAGGGTCTCGGTCATCGGCCCCTCGAGGCCCGTCTTGAAGATGGCGAAGAACGTCAGATAGGGGTTGGCATCGGGCGCGACCGTGCGGACCTCGATACGCGCCGTCTTCTCGTTCCCGAGGGGGATGCGGACCATGGACGTGCGGTCCACGGCCGACGACTTGATCTGGTTCGGCGCCTCGTAGGCCGGGTCGAGTCGGCGGTAGGCGTTCACGCTGGGGTTCATGATCAGGCAGATGTCGTTCGCGTTGTTGAGCACGCGGTCGACGAACTCCCAGCCCATCGCCGAGAGGTTGTCCTGCCCCTTCTTGTCGTAGAACAGGTTTTTGCCGCCCTTGGCGAGCGAGACGTTCGTGTGCATGCCGCTGCCGTTGATGCCGGCCACGGGCTTCGGCAGGAAACACGCGGTCTTGCCCATGTCGTTGGCGATCTGGCGCGCGAGCAGCTTGTAGAGCTGGATCTGGTCGGCGGCGATCAGCGCGTCGCAATACGAGTAATTGAGCTCGAACTGAGAGGGCGCGACCTCGGGGTGGTCCTTCTCGTTCTCGAAGCCGAGCGCCCGCTGGGCCTCGGCGAACTTGTCGATGAAGAGCTTCAGCGGGTCCTTCGGCAGCGAGTTGTAGTAGCCGCCGCCGTTCACGAACTTGAAGCCCTCGCGGGAGCTGTAGGTCTGCTCGGCGTTGATGCCCTCGAACAAGAAGCCCTCGATCTCCACCGCCGCGAACGCCGTCAGCTTGCTCTTGGTGTGCAGCGCGGCGCACAGGTCCTTGAGCTTGCCGCGCAGGTCCGACGCATAGGCCGAGCCGTCCCGGTCGCGAATGGACGCGAAGACGAAGACCTTCCCGGGGCCGAAGACGTCGCTGGGCAGGAACCGGAACGTGCCCCAGTCGATGTCGAGCCGCAGGTCCGACTCCTTGACCACGCTGAAGCCGCGGATCGAGGAGCCGTCGAAGGTGAGGTTGTTGTACGACCCGAGCAGGAACTTCTTGTCGTAGTCGATCATGTGGAAGCGGCCCTCGAGGTCCGAGAAGCCGAGGGTCACCGCCTTGAGCGCCTTGGTGTCGCTCAGGAACTTGAGCACCCGCTCCTTGACCTGCTCCTCGGGCGCGCGGTCCTTCTGCGCCTGCTTCAGCTCGAGGTTCTTCTCCTCGAGCTCGTCGTAGGTCATCTCGAGGAAGTTCTTGATCTGGATCGACATGGGGAACTTGCTCCATCTGCCGTTAATTGCGAGACGGCAAGCTCACCGAATGAAGAATTTATGTCAACTGGAGCGAGATCAAGGCGCCGGAGCGTCTGCTGCGGCGCCCGTCTCCATGAGCATGCGCTCGATGAGCTTGTTCACGTCGAGCCGCTGCACGCCCCCGCTCCCGCCCCCGGGCACCAGCACGATGGGCTTGCCGACGAGCGCGTCCGCGATCTTCAGCTTGACCATCGCGCGTCCGCCCGCGCCTCGGAGGGCCTCGTTGCGCTTCGCGATGGCCTGCGCCTCGGCCTCGCTCTCAGCCACGATGGCCTCGGCGTTCTTCGACTGCTCGTAGTGGAAGGCGTCGGCCTCGAGCTTCGACTTGTCGAGCTGCCCCTGGGCCCCCGCCATGTCCGACGCGACCTTGCCGCGCGCAGCCTCGAGGTCGCGCAGCGCCTCCTGGGTCGCCGCCTCGGCCTCGCTCTTGAGCTGCTCGGCCCGCTGCTCCGCGAGCTTGCGGTCGTGGATGATCTTCTCGTACTCGGGGGTGAAGCGGTGCTCGTGCAGGATGACCTGCGAGACCATGACGCCGTAGGGCGAGAGCGCCGCCGCGAGCTTCTTCTGGGCCTCGTCCGACGCGGCGAAGCGCCGGTCGGCGTTGTAGATGCTCTCGGAGTCCAGCGAGTTGAGCACGTCCCGGATGAGCGTGCGCGCCATGGGGCGCACCAGCTTCTCCTTCACGCCGTCGGTGTCGTGCGCCACGTTCTCGAGCACGAACGGGGCCTGCGCCGCCTGGATGCCCCACACCACCGTCACGTCCATGGAGACGTCGGCGCCGTCTGTGGTCTTGAAGAGCACGTCGTCCCGGTCCTCGCGGTCGCCTTTCCCCGTGGCGAGGACCATCTCGAGGTTCTGAATCTTCGTGTCGAAGACGAACCAGTCCCGAATCCACGGCGCGAAGAAGGTCGTGGAGCCCGGGGGGTAGACCTGGGCCTGGATGCCCAGCGTGGGGCACCCCAGCGAGACCTTGCAGACGAGCACGCCCACCTCGGTCTCGTCGGTCGAGCGCGACACACAGCCCGAGGTGAGCGCGGCCACACACAGTCCCCACAGCAGAGAGCGGCGCATCACTTGACCTCGAACTTTCGGAGCACGCTGCCGAGGTCCAACGGGTTGAGCCCGTTCTCACCGTCCGTCGGGAGCACCAGCACCTTGAGCCCCGCGAGCACCTCGGCCATCCGAAGCCCGACCATGTTCTCCGAGCCCGTGCCCTGGAGCGCCGTGTTCTCGAGCTGCGTGCCCTTGGCCTCGGCCAACTGCGTGAGCAGGCGCCCCTCGGCCATGCGCGTACGCCGGTACAGGTCCGCATCGGCCACGAGCTTCTTGACCTCGGACTCCCCCCGCGAGAGCTCGACGGTCACGTTCGCGCGCCCTTCGCTCACGATGGTGTCGCGCTTGCGCTCCTCGATGGCCGCCTTCGCCTCGGCCTGACGCAGGAAGACGGTCTGGTCCTTGATCTTCCGGCTCTCGATGATCTCCTGATACTTCTGGTCGTAGGCGTAGCGGCGCACGAGCACGGCGTCGACCTCGAGGCCCGCGCTCGCGAGGTCGGCCTTGAGCTCCTGGTGCGCGAGGGTCGACTTCTCGATGCGGCGTGGCCCCTGGTAGAACTCCTCGGCGTTCAGCTCCCCCAGGGTCTTGCGCAGGATGCGGTCGGCGCGCGGGATGACGATGCGGTCCTCGAAGGCGCGCCCGGGGCCGGCCTCGGTGAAGACCTTGTAGGGGTCGGTGACGCGGTAGAGCACCGAGACGTCGAGCTGGACCTGGTAGCCGTCGCTCGTCTGGATCTTGATGCCCGCGGCGGAGCGGATCGCATCGGAGGCCTCGCTCGACGAGTCGCTGAAATTCAGCATCTGCAGGTCGACCTCGAAGAGGTGCATCCGACCCGTGAACGGGTTCACGAAGTGCAGCCCGGTCCGATACGGCTCCGGCTCGATGCCCGCGTCGGCCCCGTAGATGTTCTGGAGCAGCCCCGCGCGCCCGGGCGGCACGTAGAAGGTGCACGACGCGTAAACCAGGAGTGCGGCCAGCGCGACGGCCGCCGGGATCCAGATCGTCTTGCGGCCGAAGATGAAACGAAAGATGTGTCCGATGCCCCTGAGCAGCGCCACGCCCAGGGACTTCAGGCCACCGCCGGTATCCGGTTCAATGCTCGCGCTCATGGTCGATCTGCCTCTTGGGTGCCTCTGTGAGGAGGTCTTCGGACGTCACGCTGCGGTCCAACTGGCGCTGCGCGCCCGCGTAGGCTTGCACAATCTGGCCGAGTGCGCGGGCGTATCTGCGCCGCAGCCACCAGGTCTGCAGGTCGGGGACCCACCAGCCGCCGAAGGCCATCGCACCGGGCAGCCATTTCTCCCAAATGGGGATGAACGGCGCCCACCAGATGAAGGCGCCGACGAGCAGACCCACGAAGGTGTAGACGAGGCGCGCCACGAGGTCGCCGTCGCGCCACAGTCCGAAGGCCCGCCGCTCCAGGGCCGTGAAGGGTGCGGCGACCTGCCGCCACCGGGCCGGCAGCGACGCGAGCAGCTCCGACTCCAGCGCCTCGAAGTACCGCAACGGCAGGCCCGTCTCGGCGTACTGCCGGCGCACCGGCTCCAGCGCAGCGCGCAGCTCGGCACGAATCGCCGCGTCGAGGGCCTCCGGCGACTGGGTCGACGCCGCCTCGAGCAGCGCGGGCCGGCGAAGCTCCAGGTGCACGACCAGATCGCGCGAGACCGTCGGTGCCGTGAACGTCGAGATCACGCACGCACGCTACGCCTGATTGGTCCGGGTTGGTCGCCCGAAATCGTCCACCGGCTGCGCGATCGGTGTCGCTTTCGGTCGACCCTCCGAGCCGCTACGCCGGCGGGGGCGCCCACGGGAACGTCAGCACGACGACGTGGCCGCCGTCGTCGCCGACCTCGGCGGTCACGGTGCCGAAGAGTCTGGCCAGGACACGCTCGAAGCGGGCCTCCCGGAGCGCTCCGCGCGCATGACCCGTGTCGCGGAGCGTGAGTCCTACGCGGCCGTTGCGGTCGAGGACACGCCGAGAGAGCTCGAGGCGGCGCGGGCCGGGGAAGTCCGCGAGCGCGCGCTCGCTGTCCTGGAGCAGGTCGATGAAGAGCAAAAGCAGGGGCTCCGGCTCGCCCTGGACGTGCAGCGCGTCGACGGACGGATCGACGAGGACCTCGACACGGGCCCGGTCGAGGTCCTCGCCCAGAAGTCGCAGCGCGTCGTCGATGGAGGGTCGAAGCGCCGTCGGTCGGGCGCGCCGGGGCACGTCCCACGTGGCCAGCACCCCGAGCAACTCCTCGAGCCGGGCCAGCGCGCGTCCCGCTTCCGGCGCGTCGTCGAGGCCCGTGGCCGCGCGCAGGCGGAGGTGCCCGGCGACGCGCTGGAGCGAGGTCGAGAAGGCGTGGGCGCTGGCCGCCTGGAGCTCCGTGGAGCGCAGCGTGGCGACACGCTCCCGCAGGCGTCCGACCGCCTCGGCCCGCGCCACCGCGACCCGCGCCGCGAGCCGAGGCGCGACCGTGTCGGCGAAGGCGGCCAGGGCCTGTGGCACCTCGGTCGCGGAGCCCCCGGAGCCCGGCCCGAGCGTCAACACCCCCACGAGCGTGTTGCCGTGGACGAAGGGCACAAAGAGCGTGGCCCGCGCGGGGGAGTCCAGCCAGGCCAGCTCAGCGGCTTCGAAGGGCACCGACGCCAGGTCGTCGCGCATCATGGGCGCGCCGAACGCGGTGAGCAGCGTCCAGAGCCGACCGGGGACCGGGAGTCGGGCCGTCGAGCCGAGTCCGTCGCGGTCGACGCCGGCCAGGACCCCTTCGCGCTCCGTCCACCAGAAACGGGCGTCCGTCGCCCCGACGACCTCCGGGAGCCTACGGGCACAACGCTCCGCGAACCGGGCGGGGGGGCCGTCGTCGGCGAGGGAGGCCAGTGCGTCGAGGGCCTCGGCGCGGCGCGCGCGGGCCGGGAAGAGCCGCGTCTGGAGCGCAGCGGTCAAGGTCGAGCGCCCCCGGAGCGCCAGAGCCACGAGCAGCGCGCCGAGGGCCGCCGTGAGCGCCAACGTGCGCGGCGCGGCGAGGTCCGCCCAGGCCTCGTAGCCGCGCGCCGTGAGCGCGAGCGCGAGCGCGACCAGCAGAGTGCCCATGGCGAGGTCCACGAGGCTCCGACCGGCCTCGAGGAGGCGCGTCCGCTGCAGCGCCCAGGTCACGGCGACCGGCGCGGCGACGGAGGCGAGCACGGCGAGGTCGCCCACCCACTCGGATGCACCGAGGTGAACGCGAGCGACCACCGCGACGAACGTGCTCGCGGCGTAGAGGCCGAGGCCCGACGCCAGCCACGTGGACTGCTGCCGGACCACGAGGTCCGGCGCTCGAAGGCGGGTGACGAGCGTCGCGCCGAGGGCGGCGACGGGCAGACCGACCACCAGGCCCAGGGCCCAGCGCTCGAGACCACCGACCGCGAAGGTCGCGACGGCCGGCGTCACGGCGAGGCAAAGCAGCGACGGTCCTCGGGCGGCGGGTGCGAGCTGCGCCACGAGACCCACGAGCGCGGCCGCGCCGGCGCACCAGCCGAGGAGCACGAGTGCCGTCCAGAGGGGGCCGAGCGACCAGGGCTCGACCGCGGCGGTCGTGAGCGCGAGCGCGTGCCCCAGCCCGGCGACCGCGAACCACCGGACGGCGGGATCGTTGGGCCTCTGGAGCATCTGGACCAGGGCGAGTCCGAGCCAGACCATGCCCGCGAGGAAAACGTGCAGGCCGCCGGCCGCGAGGAGCGGCAGCGAGGCCCCCGTGCGGAGGCGCAGCGCCAGCGCGGCCGAGAAGACGCCGAGCACGGTGGCGCCGGCGAGCAGCGAGAGCGAGCGCAGGTTCACACGGGGGATGCTACGGCGGGGCGCTGCGACGCGCGACTTCCGGACCAGCGGCCAAACGTTCATGCTGCGCCCATGCGACTCCTCCCCGACCTCGAAGACCCGAGCCACAACGTGCTTCGGGAAGCCTGGGACCGCCTCGTCGACGTGCCCGGCGGCAAACGCGTCTTCTCCGTCCTCGTCGGCCGACTGGCCCCCTACACCGGCTCGATCAAGGCGCGCGTCGAGACGCTCCAGGTGGGCTTCGCGCGGGTGGTCATGCCGGACCGGGCGCCGTTGCGGAACCACCTGAACAGCGTGCACGCCATCGCTCTGGCGAACCTCGCCGAAATGGCGGGGAACCTGGCGCTGGGCTACTCACTGCCGACGGATGCGCGCTTCATCGTCTCGGGCATGAAGCTCGACTACGTGAAGAAGGCGCGCGGCCCGATCACCGGGCTGGGCACGTGCCCGGAGATTCCGTCGAGCGCACGCAAGGAGTACGAGGTCAGCGTCTCCCTGCGCGACGGCAAGGGGGACGAGGTCGCGCGGGCCGTGCTCTACACACTCGTGGGCCCGAAGCGCGGCGTTCAGGGCTGACGCAGCCGCTCCGCCAGCGTGTCGATGGGCAGGACGTGCTGCTCCCCGGTGCGTAGGTTCTTCAAGGTGGCCTCGTCGCGCGCGAGCTCGTCGGGCCCCGCCACGACCACCCACGGGATCTGCTTGCGGTCCGCGTAGGTGAACTGCTTCTTGAGCTTGCCCGCGCCCAGGAAGACCTCGACGCTGAAACCCGCGCTCCGCAAGGTCTGCGCGATGGCGTAGCTGCGCGCGCGCACGGTGTCGTCGAAGACCGTGACGAGTACCTGCGTCGGGCTCGAGCGCGAGGCCACGAGGCCCAGCTCCTGTAAGCCGTAGAAGAGGCGGTCGACGCCGAGGCTGATGCCGACCGCCGGGATCGCCTCGCCGGTGAAGATGCCGAGCAGCGTGTCGTAGCGGCCGCCGGACATCACGGAGCCGATGGCCTCGAGGTCGAGCAGGAAAGTCTCGTAGATGGTGCCGGTGTAGTAGTCGAGCCCCCGGGCGATGGACAGGTCGACGGCCACGCAGTCGCCGCACCCCTGCTCGGCGGCCGCGTCGAGCACCGTGCGCAGCTCGCTCGCGCCCTGGAGCCCGACGGCGTGCCCCTCGAAGAACGCCTCGAGCGTGCCGGGGACCTCGGCCTTCAGCGCCAGGAAGTCGAAGACGGTGTCGATGGCCGCGGGCGCGAGGCCGTTCTCGTCGCGGAGCAGGTCGCGGGTCGCGGCCTCGCCGAGCTTCGGGAGCTTGTCGACGGTGCGCAGCACCGCGAGCGCGGCGTCCCCCTCGACCTGGAGCCGGTCGAGCAGGGCCGTGAGCAGCTTGCGGTTGTTGATCCGAATCTGGAACCGCTGGACCCCGAGCGCGCGGAGCACCGTGGCGCCGACGGCCATGCACTCGGCGTCGGCCAAAAGCGAGTCGGCGCCGACGATGTCGACGTCACACTGGGTGAACTCGCGAAAGCGCCCGCGTCCCGGGGTCTCGGCGCGCCAGACCGGGGCGATGTGGTAGCGCTTGAACGGCCGGGGCAGGTCCCGATTCATGCCCATGAGCCGGGCCAGCGGCACCGTGAGGTCGTAGCGCAGCGCCACGTCCCGGTCGCCGTTGTCCCGGAAGCGGTACAGGAGCTTGTCGCCCTCGTCGCCGTACTTGCCGAGCAGGCACTCGGCGTACTCCAGCGCGGGCGTGCTGATCGGCGCGAAGCCGTAGGATTCGAACGCTGCGGCGACCTGGTCGAGCATGCGCTGCCGAGGCAGCATCACATCCGGCAGGTAGTCGCGAAAACCGCGCAGGACGCGCGCTTCGACGGTGGGTGCGCCCATGTCTCCTCAGCCGCGCGTGCGTCGACGGCGCAGCCCCAGCAGGAGCGACGAGAGCCCCGCCACGAGCGCGAGGTTCGAGCTCGGGAGTGACCCGGGGCGGGTCGTGCAGCCGCTGCTGCCGCCCTTGGACGCCGTGCCGCCGGTCCCGCCGTCGGCACCGCCGACACCGCCATCGGCATCGCCACCGGGCTCGCCGCCGCCCGCGCCGCCTTCACCGCCACCGCCGCCGGAGCCGCCGACGGGCGCCTCACCGGGCTCATGGCTCGCGCAATCGCCGTCGTTGAGGCAGACGTCGTCACAGGCCTGGCCGTCGACCGGCGTGCGGAGGTCGAAGGGGTTCGGCGGCGGGTAGGCCTGCATCATGCCGTTGGGCTGCGGGCAGGGCTCGAGGACGGGGATGTCGATGCACGCCTCGTTGGAGAGGTCCTGGACGTCGCGGCCCCACTCGTCCACCACCACCACGGCGAAACACTCGCGACGGGGCAGCGCCATGTAGGGGAGCGTGACCGGCGTGCGGCGCAGCGGCAGGCCGGCGCCCTGGTCCGACGAGCCCGCCTCGAAGCCGATCAGCGCCGGCTCTTCATTGATGGTCGGGTCGTCGAGCTTGGGGTTGCCCTCTTCGTCCAGGGGGACGGAGCGGGTGTGGTAGATGCCGTAGGTCGCGTAGGCGCTGTCGATGGGCTGGTAGGCCACACGCAGCTCGAGCCGCCGCTCGCGGGCGCACGGGGGGTCCGGCGCCATGTCGTCGGAGTCGGCGAACTTGAAGAGCTTGTTGCCCCAACAGCGCTCGTCGTCCCGCTCACCCTCGACCCCGGCGATCCCCGCGAAGTCCGACTGCCCGAGCGGGTCCATCTCGCGCCGCGACGTGCGGAATTCGATGACGTACTCCTCGAAGAGCGCGAGCGCGGGGTTCTCGGGCCGCAGCGTCATCACGTAGTCGGTGCTGGGCTCGAGCGTGGGGATCGGGTCGATGTCGATGAGGCTGAGGGGAAACGGCTCGTTCTTGAACGTGGCCAGCGGCGTGCGAATCCGGACCTCGGCAGGGATGCCCGTGCCGTCATCCTTGCGCTCGACCGTGACGCGAACGTCGTCGGGGCACCAATCACCGCCGTAAGCCACGCGCATCGTCGCGTCGAGCGGCCAGCGGACCGCGCCGTCGGCGGAGATGGGCACGGCCTTCGGCTGCGTCCACCCGATGCTCGTCGAGGGCGGGTAACACGCCTCGTCGGACTCGTCGGCTGCGGCAAGCGCCGGAGGCAGAGCGGTCGCGGCGAGCGACAGCGTGGCGAGGATCTTTCGATGAGTCGGGCCGAAGCGCGGCATGAGGGCTCCCCAGAGTGCGCGAAACTCCGGCACTGTCCCGTAACGGGCGCATGGGCGTCAACTGCGCGGGCAACGGACCGGGCACCGCCGGCATCGTCCCCGGACACTGGAGAGGACTGGACATGAGCATCTTTCGCGAGGACATCCTGAAGGGCCGCGTCGCCCTGGTGACGGGCGGCGGCACGGGCATCTGCCGAGGCGTGACCGAGGCGCTGATGCGTCACGGCTGCGACGCCGTGATCACGAGCCGCAAGCTGGACGTGCTCACGCCGGCCGCCGCGGAGCTCGAGGCGGCGACCGGGCGTTCTTGCCTGGCCGTGGCGGCCGACGTGCGACGCCCCGACGAGGTCGAGGCGGCCGTGGAACGCACCCTGGAACGCTTCGGGCGACTGGACATCGTCGTCAACGGCGCCGCCGGCAACTTCCTCGCCCCCGCCGCCTCGCTCTCCTACAACGCCTTCCGCACGGTGATGGAGATCGACGCGCTCGGCACGTTCAACGTCACGAAGGCGGCCTTCACGAAGGCGCTCGCGACGCACGGGGGCTGCGTGATCAACATCTCGGCCACGCTGCACTATCGGGGCACGCCCCTGCAGGCCCACCCCGGCAGCGCGAAGGCCGCCATCGACGCACTCACGAAGCATCTGGCCGTGGAGTGGGGGCCCATGGGCGTGCGTGTGAACTGCATCGCGCCCGGCCCCATCGACGGCACCGAGGGTATGGCGCGGCTGGCCCCGGGCGACGCCAAGGCACGGGTCGAGAAGACGATCCCCCTCGGGCGCTTCGGGCGCATCGACGAGATCGGGGACGCCGCGGTTTTCCTGGCGAGCGACGCCGCGAGCTACATCACGGGCACGGTGCTGGTGGTCGACGGCGGCGCGTGGTTGACGCAGCCGCCTTTCACGCAGCTCTTCGAGTAGGCGCGCTCTCTCAGGCCGCGGCCCGGCGCATGGCCGCGGCGCCGCGCGACAGGGCGAAGGCCGCGAAAAGGCACGCGACCGGGCAGATGATGAGCGCGAAGCGGAGCTGGAGCGGGTCCGTGGCGCTGCCGAGCGCGTCCGAGAGCTTCCCGATGAGCGGGGGCGCCAGGCCGTAGCCCACGAGGTTCACGACCAGGTAGTACACCGCGATGCCGAGGCCGCGCAGGTTCGGCCCCACGAGGCTGTGCACGTCGGCGGCCGCGGGGCCGAGCCAAATGAGCCCCATGCCCGCCAGCCCGAAGAGCGCGCCGTACATCCAGGTCAAGTCGCCGGACGCCAGCATGACCACCCAGAAGCCCGCCGTGGCGAGGCCGGTCAGCGCCGTGAAACGCATGCGCCCGCCGGGGTCCTTCGCCCGAAAACTGTCAGCGAGGGCGCCGCCGAAGCCCGTCGCGAGGCCGCCGGCCACGACCATGGCGACCGCGGAGATCTGGCCGATCTGCAGGAGAGGCGCGCCGTAGCCCGTGGCGAGGAGCTTCGGGACCCACATCGAGATGGCGTTGCCGGCCACGGCGAGGCCGGCGTAGCCCAACAAGTGCCATCGGAGCGCGGGCACCGAAAAGAGCGCCCGCAAGTCGGCCAGGAGCGCGCCGGTCGGGGCCACGGCCGCCGCTTTGCCGACCTCGGTCGCGCCCCGCGCGGGCTCGGGGACCGTCAGCATCAGCAGGGCGAGCCCGATGCCGGGGAAGCCCAACCAATAGAAGGCCATGCGCCAGCCGTAGGCCTCCCCGATCCAGCTCCCGAGGAAAAACGCCGCGGCCGCCCCGAGGGGAATGCCCATCGAGAACACCGACTGCACCGTGGCCCGGCGCCGGGGCTCGAACCAATCCGAGATGAGCGACATCGCCGCGGGTCCGAGGGTCGCCTCGCCCACCCCGACCATCACGCGGCACAGAAAGATCGACCAGAAGCCGTCCGCGAAGCCCGTGAGGCCCGAGAAGAGGCTCCAGGTCGCGAGGCCCGCGGCGATGAGCTTCGTGCGCGACATGCGGTCGGCCAGGCGACCGAAGGGCACGCCGAGCAGCGTGTAGAAGATCACGAAGGACGTCGAGCCGAGCAGCGCGAGCTCGAAGTCGCTGAACGTCATCTCGGCTTTGATCTTCGGGAAGAGGATGAAGATCAGCATCCGGTCGAGGAAGTTCAGCAGGTAGACGACCAGGAGGAGTGTGAGAGCGACCCAACGGTTCTGCATGTGACCTCCCTCGGCCGCACCGAAAGCGCGAGACCCTAGCAACCCATGGAGGGATTGCAAGGCCTCGAGGTCCCCCCCTGTGGCACCCTGCGCACCATGGCCCCGCAAAGCCGCCGCCTGCGCTCCCGCACGCTCGCCGTCTGGCTGGGTGTGTGTGCGTGCACGTCCGAGGCGGAGCCCGGGGCCCGCGCCGAGGTGCCCGATGCGGCCGTAGACGCTCAGCCCGCCGCAGGCCCAGACGCCGCGCCGCGCCGCGACGCCGAAACGACGACGGACCTCGACCTGGGGCCGCGCGACGCCGCGACGCCGGCGCCCGATGCCGACCGGATGGACGCCGGCCTGGACGGCGCCCTGGATGCGCTCGTGGCCCCGATGGACGCTGCGCCGCCGCGCCCCGATGCGGTGGCCCCGCCGGTCGACGCCGCCGTCGAAGACTGTCTCAGCGGCCTCGACGACGACGGCGATGGGCTCGCGGACTGCGACGACCCCCAGTG
This sequence comes from Bradymonadia bacterium, assembly GCA_049318805.1. GTDB lineage: Bacteria > Myxococcota_A > Bradymonadia > UBA7976 > UBA1532 > CANLBD01. The sequence continues at coordinate 13,963 of JBMOFP010000034.1, forward strand.
TTTCCTCGCCGCGCACTGCCTGCCGGTCCCCGAGGTCTGCGACGACGCCCGCGACAACGATCTGGACGGCCGCGTGGACTGCTGTGACCCCGAGTGCGAGGGCACGGCGGTCTGCCCGCCCGGCGAGCGCCCGGCCTACACCGTCGAAGAGCTGCAAGGGCACCTCGAGACCTGGTGCGCGGCCTGCCACATGGGCGAGCAGCGGCAGTCGGGCCTCAACCTGGACCCGCCGTTTCTGGAGGCGACGCTGGGTGTGCCCTCGGCGCAGGTCCCCGAGGTCGCGCTGATCGAGGCCGGGGACCGGACGCGGAGCTTCTTCTGGCTCAAGGTCGCCGGGCGCCAGCACGAGGTCGGCGGCGGCTTTGGAGACATGCCGCCGGGCCGTGGCCTCTGCGCCGACGAGATCGATCGTATGGGCGCCTTCATCGACGCGCTGCCGCGCTGATACACTGCGGACGATGCTGCTCGTTCGCCCCGCCCGCCTCGAGGACGTCGACGCCCTGCTCGGTCTCGCCGAGTCGGCCGGCGTGGGGCTCACGACCCTGCCCGCGGACCGGAAGCTGTTGCGAGACAGGGTCCAGCGCTCTCTGCACGCGTTCGCTTCGGAGCCTGTGCGGCCCGGCGGCGAGGCCTACCTGCTGGTCCTCGAGGACCTCCGCACCGGCGCGCTCGCGGGCACCTCGGGCTTGCTCGCCAAGGTCGGCGGCTTCGAGCCGTTCTACACCTACGCGCTCCACGACACCGTGCACGCCTCGACCGCGCTCGGGGTCCGGCGCGAGGTCCCGACGCTGCACCTGGAGAAGTCCCACAGCGGGCCGAGCGAGATCGGGACCCTCTTTCTGGCCCCGCAGTTCCGCCGCGGGGGCAATGGGCGCCTGCTCTCTCTTTCCCGGTTCCTCTTCATGGCGAACTTCCCCGACCGCTTCGACACCCAGGTCATCGCCGAGATGCGCGGGGTGCTGGACGCCCAGGGCGGGAGCCCCTTCTGGGACGCCATCGGTCGCCACTTCTTCGACATGGAGTTCGCGCGCGCCGACGTCCTGAGCGCCGCGGACAAGACCTTCATCGCCGACCTCATGCCGAAGCACCCGATCTACACGCCGATGCTCTTGCCCGAGGCCCAGGCCTGCATCGGGCGGGTGCACGAGGAGACGCTGCCCGCGCTGCGCCTGTTGGAGCAGGAGGGCTTTCGTTTCGGCGCCCAGGTCGACATCTTCGACGGCGGGCCGCTCTACGTCGCCCAGCGAGACACGCTCCGCTCGATCCGCCACAGCCGGGTCGCGGTGGTGGGGGAGATCGTCGCCGAGGTCGGCCTGCCGGAGACCTACCTCATCGCGAACGACCGCATCGATTTTCGCTGTGTGATCGGACACTTGCGCCTCGAGGACCGCCCGGGGGCAACGCCCGTCGTGACCCTGCCACGGGACCTGGCGTTGGCGCTGAGCGTCCGCACCGGCGACACGCTGCGCTTCGTGGCGGCCCGGCCGACGGTGGAGGCATGAAGCGCCTCGCGACCGCAGCGCTGCTGTGGCTCTGCCTTTACCCCGCACCGGGGGCGGCGCAGCAGGAAGCCTGCAACCTGGTCGACGACGACTGCGACGTGCGCGTCGACGAAGACTGCGTGGACGCGTGCCCCGTGGGCTGCGACGACGGTCTCGTCGAGACCGTGGACGCGTGCGACCCCTACTACGGCTGTGCGCACTCGAACGTGGTCTGTGACGACAACCTGGCGTGTACGGCCGACGCCTTCGACCCCAGCATCGGCGCGTGTGCCTTCATCCCGCTGACGGGCACGCCCTGTCCACCCGCCGGAGCGTGCGCGACCGACGCGGTCTGCGTCGCGGGGTCGTGTGTGTGTCTCGAGACGTGCGGAAACAACCAGGTCGAGGGCGCCGAGACCTGTGACGACGGCGACCGGCTCGATGGGGACGGTTGCAGCGCCACATGTCAGGTCGAGGACGTGAACGACCTCGACCTGGACACGGTGCCGGACGTCGCGGACAACTGCCCGGTCGACGCCAACACCGCGCAGCTCGACCTCGACCTCGACGGCGACGGGGACGCCTGTGACCTCGACGACGACGACGACCTCGTCACGGACGGCCTCGACTGCGCGCCGCTGGACGCCGCGCGGTACCCGGGCGCCGTCGAGGTCTGCGAGGGCTTCGTCGACGAGGACTGCGATGCCGAGATCGACGAGGGCTGTGTGCCCCCGGGGCGCGTCTGCGTCGTCTTCGAGGTCACGTCGGTCTCGCCCACGCCGTGGACCGTGGCGGCGTCGCGCCGCCCGGAGATCGTCCTCGAGTTCTCGCACCTGCTGCGGGACGACGCGCTCGACGCCGTGCGCTTGACCGGGCGGCAGACGGGCCCGCGCACGTTCACGGGCACCGTGGAGGACGCGACCGTGCGCGTTACGCCCGACGCGCCCTTCCTGGCCGGCGAGCGGGTCCAGGTCTCGCTGGACGCGACACTCGCCGATGGGGTCGGTGTCCCACTGGCGCACGGCCTCGTTTACGAGTTCACGGCCCCGGCGCCGGCGGGCTTCGGCGAGCTGTCGGCGGCCTCGACGCTGAACGCGCCGAACGCGAGCTTCGCGGGTCTCTGGGACCTCGACGGCGATGGCGACCTCGACGTCGTGGCCGCCGGCAACAACCCGCCGAACGCCGACCTGAGCGTCTTCCTCAACCAGGGCGACGGCACCTTCGACGCGCCGGGACTCTACGGCCTCAGCCAGATCGACGTCGTCGAGGCTTCGGACGTGGACGGCGACGGGGACCTGGACCTGGTCGCCGGCCGCAACGCGAATCAAGCGACGACGGTCCTGCTCAACGACGGCCACGGGGGCTTCGTGCTCGACCGCGCCCTCGGCAACGGGGCCTGGGAGCTGGGCGTCGGCGACCTGAACGGAGACGGCCGCGGCGAGCTCCTCGTCTCCCAGCCGGGCAACGCGAGCCGCGTCTACCAGGACGCCCGCGCCAACTACGCCCAGGTCGGGGGGCTCGTCTTCCCGCAAGCGCCGGGACGCATGGCGGCGTCGGACCTCGACGGTGACCTGCTGCCGGAGCTTGCCGTGGTCGCGCGCGCGCAGAACGGGGGGGTCGACGTGTTTCGAGCCCTCGGGGGCCTGACGTTTGCGCCACGGGCGCGTGTGACCGGGCAGCAGACCGGCACCTCGCTGGCGCTGGCGGTCGCGGACTTCGACGGCGACGCGGTCCCGGACCTGCTCACGACCGTCGACAACTCGACCCCCCAGCTGCATCGCGGTCTCGGTGCGCTCGCCTTCGCGCCGGCGCTGTCGATCGGTGGTCCGGCGGACAGCGCACTCAACGTGCAGGCCGCCGACTTCGACGCCGACGACCGCATGGACTTCGCGTTCGCCTCTGGAGGCGGGACCTTTGCGGTTTGGCTCAACGAGGTCGCCGGCTGGCGGCGCATCCGTCCGACCCGCGGCGCACCGGGCCTCGATCTCTTCCCCGAGGGTCGGTGCGCGGTCGGTGACGTCGACGGTGACGAGGACGTGGACGTGGCGTGCGCGAACCTGGCCGGGGTCGTCGTATTCTTGAATCGTCCCGACCTCTGCCCAGCGGACGCCAACAGCGTCTCACCGGGGCCCTGTGGCTGCGCCCTGCCCGTCGTCGACGCCGACCTCGATGGGGTCTTCGACCCGTGTGACAACTGCGTCGACGTGCCGAACCCCGACCAGGCCGACGTCGACGGAAACACGATCGGCGACGTGTGTGAGCCCCTCGATCCGGACGCAGCGCTGCCGGAGCTGGATGCCGAGATCGACGCCGAGCTCGATGCCGAGGTCGATGCCGAGCTGGACGCCGAGGCCCTGCGGCCCGACGAGGGTCGAATGATGCTCGACGCTCGGATCATTCGGAGAGACGCAGCGCCGCAGGATGCGGAGTCCGTCGATGCTGAGTCCGTCGACGCGGAGTTCGTCGACGCGCAGTCCGTCGACGCCCGCCTCGAGCGGCCCGACCAGGGTCGGCCAGACGTGCGGGTCATCGACGCCGAGCCGGTGGGCGACGTCGCGATCCCGCGCATCGACGCCGCGCCCCCGGCGGACGACGCCGCGCCCCCGGCGGACGACGCCGCCCCCCCGGCGGACGACGCCGCGCCCGCACTCGACGTCGCGTCGCCCCAGGATGGGCGATTCCTACCGGACGCCACGCCCCTGCTGGATCTGGGCTTGCCGGACGTCGTGCGGGCCGACCTCTCCGTGCCAGACCTCTCCGTGCCCGACCTCGCTCGGCCCGACATCGACGCGGCCCGCCCCATCGGCCCGGACCTCGACGGCGACGGGGTACCGGACACGCTCGACCTCTGCCCCTACCGCGCCGATCCCGACCAGGCGGACACCGACGGAGACGGCGTCGGCGACCTGTGTGACTTCGACGACGGCAACGAGCAGGCGGACCGCGACATCAGCGGATTGAAGCCCCGCGGCGGCGGCCTCTCGTGCGCTTCGACCCCGGCGCGCTCGGGGCCCGCAGGGCTGCTCCCCCTCGCCGCGCTCATGCTCCTCGCCGCGCGCCGCGTCCGTCGTCAGGTGTCGACGAAGTCCGGACGGGCGATGCGGGGATCCTGAGGTCCGTCGACGGTCTCGACCTCGACCCCGTGCGCCCGGAGGTAGTCGAGTCCGTTCTCTCCCGCGTAGCCACCGCCCACGACGATCACCCGGGTGATGCCCGCGTGGTGCAGGAGCTTCGCGCACATCATGCAGGGCTCGCCGGTCACGATCAGCCACGCGCCCTGGGTCCGCACGCCCGAGGCGGCGCAGTTGCAGACCACGTTCATCTCCGCGTGGTGGCAGCCCACCTCCATCCGGGTCCCCGAGGGCACCTGCAGTGTGTCCCGAAGGCAGGTCTCCCCACCGCAGAGGCGCCCACCGCCCCGTGGCCCGCCGTTGTAGCCGTCCATCAGCACCACGTTGCGCGCCGGGTCCAGCAGGAGCGCCCCGAACTTGCGACGCGGACAATTCGAGGCGCCCGCGAGGGTGAGGCACTGCTCGATGCGGATGCGGACGTGCTTCTCTTTCACCGTGCAGCTCGCTTTCGAGTCGTGGCCGCCTTCGCGACGGGTTCGAAGACCGCGAGGGTCTCGACGTGCGCCGCGTGCGGGAACATGTCGAAGGGCGCCGCCTCGACGAGGCCCCAGCCCAGGTCTCGGAGCACGGCGGCGTCCCGACCAAGGGCGCGCGGCTCACACGAGACATAGAGCAGGCGCTCGGGCCGCACCCGCTGCGCCACGGCCGCGAGGACCCGCGGATCGCAGCCCTCACGCGGCGGGTCCACGACCACCGTGCGAATCCGGGCCTCGTCGGGCAGCTGGCCGATGAGGTGTTCGGCGCGACCGGCGCGGAACGCCGTGTGGGTCCACCCGTTGAGCGCGGCGCCCGCACGCGCGTCCTCGACGGCAGCGGGGTTCTCCTCGATGCCGTAGACACGACGCGCCCGGTCCGCGAGGGCGAGGCCGATCAGACCCACACCGCAGTAGAGGTCGAGCACGTCGTCGTTCAGACTCGACCGGACCCGCTCGCGCACCGCGCGCACCAGGTGGGCCGCGCCCCAGCGCGAGGTCTGAAAGAACGCCCCCGGGGACAGAGCGTAGCGCACCCCTTCGATGCGCTCCTCGAGCCGGTCCGGACCGTCGACCACCAAGCAGGTCTGCCCCAGCAACATCGGCCCCGGCTCGGGGTGCGGGCTGTACGCGACCACGCTCGCCCCCGCGGCCCGCGCCGCGCGGATGAGTGGTCGCCCGAGAGAGGCCACGCCCTCGGTCCCGACGTAGATCGCGAGCCGCTGCCCCGTGCCCGGTGCATCCCGCACCACCACTGAGCGCAGGCCGGGGGCGCCCGTGCGGGCGTCGTAGATGGCCACGCCGAGCTCCCGGACGGCGCGGGCCATCTCGAGGGCGAGGTGCGTGCCGGGGGCCGTTTGGGCGGGGCACTCCTGGAGGGAAACGACGTCGTTGGAGCGCCGCGCGTACAGGCCGGCGCGCATCGGGGCGCGGCCGAACGGGGGGCTCAGGGCGAGCGCGATCTTCGTGCGCTGCCCGTCGAGCTGCTCGGGGCCGAGACATGGACCTACGGGCAGGGACTCGGCGGGCACGTCGAGCGCGAAGGCGAGGGCCTTGGTGACCCAGCTCCGCTTGAGCTCGAGCTGCCGCCCCCGGGACACGTGCCGGAGCTGGCAGCCGCCGCAGTGCTCGAAGTGCCGACACCCAGGCGAAACGCGGTCCGGAGAGGCGCGGTCGAGGCCGACGGGGACGCCGCGCCCGTGTTTTCGACCCGCCGAGGTGATCTCGACCCGTACGCGCTCGCCGGGGAGGACGTGGGGCACGAAGACCACGTAGCCGTCGACCAGGGCGAGTCCATCTGGGCCGTCCCCGAAGGCGTCGATGTCGAGCGCGACGACCTCGCCCTTTTGAATCCGGTCTCTCACGGCGCGCATCCTGTCGCAGCGAGGCCACGTGGCGTAGCGAAAAGGAGAGGCAGCCGATGCATCTGACGCCCGTCTACGCCGCGGTCTTCGCATTGTTCTACTCCGCGTTGAGCGTCCGTGCCCTACGGCTCCGAGGGCAACTGAAGATCGCGCTCGGCGACGGCGGCGACAAGCGCCTGCTCCGCGCGACGCGTGTGCACGGGAACTTCGCGGAGTACGTCCCGATGACGCTCCTCCTCATCTTCATGTTCGAGCTCGGGGGCGGGTCGGCGGGCTGGATTCACGCGCTGTGCGCGGTGCTCCTCGTGGGGCGCGTCTCCCACGCCTACGGGGTCGCTCAGGTTCAGGAGAACTTCCGCTTCCGGGTCTTCGGTATGGCCTCGACCTTCACGTCCATGGTCGGGGCCGCGTTGCTCATCCTCGTGTAACGGACGCGCCGGGCCGCGTATCCACTGAGCGGAGGCGAGAAAATGAACCGACGAACCCTGCTCCAGACACTCACCGCGCTCGTGCCCGTCGCGGCGGTCAGCTGCGCGCGCGCGCAGCCCGGCGGCGGCCCCCGGACGGCACCCGCGTCGGCCCCGGCCGTGGACCTGCCGCGCCGTCCCGACAAGCTCGAGAAGTACACGGCGCCGCCCGAAACCTGGCGCCAGAAGCTCTCCCCCGAGGCCTACGACATCCTGCGGGGCCACGGCACCGAGCGCGCGTTCACGGGCGCTTACTGGGACCACAAGGCCCGCGGGATCTACCGCTGCGCCGGGTGTGGCCTCGACCTGTACGCCAGCGAGGACAAGTTCGACTCGGGCACCGGGTGGCCGAGCTACACCCGCGCGGTCCGAGACAGTCACATCGTCGTGGGCGTCGACCGCAGCTACGGCATGCAGCGCGACGAGCTTCGATGCGCGCGGTGCGATGGACACCTCGGCCACGTCTTCGACGACGGCCCGCCGCCCACCGGCAAGCGGCATTGCATCAACAGCGCAGCGCTCCTCTTCACCGCAGGATGACGACCCCCATGCGAACCCTCTCACTCACTTCGTGGGCCGCGGCGCTCGTGCTGCTCGCGTGCAGTCCGGCGCCGGCCGAGCCCGGCGCGCCGGCCCGGGCCGAGGCCCCCTCCGAGACCGTCGTTCAGGCACAGCTCGCGTCCGGCGCCCTGCGGTCCGCGGTCTTTGCCGGGGGCTGCTTCTGGTGCATGGAGGGCCCCTTCGAGAAGCTCCCCGGCGTCGTCTCCGTCGTCAGCGGCTACGCGGGCGGGGCCGAGCCCAATCCGACCTACGACCAGGTCGGCCATGGGCGGACCGGTCACGCCGAGGTCGTGCAGGTGGTCTACGACCCGAAGAAGGTGACCTACGAGGCGCTGCTCGAGACCTACTGGCACAACGTGGATCCCACGCAGGCCGACGGCCAGTTCTGCGACCGCGGCCGCCAGTACCGGACGGTCGTCTTCTACGCCAACGATGCGGAGAAGGCCGCGGTCCTGGCCTCGAAGGCCCGCCTGGAGAGCACGGCCAAACTGCCGGGTCCCATCGTCACCGAGGTGGTCCCGGCGGCGCAGTTCTACCCCGCCGAGGGGTACCACCAGGACTTCTATCGAACGAACCCCGAGCGCTATCAGAGCTACCGCGAAGGGTGCGGGCGAGACCGCAGGTTGAAGGCCCTCTGGGGGGACGCGGCCAAGCACTGAGCCGCGACGGCGCCCGACCTACTTCTTGGCGTACTTGACCGAGCAGCCGTAGGGCTCGGCCTCGGCGACCGCGGGGGCCTTGCCGCTGGCGAGGGCCGCGAGCGCCTCGCCGACGTAGCTGCGGGGCGCCGGCTTGTCGCCTTGCGGATCGTCGTCGATGGGGCCGCGGAAGGCGAGCGCGCCCTTGGGGTCGATCACGAACATGTGGGGCGTGGTGCGGGCGCCGTAGGCGTGGCCGACCGTGCCGCTCGGATCGCCCAGGAAGGCGTAGCCGAGCTTGTTCTCGGTCCGCCACTTCTCGTGCTCTTCGGGCTTCGCGAAGTGGCTGCTGTCGATGGCGAGCCACACGACCTTGTCGCCCGCGGCCTCGGCGAGCTTCTTCATCGTGCCGGCCTGGGCGTGTCGCTTCACGAAGGGGCAGCCCGGGTTCGTCCACTCCAGCACGACGGTCTTGCCCTTCAGGTCCGAGAGCTTGACCGACTTGCCGGTCGAGTCCGTGAGGGTGAAGTCGGGGGCGGGCGCGCCGAGCGCGAGCGGGGCCGGGGCGGCGGGCGCGGCCTTCGGGGCCTCGGCGTTTGCCGGGGCGAAGGCCGCCGTGGTCAGAAGCGCGGGGAGAGCCAGGAAACGAAGTCGCATCGGTGTGCCTTTCGAGCGTGCCGTGAGGTGAGGTGCCGAGCAGATGCGCCGGGCATGTCCACGGTCGCGAGACCGGACGATCAGCCCGAAGAGCCCATCACACGGCCGCCTCGTTCGTTGCCGGTCGAGCCTTGCGGGGGTTCGCTGGCGGCGAGGGCCGCGGCGGCGGTGACGGCGGCCGCGGCCGCGGCGGACTCGGCGTTCGCCTTCTGCAGCTTCTCCTTGAGCTCTTCCTGGGCGCGGTCGAGATACGCGTGGATCTTCTCGACCTCCACGAGGGACTCGTCGTTCTTCGGGAGGTGGTCGAACTCCTCGAGCGCCCGGCGCCAGAGCGCGACCTCGCGTTGCGGGTCACGCCCGGCCCGGGCGGACCGCGCTTGCATCATCCAGGACTCCAGGCGCACGCGGACGATGGAGTTGTTGAGCTGCTGTACGAGAGACCTCGAACGGGCCGTGGTGAGTCCGCCGGTGCTCTGGATGTGTTCGACCAGCCGAACCGCGGCGCTGAGGGCGCGGCGCACCTCGACGGCCTCCTCTTCGTTCTTCGGGCTCCAGTCCGGCAGGATCGGCGACTCGCCCAGGCGCGCGATCTCCTTGCGGGCATCGTCGAGCGCGACCTCGTCCTCTTTGCTGGCGGGGTCGAGCGCGATGATGTCGGCGTGGCAGAGCGCGACCTCGTTCAAGAGGAACTGCGAGACCTCCGTGCCGAGGTAACGAGGCGGGACCGAGTCCAGGACCGAGCGAAACTGTGCGGCGCGCTTGTGCAGCCGCGCGCGTCGCTCGGCGCGGCGCGCAGGGTTCCCCCGGATCACGATCCACGCCCCCGCCGCTGCGAGGAGCACGACCGAGATGATCAACAAGGGAAAATACATCGACGGTCCCCCCGACCGCGCATCATCGACCCGCGGCGGGGTCGCGTCAATCGGCCGAACGAAGCCCGTCGATCCCGAGATTCGCCAGCGCGTCCGCGCGTTCGTTGCCTTCTTCTCCGGCGTGTCCCTTGACCCAGAGCCACTCGATGCGGTGTGGGCCGGCCGCGGCGTCGAGGGCGCGCCACAGGTCCTCGTTCTTCACGGGGGCGCGGTTGCTGGTCTTCCAGCCGTTGCGCTTCCAGCCGACGATCCACTTCTCGATGCCGTCGAGCACGTAGCGCGAGTCGGTCCGGAGCCGAACGGCCGTCGGTCGCTTCAGCGCCTCGAGCGCACGGATCGCCCCCGTGAGCTCCATCCGATTGTTGGTCGTCTGGGCCTCGCCGCCGCTGAGTTCACGGCGATGCCCCTTCCACACGAGCACCGCGCCCCAGCCTCCAGGCCCCGGATTGCCGCGGCACGCGCCGTCCGTCCAAATCTCGACCGGGGGTGTCTCGGCTTCGCGTGACGCGCTCATCGCGCAAACCTACCGCAGACCTTGCCCTCGACCCACCGTCCCGACTACCAGATCGGCATGGTCGGTGTGCTCGGTCCACTCCTCGTGTGGCTCTTGTCTCCTGCGGCGGCGACCGATCCCTGGTCGACGGCCACCTCGCCGGCGCCCGGTCCGCCGCGTTCGATCGGCGGCTACAGCCGCGGCTGCATCGCCGGGGCGAGCACGCTGCCGCTCGAAGGGCCGGGCTGGCGGGTGATGAAACCCGCGCGCAACCGGTACTACGGGCACCCGCAGCTCATCGAGGTCGTGCAGCGCCTCGGGGGCTTCGTGAACGCCGAGTCCCTGGGTGAGCTGCGGGTGGGCGACCTCGGTCAGCCGCGGGGCGGGCCGGCCCCCAGCGGGCACGCGAGCCACCAGTCTGGACTGGACGCGGACTTGGGCTACGCCCTTGGGGCGCGCGCACCGGGGGACTACTGGGTCCCCATGATCGACCGGAAGGCGATGAAGGTCCTGCCCGCCTTCGGGGAGGCGCAGCTTCGCCTGGTCCGCGAGGCGGCGATGGATCCGCGCGTCGATCGTTTGTTCGTGAACCCGGTGCTGAAGCAGGCGCTGTGCGAGCGGGCCCCGAAGGACCCCGCGGCCCGCGCGTGGCTGCGTCGCGTTCGCCCCTGGTGGGGACACGACGAGCACTTCCACATCCGTCTCGCGTGCCCTACGGACAGCCCGCGTTGCGCGCCTCAGGCGCCCCTCGCCGAGGGCGACGGTTGCGGCGGCCTGGACTGGTGGTTCGCCGAAAAGAAGCGCCGCGACCGTCAGGCGGCCCGGGACAAGTACAAGACTTCGGTCGGCGAGCGTCCGCGGCTCCCAGACGAGTGTGACGCCCTCGTCTCACCGCCGCCGCCCTGAGAGGGTCGACTGAAACTGGCCGCCCGCTGAGCGAACCGCTGTGTCCGGACGACCCTCTGAGACGCGGCGGTCACGGCCGTTCAGTCGCACCAGCCGTCGCCGTCCCAGTCTTCGCACCCGCCGTCTCCGCCGTCCTCGTCACACCAGCCGTCGCCGTCGGCGTCCGCACAGTCCTGGCCGCCGTTGCCGCCGTCCTCGTCGCACCAGCCGTCGCCGTCCCAGTCTTCGCACCCGCCGCCCTGGTCGGGGTTGCCGCCTTGCTCGTCGCACCAGCCGTCGCCGTCCCAGTCTTCGCAGCCCTGCCCGGGGTCGCCGCCCGGGTCCTGGCCCGGCGCGCCCTCTTCGTCGCACCAGCCGTCGCCGTCCCAGTCTTCGCAGCCCTGCCCGGGGTCACCGCCCGGGTTCTGGCCCGGCGCGCCCTCTTCGTCGCACCAGCCGTCGCCGTCCGCGTCGTTGCAGCCCTGCTCGGGGCCGTTGCCCGGGTTCTGGCCCGGCACGCCCTCTTCGTCGCACCAGCCGTCGCCGTCCGCGTCGTTGCAGCCCTGCCCGGGGTCACCGCCCGGGTTCTGCCCGGGGTCACCGCCCGGGTTCTGCCCGGGGTCACCCCCGGGGTTCTGGCCCGGGTTCTGGCCCCCGGCGCCGGGAATCTGCTCCGCCACGCCGCCCTGGCCGCTCATCACCCCCTCGATGAAGGGCAGGAACGCGTCCACGCGGGTGTAGGTGCCGAACTCCTGACACTGCTGGTCGCCGAAGGACGTGATGCCGCCGACCTCCCAGCCGCCGGCGGCGTCGGGGAAGAGCGCCGGGCCGCCGGAGTCGCCCATGCATGCGCTCGTGCCCCGATTCTGGTAGGTCATCTGTGTCGGCTCGAACTGCTCGAAGACGACCTCCGTCCGCCGCTTCACGCCGATGCCGGCGCCGCTCGCGTCGGTCATGCCGTAGCCCACGAGCGTGCCCGTGAGCTGCCCCTGCGCGTCGATCTGGCGCACCATGGGGATGGGCGCCACCGCGGCCGCGCGGGAGAGGCGCACCACGGCGACGTCGTTGGTGAGCGCCTGGTCGTCGTAGTTCGGATGTTTCGTGACCGCCGCGATCTCGATCTGCTCGTCGGGCGCGTTGCCGTCGGCGCCGAACGCCACCGCCTGCCCCGCCTGAATCTGCGGGAAACAGTGCGCGGCGCTGAGGACCCACTCCGGGGCGATGAGCGTCCCGGTGCAGAACACGCCCCCGGCCGCGGGGTCCGTGAGCGCCACCACGCCCGGCAGCCCGGGCTCTTCGACCCCACCCACGATCTTGGTGCGACCTTGAAGCCCCGGGGGCGTGTCGACCGTGTCCTGGTACGCGGCGTTCGGCGCATCGGCGCACGCCGAGAGCATCGTGAGCACGGCGGCGGGCAGGAGCAGGTGTCGGGACATTGTGACCTCCGGGTCTCGGATCGACGGGCGCTGCGATCGCTCTACGCAAGGGCCGTGCCTTGCCCGATCGCGGAGACCCCTGCGATGCGGTCACGATGAACCCGACCTGGCAGACCCTCGGCTTCGGGCTCATCGCGGCCGGCGCGGCCGTCGTCTTCCGACCGTGGGCGTGAGGGGGTCGAGGCAGTGGGTCGCGGCCATGGCAATTGCGTGACAATTTTGCCATCAGACCGCGGAACGAGCCGCGTGGATTGACGGTCCGCGGGGGCATCCCGAGCATGCCGGCACTCTGAGGGAGGTCCGTCATGGAAGCGCTCTTCGACAACGGTCTGAGTGGGGGCTCGCAAGCCCTCCTGTTCATTTGCCTCTTCGTGGCGTTGGCCTTCGAGTTCGTGAACGGCTTCCATGACACCGCGAACGCCGTCGCGACGGTCATCTACACGAACTCGCTCAAGCCGAAGGTCGCCGTCGTGCTCTCGGGCGTGTGCAACTTCCTCGGCGTCTTCGCCGGCGGCATCGGCGTCGCCATGGGCATCATGAAACTGCTGCCCGTCGAGCTGCTCGTCGCGGGTGGTCCCGGCGCGGGGCTCGCCATGGTCCTCGCGCTCCTGCTCGGCGCGATCATCTGGAACGTCGGCACCTGGTACTTCGGCCTCCCGTCGTCGAGCTCGCACACGTTGATCGGCGCCATTCTGGGGGTCGGCGTGGCGAACTCGCTCACCGCGGGGCACGTCTTCGGGGACGGCGTGAACTGGACGAAGGCGGGCGAGATCGGCATCTCGCTGCTCGTGAGCCCCATGGTCGGCTTCGGCGCGGCGTATCTGCTGTTCTGGACGATTCGTCGATACGCCCGGAACCGTGCGCTGGTCGAGGCGCCGAAAGGGGACGCACCCCCGCCCCGGGGCACGCGCGCCGTGCTCATCGGCACCTGCACCGCCGTCAGCTTCGCCCACGGCTCCAACGACGGGCAGAAGGGCGTGGGGCTGGTCATGCTCATCCTGATGGGCCTGCTGCCCGCGGGCTTCGCGCTCCAGGTCGACGGCACGGGGGCCGCGCTCGAGCGCACGCTCAAGGGCGCCACCCACATCGAGCAGGCGCTCGAGAAGCACGGGGACCCCGCCGGGGCCATTCAGGTCGCCGAGGCCCGGGCGCTCATCGCCGATGTGCGCCAGCGCCTGGACGGCCGCGGGAGCGTGGCCGAGATCCCCGCGGAGTCCCGGTTCCCGATTCGCCAGGACATCCTGCTCGTCGACCGCACCGTGGCGAAGCTCGTCGACGCTGGCCACCTCGGGCTCAACGCCGACGAAAAGAAGGCCCTGGACACGGCGCGCAAGGACCTGCGGTCGTTGACCGAGTACGCGCCCACGTGGGTCCTCGTCGCCATCGCGCTGGCGCTCGGCATCGGCACGATGGTGGGGTGGAAACGCATCGTCGTGACCGTGGGCGAGAAGATCGGCAAGGCCCACCTGACCTACGCCCAGGGCATGTCGGCCGAGATCGTCGCCGCCTCGGCCATCGGCTTCGCGTCCTTCTCGGGTCTGCCCGTGAGCACCACGCACGTGCTCTCCTCGGGCATCGCCGGCACCATGGTGGCGCAGAAGTCCGGCCTGAACGTCGCGACCGTGCGCACAATCGCCGCGGCGTGGGTGCTCACGCTGCCCGTGTCGATGCTGCTCTCCGGCGGGCTGTTCCTGCTGTTCCGCACCTTCGTCGGCTGAGAGACCGGGCGAATCGGCGGGCGCGCAGGGGTCTGGCGCCCGGGCCCGAAACCGGAGAACCTCGCAAACGGTGACCCCGCCCAAGCCTCCCCACCTCTCGGCGCGTCGCCGCCGGACCATCGCGCTGCTGTGCTCCATCGGCCTGCACGGGGCGGTGTACCTCGCTTACACGTGGGTCGCCCCGCCGGACCTCGAGCTGGACCTCGAGCTCGAAGACGACCTCGAGTTCGGCCTCGACCAGGCGATGATGACGACGCTCGTCACGGCGCCGCCGACGGAGCCGCCCTCGGCGGAGCCGTCCGCCGCAGTGGAGCCGCCGGACGAAACGCCTCTGCCGCCGCTCGACGCGGGTGTCCCGCCGCCGCCGCCGCCGGACGCCGCGCCGCCCGCCGACGCCGCGCCCCCGTCCAAGCCCGACGCCGCGCCGCCCCCCGACGCCGAGCCCCCGTCGAAGCCCGACGCCGCGCCGCCGTCGAAGCCCGATGCCGCGCCGCCTTCCGCACCGGACGCGGCCGTCGTCGCCCAGGCCGCCCCGGACGCGGCCGCGCCTCCGTCCACCCCGGACGCCGTCCTCGTCGCCCAGGCCGCGACCGATGCTGCCCTCGCGGCCCCCGCCGCCGACGCGGGCGCGCCGTCTTCCGCCCCGGTCGTCGGGCTCGCAGCGTCCGCCCCGCCCGGGGTCGTCGCCCTCCCCGCCGGCGCGCAGATCGCACTCCGCCTCGACCTCGCCGCGATCCGCGCCTCACCGCTCGCGACCGAGACCAGCGCGCTCCTCGCGGCGATCCCCGACTGGCAGCGCCTCCTCGACGGCGCGGGCGTCGATCCCGTCACGGCCCTGGACCGTGTGGTCATCGCGACGCCCAGCTTGAGCCAAACCCGCATGGTCCTCGCGGGCGCGCTGGCGGTGCCCGGGCCCGCCCTGGTCCGCAACGCCGTGCAGTCCCTGGCGAAGGCCCGCGGCGTCACCGCCGGCTGGACCATGGTGGACAGCCGCCCGGTCGCGCCGTGGCCCAACCCCGACGACGTGGTCCGCCATGTCGCGCTCCTCGACGAGCGCCACTTCGCCATCGCGCGGCTCGAGGACCTGCCCATCGTGCTCGCCCTCGCCCAGGCTCGCCAGACCACACCCATCGCGCCCCCGAGCGCGCCGGGGCTCGTGGACGCGGGCGTCACGCCGGCCCCCATCCCGCTGAGCGGCCCCGAGGCGCTGCTGTGGATGCCCGCCGACACCGTGGCCTCACTCGAGATCGACGGCGCGCGCCGCCTACTCCGTGGTCAGCCGACGCTCGCCCCGACGGCGCTGCGGGTCGCGCTGGTGACGCTGACCGGCGAGCGGGTGCGGCTCGAGTCCGAAGGCCGGTTCCCCGACGCGGCCCAGGCCGAGGCGGCGCTCCTCGCGCTGAAGCAGCGCCAGCAAGCGGCGCTGCAGAACCCGTTGACCATGATCGCGCTCGGGACGATGGGCCTGCACACCGGGCTGCGCGACCTGGTGCTCGAAACGACCCCCGACGGGCTGCTTCGAGCCCAGCTCGTGTTGACGCACGCGCAGGTCCGCGGCCTGTTGACCTACGTGCGCAACAGTCTGGAGGCCCGTGCGCGTCGGATCCGCGAGGCGGCGTCGGCCCCGCCGTCGAGTCCGTCGACCCCGCTGTCGAGCCCGTCCGGTCCGCCGCTCAGCCCCACGCGGCCTCCGACGCGCCCCAAGCCCCCGCCGACCGCGCCGCAGTAGGAGACCTCAGCGTCGGCGTCGGCGGCGCAGCGCCAGGGCGGCCCCGACGACCAGCAGCGCCGGGGTCACCGGTGCGCGGGTCGTCCGGCAACCACACCCAGACGCCGTCGAGTCGGGCTGCTGGTCTCCACCGCCGCCGTCGGTGTCGCCGAGCGCACCGTCCACACCCGAGGTCCCGGCGTCGTTGAAGGTGAAGCCCAGGTCCAGCGACGGTCCGGCGTCGAGGCCGGCGTCCGGCGTGGAGGGCGGCACCATGGGATCGCCCACGGGCCAGTCGGCCACACACTGCACCTCGCCCGACACCACCTCGCAGCGCTCGGCCGGAGGACACTCGACCCCCACGCAGGGGTCGTGCAGGCACAGGCCGTCCTCACAGCGCTGTCCCGGCGGGCACGCGAGGCCGTCGCACGGATCCGGCTGACACACCCCCTCGGCGCAGCGCGCGCCATCGGGGCACGTCACGTCCGCGCAGGGATCGGCGATGCAACGGCCCTCGTCGCAGCGCTGCCCGAAGGCGCACGAGACCTCGGCGCAGCTCCCGACACACGCGCCCTCGCGGCAGAAACGCCCCGCCTCACACGCCACGCCGATGCACGGATCGAGCTGGCACTCGAAGTCCACACACCGCTCGCCGTCGGGGCACCCGCGCGCGTAGCAGTTGTTCCGCACGCACTCACCCTCGGCGCAGACCTGGCCGGGCGCGCACTGCACGTCCGCGCACGGGTCGAAGCAGCCGCCCTCCTGGCAGACGAGCCCGGCGGCGCAGGGCTCGAGGTCGCAGGCCTCCGCGCAGAAGCCGTCGATGCACTGGGCCTGGTTCGGGCACTCGTTGTTGTCACACGCGTCCACACACCGGCCATAGCGACACTCCGCGCCCCGCGGGCACGGCGCGCTCTCGTCCACGGTGCCGTCGCAGTCCTGGTCCTCACCGTCGCAGGCCTCGACGGGCGGCTCGCCGCACGTTCCGCAGGCGTTGCGGGTGCCCTCGTCGACCGTGCCGTCGCAGTCGTCGTCGGACCGGTTGCAGATCTCGGGCTGGGGGTCGGCCGTGGCCTCGCAGATGCGGTCCGCCCCGTCACACAGCGGTCGGCCGAGTCGGCAAAGGCCGGGCGCGCCGGTGCCGCAGACCCCGTCCTCGCTCACGTCCACGACCCCGTCGCAATCGTTGTCGAGCCCGTCGCAGACCTCGGGCGTGGGGGCCACGTCGGGCGTGCACACCACGCTGCCGTCCTCGGCGCACTCGAAACGACCGCTCGCGCAGGCGCCGGAGAGCCCCGTCTCACACGCCTCTCCGAGTCGAAGACCCTCATCGACGCGCCCGTCGCAGTCGTCGTCGACCCCGTTGCAGGCCTCGTCGATGGGCTGCAGGTTTCCGACACACTGGCGGCGCGCCTCGACACACACGATACGTCCGGGCCCGCACAGCCCCGCGGCGCCCGTGTCGCAGTCCTCGTCGAAGATCGGCCCGTCGTCGATCTCGCCGTCGCAGTCGTCGTCGAGCCCGTTGCAGACCTCGACGTCGGCGACGTTCACGGACTCGCAGACCAGGCGGCCGGCCTCGCACACCCGCACGCCCTGCCCGCAGGCCCCGGCCTCGCAGGGTCCGCCGATGCCCGGCACGTTGTTGTCCACGACGCCATCGCAGTCGTCATCCCGCCCGTTGCACGCCTCGGCGTCCTGGTCCCCTACGGCGGCGCCGCAAACCACACGCCCGTCGACGCACGCGGTCAGGCCGAAGGCGCAGTCCCCCATCAGGCCCGTGGGGCACGCGAGGCCCGCGCCGGGCTCACCTTCGTCCACGGCGCCGTCGCAGTCGTCGTCCAGGCCGTTGCAGTCCTCGTCGCTCGGGGCGCGCGCGGGCGCACACTCGAGGACACCGTCGATGCAGGCCGTGAGCCCGTCCGCGCATCGGCCCGGCGCTTCGGCGCGGCACGCGAGCCCGCCGCCCACGTCGCCCTGGTCCACGGCGCCGTCACAGTCGTCGTCCAGACCGTTGCAGACCTCGACCGAGGGCGCGATCCGCTCCTCGCAGACGAGCGCGCCGCCACGACAGATGAGCCCGCCGTTGCTGCACACGCCCACGCCGTCGGTGACACACGCGCCCCCGAGCATCGGATCGGCCTCGTCGCTGCGCCCGTCGCAGTCGTCGTCGCGGCCGTTGCAGACCTCGGGCGGGTCCGGGTTGCAGATCACGCGGTCGCAGGCGTCGCCGAGCCCGTCGCGGTCGGCATCTTGCTGGCCGGGGTTCGGCACCACGCGGCAGTTGTCGCAGCTATCGCCCCACCCATCGCCGTCCTGGTCGAACTGCCCGGCGTTCGCCACGGCGCGGCAGTTGTCGCAGGCATCGCCCACCCGATCACCGTCGCGGTCCAACTGGTCGGGGTTCTGCAGGTTCGCGCAGTTGTCCTCCGAGTCGCAGACCTCGTCCTGGTCGGTGTCCACGCAGCCGCCGCCTACGGAGCGCTCCAACACGAGCAGCGCGTAGGACTGGGCCGCGTAGCTGTCCCACTGGGCCGCGATGTCGGCGAAGGCGCCGCCGGCCTGCTGCCTCGAGAGGAGCGTGTACGCGTAGTCGTAGTACCAACGCGCGGGCTCCGAGGGGTCGGCGTAGTAGCCCGCGCCCTCGGGGCCGAAGGACGGGACACGGGCGTCGACGTTCGGGTCCCGGTGCGTCAACCGGCCCCCGAATGCGGGCGCTTCGTTCGGTCCGAGCAGCCCCAGGTCCGCGGTCGACAAGTTGCCCGGGTTCGCGGCGATGCCGGAGTCCTCGATGAAGGTGTACGCCTTCGACGAGGACCACAGGTAATAGTAGTAAGACTGCGACCAGCCGCCGTTCGCGGACGCGATCGTATTGTAGTTGTACCGGTTGTAGAGCCACCGGAAGTAACCCTGCACCCCCGGATCGTTGAGGTCCGCGCCGCCGATGATCTGGGCCCAGAGGCCCGAGGCGGTCTGCTGCAACGAGTTCTCACTGCCGGCGTTGTAACCGTGCCCGCGCTCGTCGACCGACAACCCGTTGGAGCGCCCGTTGTTCACGTAGCCGTTTCGGCTCGCGAGTGTGAGCTGCTCCAGCCGCGCGAGCCGCACCGGATCGGCGAAGTTCGCGTCCGTGAAGACACCCTTCGCCGCCGCGAGCCCGGCCATGGCGAACTGCGTGGTCGACGAGTCCTGGCCCGCCGGCCCGTTGTAGTACCAGTAGCCCGTGCCCCCCTGGTTCGCGGCCATGCGGTCGAAGATGGCCTGCACCACGGCGAGCGCGCCGGCCTGGTCCGGCCCTCCCGAGCGCAGGTAGAGGGACACCGCCATGAGGTCGGCGCCGTCGCGGTAGGAGGCATAGGCCGCGTTTCGCGCCCGGCCGATGATGTACGGCATGACCCGGTCGAGCCGCGCCTGGTCGGCGGGCGTCGAGTTCACGTAGCCCGCGGGGGGCGCGTCCGCGTCGGCGCTCTGGCGTCGCTCCAGGAGCGCCAGGGCCGCGAGCCCGGCCCCTTCACCCGCGCTGCTCGGGTTGTTGAAAGCCCCGCTGCCATCGAGCCACGTCAGGCCCCGGTCGATCGCAGTCGACACATCGGTGCTGAAGTTCGTGATTTGCGCGGAGGCCGTCGAGGCCCACAGCGCGAGGCCCGCGGCGACCGGGAATCCAAGGACCTGAAGAGGACGCATCACTCACCCCACCCCTGGGTTTTTACCGCGTGAGCATGCCGAAACGGGGCGTCACGCGCCAATGCGCCGTGCATGAAGCGCTCGAACTGGAACACGGAGCCCCGCCGGGACTACCCTGCCGAGCGCAGCTCGGGGCTGCCATCCGGGGGATCAGCGTCATGTCCAGTGCCAAGGTTCGGAACGGGTCGAGTTCGTTTTTGGCGTGCCTGATGGCGAGCCTCCTGCTGGTCGCCTGCGGGAGCGACGGCGGCGGCGGCGGCGGCGGCGGTGACTCCCCACCCACGGGGGGCGGCGCGCCGACCGGGGACGCGTTCCTCATCGGGCCGGACGTCTTCTCGGGCGACGCGAGCGTCCGTGATGCCGAGACCCCCGGGGGCGACGCCGCCGTGGTCGTGTGTATCGAGGACATGCGTCGGTGCGGCGCGAACGGGGTCGACCTGTGCCGCGCGAACTCCTGGATCGAGCTCGCGCCCTGCCCGCCGGACACCGTGTGCAACGAGGGCAACTGCGTGCCGGTGGACTGCGAAGCGGCCTGCGCGGGCCGAAACTGCGGCGCCGACGGGTGCGGCGACACCTGTGGCACCTGTGAAGGCAGCCGTGTCTGTTCGGCGGACGGTGTCTGCATCCAGGGCCCGAGCGTCTGCGGAGACAACGTCTGCGACGCCGACGAGACGTGCGAATCGTGCGCCCGCGACTGCGGGGCGTGCTGCGGGGACGGCCGCTGCGACCCGGCCGGGGGTGAGAACTGCACGCAGTGCGCTGCCGACTGCGCCTGCGGGGCGGGCGAGGTCTGCAACGCCGATACGCAGGCCTGCGGTGCATGTATTCCCCAATGCGACGGCCGCGCATGTGGCGCGGATGGCTGCGGCGGCTCGTGCGGGGTCTGTGCCGATGGTGCGCCTTGCGTCGGCGGCCAGTGCGAGGTCGCGTGTGTGGCCGCCTGCGACGGCCGCACCTGCGGCGCCGACGGGTGCGGCGGCCAATGCGGCCAGTGCGCCCCCGGGCGCGTCTGCGACCCTACGGGCGCCTGCGTCGCACCGCCGGCGAGCTGTGGCGATGGCGTCTGCGCGCCGGACGACGGCGAGAACTGTGGGGTCTGTCCCGATGACTGCGGCGACTGCTGCGGCGACGGCCAGTGCGACGCGCTCCAGGGCGAGACCTGCCTGGGCTGCGCCGAGGACTGCGGCTGCCCGAATGGCCAGGTCTGTGACGGCGCCGCGCGGTGCGTGAACGCTTGCGTTCGACAGTGCAACGGTCGCGATTGCGGCGACGACGGCTGCGGCGGCGTGTGCGGCGCGTGCGACGCCGCCGAGGCGTGTGTCGCCGGGGTGTGCCGAGCGCTGTGTGAGCCGGCGTGCGACGGCAGCGAGTGCGGCGGGAACGGTTGCGGAGGCTCCTGCGGGGAGTGCGCGAACGGCCTCATCTGTGTCGAGGGCACGTGCGCCCCGCCCTGTGAAGCCAACTGCGCGGGGCGTCTCTGCGGCGACGACGGCTGCGGCGGGTTCTGCGGGCGGTGCCCGGCCGACACCTTCTGCAACGCCAACGGCGGGTGCGACCCCGTGTGTGTGCCGAACTGCGGAGGCCGGGCCTGCGGCGACAACGGCTGCGGCGGCGAGTGCGGCGCATGCGGCGCCGACCAGGTCTGCTCCGCGCAGGGCGCGTGTGTGCGCGACGCGCAGGTGTGTCAGTGCGAGGCCGACGAGGCCTGCATCGACGGTGTGTGCCGCGCCGTCGAGCTCTTGTGCTCGGTGGACCAGCCCGGCGGCCTGTGCCCGGCCGGCGAGCTCTGCACCGGCGGCGACTGTGTGGACCAGGGTGTGGGCTGCGGCCCGCGCAATCCTTCGGGGGTTTGCCCCGTGGGCGAGCTCTGCCTCAACGGCCAGTGCAGCGTGCTCGACGCCGCCGCGCTCTGCGACGACGGCTTCCAGTGCACCGTCGAGGCCTTCGACTTCGAGCGCAATCTGTGTGTCCTCGAGCTCTCGGAGGGCGACTGTGACGACGGCAACTCCTGCACCAACGACCGGTGCGCCGGCGGCGAGTGCCTGGGCGATCCCATCCCCGGGTGTGTGGAGCCGCCGCGGGTCGACCCGTTCCGCTCGCCGACCAACGTCGGCATGCTGCGCCTCACGGGCGACAAACCCGGCGGCTCGGCCCTGCTCGTCGACGGCGAGGAGGCCGTGCCGGCGAACCCCGAGGCGGTCTGGGCGCTGAACCTGAACCTGGCCCCCGGCGAGAACGTGTATCGCCTGTCGACCGACCGGAACGGCGTGCGCAGCGGCACCGTCGAGGTCCGGATCGTCTTCGACGCGACCCCGCCCCGGGTCGAGGTCAACCCCGGCGCCGGCACCTACGCCGCGGGCCTTACGGTCACGGTGACCTCCGACGAACCGGCGACCATCCAGTACACCGACGACGGGGCCACACCCGACGACTACTCCCAGACCTTCCGGTCCATCAAACGCTTCCGGATGTTCGAGGACACCACACTCAAGTTCCGGGCGCGCGACCTCGCCGGCAACGTGACACCGCAGATCGTCACCCACACCTTCCGGGTGACCGCCGCCGGCAACCAATGGACGCCGCAGCTCGCCATGCCCGTCTCACTGGCCGTCGGCGGCGCGGTGGGCATCGGCGCCGACCTGTACCTCGTGGGCGGCACCAGCGGCCAGGCGGCCCAGACGACGGTCGTGAAGCGCACCGGGGCCACAGGGGAGTGGTCCGTGCAGCCGGTGCTCCCGAGCCCGCGGGCGGAACACGCCGTGGTGCAATCCAGCGGCGTGATCTACGCCATCGGCGGCCAGGACGACGGCATCCCGCTGAACATCGTGAACCGTTTCACACCGGGGCAGAACGCCTGGGAGGCGCGCGCGCCCATGCCCAGCACACGCTTCGGCCTCGCCGCGGCGGCGGCCAACAACCGCATCTATGTCTTCGGCGGCAAAACGAACGGCGGCGTGGTGGTCTCGACCTTCGAGGTCTACGACACCGCCACGAACAACTGGAGCAACCAGGTCACGCAGATGCCGCGCCCCCGGTACGCTCACGAGGCGATCGAGCACGCCGGCCGCATCTATCTGCTCGGCGGCGAGGACGAGGCCGGCACCCCAATCCCTGAGGTCGACGTGTACGTCATCGCCCAGGACCAGTGGGTGCAGATCGCCGACCTCCCGACCCCGCGCTCCTTCGTGGCGGCCGCCAAGAACACGAACCTGGGCACGATCACCGGCGGCTTCACGGGCCTCGTGGTCGCCGGTGGCCGCAGCCTCGGCGGCGTGCCCAGCGCGGTCGTCGAGGAGTACCTGCTGCCCGACAATCAGTGGGTCACGCGGCGCTCCCTGCCGGTGGCCACGCACAGCGCGTCGGCGGCGGCGGTCTCCAAGGCGGCGGCCTACGACGGCCAGGAGACCGCGATCTTCGTGGTCGGCGGGCTCCAGGGCGGCGAGGTGACCGACGCCGTCGCGCGGTACACCCACAACCAGGACTACCTGCGGCCGCTGCCCGACATGCCCGCAGGCCGTTTCCTTCACACCGCGCAGGTCCTGGATGGGCGCATCTGGCTCGTCGGCGGCCGTGACTTCCAGGAGGTCCGCGAGACCTGGATCTTCGACCCCGAGACCGAGAGCTACGCGGACGGCCCGGACTTGCCGACCGTGCAGAACGGCCTCGTCAGCGCGGTGCACGACGACGTGCTCTATGCCATCGGCGGCGCCAATCAGTTCGGGGTCGCGCTGCCCACGGTGCGCCGCCTCGACGCCGCCGGCGCCGCGTGGGTCAACCTGCGCCCGATGCCGACCGGTCGCCGTGACGCGGCCGCGGCGGTGCTCGGCGGACTCATCTATGTCATCGGCGGCGACAACAACGGCGCCGTCCAGACCGTCGAGATCTACGATCCGGCCTCGGACCAGTGGGTCGCGGGCCCGCTGTTGCCGTCCGGCCGCAAGGGCGCGCGCGCCTTCGTGCGGGACGGCCTGCTCTATGTCGTGGGCGGCCTCGGTCCGAACGACGTCGTGCAGAGCACGGTCCTTCGGCTCCAGAACAACGCGTGGATCCAGTCCGCAGACGCCATCCCCGTGGCCTACGGCCAGGTGCAGTTCATCCACGACAGCCAGCTCAATGTCTTCGGCGGGCTCAACGCGGGGGCCATCAACAACCGCGTCTTCTCGTACAGCCTCGCCGCCGCCCGACTGTCCGGCGGCTTTTTGCCCGCGACGAATCTCTTCCCGAGCGTGGACCGCGCCGCGGTGGCTTACCTCTACGGGCGCGTCTACGTCTTCGGCGGAAACGTGAACGCGGCGGCCCCGGGACCCGGGGGCGAGACACGCGTCTTCAAGGTCGAGGGGAGCTGCTTCAACGGCGTGCTCGACGGCCGCGAGGTCGCGACATTGCGCAGCCCCGTGGACACCGGTGGCATCTGCCCGACCGAGGTGCCCCTCGGAGACTTCGACTTGAGGCTCTCGGGCGACCCCGGCCTCGGCCGCCAGGGCCGGCTGGAGATGTATCACAACGGCGCCTGGAGCTCGATCTGCGACGACGGCTTCGATGTCAACGACGGCAACGTCGCTTGTCGCCA
Source organism: Bradymonadia bacterium (assembly GCA_049318805.1). Taxonomy (GTDB): domain Bacteria; phylum Myxococcota_A; class Bradymonadia; order UBA7976; family UBA1532; genus CANLBD01. The sequence goes on from JBMOFP010000034.1 coordinate 38,101, forward strand.
AATCTTCGGCCCGAACGCGAGCATGCAAGGCTATACGAACGGGGACCTGGGCCTCGGCGGCAACATCATCCTCGACGACCTCGGCTGCGGGGGCAACGAGGCGCGCCTCGTCGACTGCCCCCACCTGCCGCTCTACAGCCACAACTGCAGCCACGGCGAGGACGTCCTGCTCACCTGCCGTTAGGCCTTGAATCGCGGCGCCGATCTCCCCACCGTATCGCCGACGGAGAAAGCCGACGCGTTTCGGGATCGTGGCGGGTCTATTCGTACTCACGGCCTTCGGTTGCTCGGGGAACTCCTAGCAGGCTGCTGAAAAAGCAGCCTGCCCGGGCCAGGACGGCCCGGCGGAATCATCGAGGCTTTGAAAAAGCCGAATGATTCCGGGAGCGGAGCCGAATTCACTTCGGCG
>JBMOFP010000035.1:0-38071 GCA_049318805.1 Bradymonadia bacterium
GCGCGCTCGTGCACCACGAGGGCGAGCTCGGCCTGGTCGTCGGCCGGACCGCGCGCCATGTCTCCGTAGAGTCGGCCCTCGACTTCATCGAAGGGTACACGCTCATCAACGACGTCACGGCACGAGACCTTCAGCGTGCGGACGGTCACTTCACCCGCGCCAAGGGCTTCGATACGTTCTGCCCCGTGGGTCCCGAGGTGGTCCCGGGTCTACCGGACCTGGCGTGTCGGGTGCAGTGCGCCGTGGACGGCGACGTTCGACAGGACGCGCCCCTTTCGGCGATGGCCTTCGGTCTTGCCGAGATCGTCGCCTACCTGAGCGCGCACATGACCCTGGAGCCCGGTGATCTGATCGCGACCGGGACCCCCGCCGGGGTCGGTCCCCTGGTGGCGGGCAACGTCGTCGAGGTTCGCCTCGTGGAGCCGGATGGGCGCGTGCGGCTCGTCTTGTCGAACCCGGTGGTGGACTTCACGGCCTGAGTGGCCGTCGGGGTGCGCGGAGGCTCGGAGCAACCTCGGGCACGGCGTTCCTCGCGACATCCGCGCAATTCGGCTCGTCGTGGCCCTTCGGACACGCGTTGGCTCGGCGCGCGAATCGACCTCGAGTGAGGTGCCCATTCCTCGGCACCCCGGGGGGTCTCTTCGTGCGCACCGAGTCGGCGTCGCCGGTTCGAGGCGACGACGAACCGGAATCGTCAGCGGATGCCAAAGAAACGCTCGGTGCTCCGCGGCGCCCGTCTCACCGGACTCGCACACCACGACGGCGCAATAAGATGCGGGGTCTCGACTTGGGATTCAACGAAGTCGATAGCCGAGCGCGATGACGCCGCCGAGGGGCCGGCCGAGGTCGCTGCTGCCGTTGGAAAAGAAGTACTCGGCGGCTTGTACACGCAGGGCCAGGTAGAGGTCGTCGACGAGGTCGAGGCCGCCGCCGAGTGAGCCGTGGGCACCCACGAGCACGCGCCGCGGCGTTCGGTCGAGGCCGCCGCTCGCGAGACACGCATCGTAGCCGATGCCCTGGGCGACGTCGTCGAACTGGCGGCAGTAGACGCTGCTGCTCGTGACGAACGCCCCGGGCGACGCCCCTTCGAGGCCTACGTGCGCTTCGAACCAAACGGGGCCGAATCGGGTCTCGAAGCCGGGCGCGAACGCCGCGCGGAAGGTGACCACGTCCTCCCGAAGCTGGGCGCTCTGGTCGTCCATGCTGTTGGCGACCATGAAGAGCGACTTCAGGGAGATGTTGCGCGCGAGCTGGAACGTGAAGTCGACGCCCGCGCCGACGTTGCCGAAGGCCTCGAGAGGGTTCTCGAGGTACACGAAGTACGCCCCACCGGCGTCGAGACGGACCTCTCGAGTCACCTTGCGTGTGCCCTCGGGCGCGCCGAAAGGCAGACACGCGAAGAGCCTCGACGCGAGACGAGAGCCCGCCTCGTCGGCGTTCAGCTCGGCGGGCAGCGGCTGCGACTCGGGGAGCACCGTTCCATTGGACGAGACGAGGACGACCTCGAGGCGGGCCGGCTCGTCCCCCCGCGCCGCATGGTGTCGGGTCCGCACGACGTAGAGCTCGGGCTGGTTCGATTCACCGGCGGGCCATCGAGCGAACTGAGGGGGCGGTTGGGGTTCGCGCAGCAGCGTCTCGCGCGCGCGCTCCAGGGCCGCCAGGGTCTCCGGTCGGTCGTAGTCCGCGCGCAGGCGGATCCGCGGATCGGCGTTGAGCGCCGCCACGAAGGCGTCGTTGGCCTCGAGGACGTCGCCCTTCTCGAGGAGGGTCGCGGCGCGGGTCAGCTCGGTGCGCGCGACCGCGCGTGCATCGACGAACTCGTGCTCGATGTTGTGGAAGAGGGTGGTCGCCTCTTTCAGGTAGCGCGCGGCGGTCTCGAGTCGGACCTCGGCGTAGGCGTCGCGACCCGCGTCCGCGCGCACGGTCGCCTCCCGCGCGCCCTCGAGCCAGACCTTCCGGGCACGGATGCGGACGGCGACGTTCGGAGGGGCCACGACCTTGAGGTTCGGGTACCGACCGAGCGCGCTGACGAAGGCCTCGAAGGCTTCGACGCGGGTCGGTGCGGCAAGCGGCTCGGCGCCGCCGAGCGGCGCAAGGTCCAGGACCGGATAGACGAGCACGGTCGGACGCTTGAACGTGTCGGGCATGGGGGCGAGGACGCGCGCGGCATCGGGGGCCGGCGCCGCTCCGGCGAGCTGCGCCCAAAGCGCGAGCAACGTAGCGAGGAGTAAGGCCCAGGTTGGCGTCCCCCTTCGCCCGATGGGGCCGACCTCCCTCACCGCTCTTCCCCAGCATCGGGTGCGTTCTCACAGGTGCCGAGGCAGGTCTTGCGGAGTCGCTCGCTGGCGACCGTGAAGGCGATGGGGACCTCGGGAGCGTCGTCGCAGGAGATCGTGCCCTCGAGGGCCTCGTCGGTCCCCGCGAGCCTGAACTGCATGCTGCGGCAGGGGGGCGACTCCAGGGCCTCGCGGCAGCCCTCGGCCGCGAAGTCGAACGCCGGTGTCGGGCACCCGAATCGGCCCGGCGTGCCCGGCTCGATGTCGAAGCTGAGCTGGGTGTCCGAGGCCGAACCCGAGGTCACGAGGAAGCAGCCGCACTCGCGCGGCGGGTCGAAGGTCGAGTCACCGCCGACGTTGGCGTAACGCACGACGAGGCCCGTCATGTCGCTCCCGAAGCGGCCCAGGTGGAGCTTGTAGACAAAACGCTCGTCGGCGCAGGCCTCACCCGTTTCGCCACACGCTTGCCGCCAAACGCCCGAGAGTGTGCGCTCCGTGCCGCATCCCGGCAGGACTACGGCCGCGACCAGAATGCGAAGGGCGTGGTCTCGTCGACTCACTCGTCCTCGATGTCGGACTGCCCCCGAAGGTTCAGCTTCTTGAGCAGGTACTCGGCACTTTTTCGATGGATACCCGCGACACGGGCCGCCGCGCTGATGTTGCCGCGGGTGCGCTCGAGCAGGCGCACCCAGTACGTGCGCTCGAAGTCGTCGATCAGGCGCGCCTTCGCGTCCTTGAAGGGGAGCGAGTCGTCGAACGCGGCGACGGCGGGGCCCGCGAGCGCGCCACCGACCGGGGCGACGTTCGCGTTCGGCGCCTCGAGCGGGGCGTCCGGCTCGTGACCGGCGGAGGCCGGCATGAGGTATCGCGTCTCGAGCCGATTGCCCGAGGCCAACATGGCCGCGCGCTCGACGAAGTTGCGGAGCTCGCGCACGTTGCCGGACCACCGGTGCTTCTGGAGCTTGATGATGGTCTCGTAGCTGACCTGCACCGGCTCGCCCTCGGGCGTGCGCAGATCCTCGAGGAAGGCGCGGACGAGCAGCGGAACGTCTTCCACCCGCCGACGGAGAGGCGGCAAGTACACCCGGATGATCGCCAGCCGGTAGTAGAGGTCCTCGCGGAAGTTGCCCGCCTCGACCTCCTTCTGCAGGTTGCGGTTCGTGGCGGCGACGATGCGCGCGTTGACCTTGACGGTGCGGTCTCCCCCGACGGGGCGCACCTCGCGCTGCTCCAGCGCGCGCAAGAGCTTCGGCTGCAGGTCCAGCGGGAGCTCGCCGAGCTCGTCGAGGAAGAGCGTGCCGTTCTGCGCGCGTTCGAAGGCGCCGGCCCGGCTGCCCGTGGCCCCGGTGAAGGCGCCCTTCACGTGGCCGAAGAGCTCGCTCTCGATGAGATTCGACGCGACCGCCGAGCAGTCGAAGACCACGAACGGACCCGTCGAGCGCTTCGAGTGGGTGTGCACCGCGTCGGCGACGAGCTCTTTGCCGGTGCCGCTCTCGCCTTCGACGAGTACGGTCATGTCGGTCGGCGAGACCCGCTCCAGGAGGGCGAAGATCTCCCGCATGGACGGAGACTGGCCGATCATCCGGCCGTAGCGGTTCGACCGAGACAGCTCGATCTCGACGGGCTCGCTGCCGGGCGAATAACGCAGGGTGTTTCCGCCGATGCGGAGAAGCCCCCCCGGAGGCAGGTAGGCGTCGCAGATCCGCAGGTCGCCGATGAACGTGCCGTTCTTGCTCTCGAGGTCGATGACCCGATGCCCCCAGAGGTCGGCGTCAATCCGCGCGTGGTAGCGGCTGGTGGTGCCGTCGTTCAGCTCGAAATCGTTCTCGGGGCTCGTTCCGAGCCGCACGGACCGACCGCGTGTTCTGAGGGTCTTGCCCTTGTCCGGACCGTCCACGACCTCGAGGGTGTACTCGTGGGTCCTGAGCCGCTCCACGGCGTCATGCATCTGGGTTCGCGTGATGTCGACGTCGCTCATGGCGCGGTTTCTGGAGCTCCTGATTCAGGTGCGGGGGCGTCTTGAGGATCGTCGGGTTGTGCAAGGCGGAAGGGGTCGAGCACGAGGCTCTGCCCTGGCTGGAGCGTGACTCTACGCGCTTCGGACTTGTCCTTGAAGCGCGCGATGAGGTCGTAGGTCCCGGCCGGCAGCGAGCGCCGATTGAGAACGTTCGTCCCGAGGTCGTTGCCGTCCAGGACCAGCGTGCCGGCCGGCGGGATGACCCGTACGGTCAGGAATCCCGGGGCGGCGGGCGCGAGGGCGACGGCCAGGCGCGGGGCGTCGGCGGCGCTCACGTCCCGGGACAGGTCGACGTGCCCGGAAAGTCGGAACACGACGGCGTCGGCCGCGCGGCTCACGGGGATCGAGAGCGGCGTTCGACCCACGACGACCCCGCCTCGCAGGACCTCGGCCCCGGTCGGTTGGGACTCCAGGCGCAGCGGGACGGTCCCCGGGGGGCGCTTTGACCCGTTGTCGGCGACAGGCCGCGACGCGCTTGCTTCGGTGGGTGGCGCGCCCGGCGTGGAGGTCGTGGTCGGGGGGACCGGACCTCCCGGCGTCGGCTGGAGGCGTTCGAACAGGGTCCGGGGCTCCGTCAAGCTGAAAAGGTCGTAGGTGCGCTCCAGCGACTCGTAGCCTGCCGCGCGATACACGACGCGCACGCGCTCGCCGAGACGCACGTTCCGCGCCGTGCCCTGGGTGAAGGCGGACTCGAGGCCCTCGACGACCACCTCGGTCTCCGGTGGGCTCGCTTCGAACTTGACGAGCGCCAGGCGGGGTTCGAGCCCGAGGCGTACGACATTGGCATCGGCCCGCACCCGATAGTCGCCCTCGCAGCGCTCGCCGTAGTCTCGGGCGCGGGCGCACACATCGACTCGAGTCCCGACGGCGTAGGTCGAGTCGGGTCGGAGCGCCGTGCCGTTCACGGTCACCTCGAGGCCGACCGCCGCTTCCGGCGTGACCCGCACGTCCAACCGGACCTCGGCGGGGGGCGTGAGGAAGAGCGCGCCGGTGGCGAGGGCGGCGACGAAGGCCCCGAGCAGAATCCAACGGAAGCGGGGGATACGCTGCGGCGGGCTCGTGAACGGCCCGGTCATGGAGCTGGGGGGGAAGCCCTGAGGCGGCGCGGACAGGGGGCTCGGTGGCGACGAGGGCCCGCTCCCGGCGCTCTCGTCCGGGGTCGCGAAGGTGCGCGGGGTCGACGCGAGCTGTGCGAGCTCGCCGCGGCCATTGCTCGGCCCCGTGGCGGTGCGGGTGTGTGCGATGCCGCGACCCTGGGAGTCCGCGCCGTCGATCTGAAGTCGGAGCGCATCGTCCAGTGAGAGAGGCGCCTCCGTGGCGAGCGGGACGACGCCTTCGGGGAACAGCTCCTGAAGGTAACGGCTGAGTGCGCGTGCGCCCGTGGTGCTCGAGGTGCGGGCCAGCTCCCCCGTGAGCGCGCGGCCGAACTGTGCCGCCGTGGGCCAGCGGTCGGCCGGTTCGCGGGCGAGGGCCTGCAGCACGATGGCATCGACCCTGGGATCGACCTCGGGACGCTGCGCGGATGGCGGCGCGATCTCGGCGCGACGAACCCGGCGCAGCGTCTCGGTCTCGCTCTCACCCTCGAGCGGGCGATGCCCCGTCAGCAGCTCGTAGAGCACGAGCCCGGCCGAGAAGACGTCGCTGCGGGCATCGACGGCGAGCCCCTCGGCCTGCTCGGGGCTCATGTAGACGAACTTGCCCTGGAGGGTCCCGGTGACACTCTGGTGCAGGCTCCCGCGCGCCCGCGCGATGCCGAAGTCGACCAGCTTCACCTCGCCGCCCGCGCCGAGCATGACGTTCGAGGGGCTCACGTCCCGATGCACAATCTGCAGCGCGTGTCCATCGGCGCCGGTCTTGCGATGGGCGTAGTCCAGCGCGTCGCAAATCTCCGAGGTGATCCACAGCGCCAGGTCGATGGGCACCGCGCGCCGTTGGGCTTTGGACCGCTGCAGCACGATCTTGAGGTCGCGGCCCGGGAGGTACTCCATGACGATGTAGAGCTCGCCGTCCTCGTCCCCGAGCTCCAGCACCGGCACGATGTTGCCGTGGTGCAGCTGCACCATGACGTTGGCCTCGTCGATGAACTTGGAGACGAATCCCGGAGTGCGTGCGAGGTGCGGCAGGATGCGCTTGATCGCGACCTGCTTCGTGAAGTTCGCGGCCCCTTGCGACTCGCCGAGATAGACCTCCCCCATGCCACCCGCCGCCAGCCGCCGCTTGAGCGTGTAGCGGCCCAGGGTTCGGGGGGCGTCGGTCATCTCCGTTTCGACGTGGTCCGGGTTCGAGGATGAGGCATGCGCGGGGCCAGCGGCATCTTCGGCGTCTCGAGGCCGAACTGGTACCAGAGGTCACCGTAGGCGCGCATCGACATCTTCTTGCCGTTCTGGAGGGCCGTCAGGTTCTCGGTGACGGCGGCGTCGTCGGGCAGAGCCTCGTGCGCGCGGGCCAGGACACCGATGGCGCCGTCGGCGTCGCCCTCCTTGTGCAGGATGTACGCATAGACCTGCCAGAACATGGGCTCTTTGCGCACGTGCGCCAGGCTGCCCTCGAAGACCGACTTCATCTTCTCGAAGTGGGCCTTGCCGCTCTTGTAGTGGGCGACGCCGAGCATCGCCCAGGCCGGCCACATGCCGGAGAAGAGCGCCGCCTTGCGCCCCGTGACGCGCGCTCTCTCGAGGTAGGGGATCGCCTCCGCCAGGTTCGAGTCGGGCACGATCTGGAGTCGGGTGAAAAGCATCATGCCGATGCGGGCGTTCAGCATCGTGCCCACACCGAACTGCCAGCGTTGCAAGAACAAGCCGCGTTTGTAGATCGCGACGGCGTTGTCGATGCGCTGGCCGAGGAGCTGTGGGTTCCGGGTCTGCGGACGTTGCGCCATCTGCTGCGCCATGGTCTGCAGCGCCTGCATCTCGGCGTCCGCCGCCGCGTTGATCGCCTCGATGCGCTTGCCGATGCGGCGCCCGAGGGTGATGAACGTGACGACGCCGAGCACGATGGCGGGCAGAACCGTCCACTTCGCGTCGACCCCGAAGACGCCGGGGAGCGCGATGGTGAGCAGCGTGACGACGAGGGCGGTGACTAGGCTGTACATTCGACTCGACCTGAGAGGCATCCGACGGCCGTGCTCGGCGGCCGCGCGGGCTCTGCCGAAAAGCGCGCTCTGATAGCACGCCCGCTTGAGCGGGGCAACGGCCGGGGCTTACAGTCCGGTCCGCATGCGCGAGGACCTGCTCATCCGGATTCGACAAGCCGTGCATCACGGTCAGGTCGACGCCGGCACGTTCCTGAGGCTGTGCGAGCACCTGCTCGCCGCCGGTCAGACGGCGCCGATCTTGAGTGTCCTGCAAGAGAAGGGCGTCGGGGGCTCCGTGGCCGGCGGCAGCGTCGAGCTTTCGAGCGTCGGGCACGAGGTCACGCGCTCCGGGAGCTGGGTCAACGCGGACCTCGGCAGTGAGTCGGGGCTGCGGCCCCGAGAGGACGACCTCGTCGCGCGCTCGCTCCAGCTCCGCGCTCACCGCTCGGGCGAGTCCCTCGTGCCGGATCGCTACGAGTTCGGTCCGGAGCTCGCCCGCGGGGGCGTTGGCCGGATCAACGTGGTGCGCGACCGCGACCTCATGCGCACGGTCGTCATGAAGTCCCTGATCGAGGGCAACGCGGTCTCGGACTACGTGCTCAAGAAGTTCGTCGAGGAGGCCCAGATCACGGGGCAACTCGAGCACCCGAACATCGTGCCCGTGCACGAGATCGGGTTCTTCTCGGGGGGCGAGGTCTTCTTCACGATGAAGCTCGTCCGCGGGCGCACGCTGAAGGACATCATCAAGCGCCTGCGCAAGCCCGAGGAGTTCGAGGGCGCCGACTGGTCCATCGAGGGCTACACCCGCACACGCCTGCTCGGCATCTTCCAGCAGGTCTGCATGGCCATCGGCTTCGCCCACAGCCGCGGCGTCGTGCATCGCGACATCAAGCCGTCGAACGTGATGATCGGGGACTTCGGCGAGACGCTGATGCTCGATTGGGGTGTGGCCAAGGTGCTCGGTCGGCGAGACGACTCGGCCGACGGTGGGAGCGTCGACTCGCAGCTCGACACGCAGGTCACGACGCTCCGCAGCCAGTCCGAGGACTCGACCATGATGGGCGTGGTCACGGGCACGCCGGCGTACATGGCGCCGGAGCAGGCCGCCGGGCGCATCGACGAGGTCGACGCCCGCGCCGACATCTACGCGCTGGGTGCGCTGCTCTACGAGATCCTCACGTATGTGCCGCCCTTCCGGGGCAAGAACTTCAGGCAGACCCTCACGGCCGTGCTGACCCAGCCGATCACCCCGCCGAGCGTGCGCGCCCCCGAGAACGACGTGCCGCGCGCCCTCGAGGAGATCTGCATGCGCTGCCTCGCGAAACGACGCGAGGACCGCTACCAGAGCTGCCGTGAGGTCGTGCAGGATCTCGAGCGCTACCTGGCCGGTGTCGAGGACCTGGACCGTCGCGCGCGCATGTCCCGCGAGAACGTCGAGGAAGGGCGTCTGCTCGTCGAGCAGTTCAAGCACACGCGGGCTCGAGCCGAGCAGCTCGCCGTGGACGTCGCCGCCTTCGAGTGGCGCCTCGCGGGCCACGAACCCGTGGAGATGAAGCGGCCCCTCTGGTCGCTGCAGTCCGAGCTGGCCTCTGCCCGGTCCGAGATGCACCAGGTCTTCGGCTCGGCGGCCCAGGTGCTCATGGCGGCCATCGGCTTCGACCCCGACAACCGGGACGCCGCCGACGAGCTCGCGCGCCTCTACTGGTTCAAGCTGCGGGAGGCGGAGCTCTCCCATGACGAAGAGGGCATCATTCACTACCGGGGGCTCGTCGAAGCGTACAACCGCGGCCTCTTCGACGCGCAGCTCCTGGGCGAGGGGCGACTGATTCTGCGCTCCGACCCGCCGGGCGCGAGTGTCACGGCCGCCCGGTACCTCGAGGTCGACCTGCAGCTCACGACCTTGATGGACGAGGAGATGGGCACGACCCCGCTGAACAACGTGCCCATCCACCACGGCAACTGGGTGCTCACCCTGTCCATGCCCGGCTACCGTGACGTGGTCATGCCGGTCCAGATCGACCGCGGCGAGGTCACGGACGTGTCGTGCCGGTTCTTCCGCGACGAGGAGATCGGCGCCCACATGGTCTACGTGCCGGGCGGGGTCTTTGTCGCCGGGGGCGATCCGGCGTGCGCGAGCGCCCGGAACCGGCGCGTATCGAGCACCCAGGACCTCTTTTTCGGCCGCTACCCCGTGACCTGCGCGGAGTATCTGGCGTTCCTGCGGGCGTTGGCCGAGCACGACCCGGCGGCGGCCGTGGCCCGTGTGCCCCGCCTCAAGGCCCGCGAGGGCTACTTGTGGGGCCGTGATCCGAGCGGGCAGATCGCGTTGCCGAGCGTGGACCGCGAGGGCTTCCGTTGGGACCCGTATTGGCCGGTGTTGGGCATCAGCTACGACGACGCGGTCGCCTACTGCGAGTGGGCGTCGCTGGCCTACGGGCACCGTGTCCGGCTGCCCACCGAAGAGGAGTGGGAGAAGGCCGCGCGGGGTCCGGATGCGCGCGCCTTTCCGTGGGGCAATCGGTTCGACGCCACCTTCTGCCGAATGGCGGTCTCACGCGCGGGGCGCCCTCAGCCCGAGGTCGTCGGCTCCTTCCCTACGGATTGCTCACCCTACGGGCTGTACGACATGGCGGGGCTCGTCAGCGAGTATTGCGACAGCGCGTTCGGCGCCGACGACGCGCTCCGCGTGATTCGTGGCGGCAACTACCTGACGACGAGTGAGATGGGTTGCCGTGTGACCCACCGCCTCGGCGTGTCTCGCGACACCCCGTCTTTGACCTGTGGCTTTCGGCTCGTGCGCGAGCCGCCTGTCGCCACGTCCGTGGGCACGACACGCCGCCTGGTGCGACCCAGCTTCGGCTGAGCCTGGAGGGTCGCCCCTCTCAGAACGCCTTGGTCGAGTCGAGCAGCAGGGTCACCGGGCCGTCGTTCTCGAGGTGGACCTGCATCTGCGCGCCGAAGCGGCCGGTCTCGCACACAAAGCCCAGGGCACGCGTGCGCTCGACGTAGCGCTGGTACATCTCGAGGCCGTGCTCGGGGCCGGCGGCCGCCTGAAACGAGGGTCGGCGCCCCTTCCGGCAGTCGCCGAAGAGTGTGAACTGAGAGACCGCGAGCACGCTGCCGCCGACCTGCTTCAGGTCGAGGTTCATCTTGCCGTCCGCGTCGGGGAAGATGCGGAGCCCGATGACCTTCGTCGCGAGGTCGTCGACGTCGGACGGCCTGTCGTCGGGCGCGGCGCCGACCAGGACCAGCAGGCCGACGCCGATTCGACCGACGACCTGGTCCTCGACCTCGACCCGCGCCGCGCGGACGCGCTGCACCACGAGTCTCACCGGGGCGCCTCGTGCACCGCGGCAGTTTCCCATTTCGATCGGCTTGTGATAAAGGGTCGCTCCATTTTGCAGGAGGGGGCTCGGCAACGATGTCCGACCAGAATCGGAAGACGCTGCGCAGTTTCTACTGTCGCGACTACCTCTGGGAACTCTTCGAGGTCATGACGCGCGACCTCGGCTGCTCGATGGACTACCTCATCAACGAGGCGATGCGCCACTACGCGCGCAGTCGGAACTACTCGTTGGCGGGTCCCCGGGCGGAGGCTGGGCCGAGCGGCCCCGTCGTCGCGCCGTATCCCACACCGCAGCCCCAGGTTCCGCCGCCGCCCTCGGCGCGGAGCGCGCCCGCGCCCACGGCCCAGCCGACGCCCGCGCCTTCGCCCGCGGCCCGTCGGGCCCCCCCGCCGCTCCCGGGTCAGGGCAGCGGCGCCGCCGCCGAGCCGCCGTCGGAGGCGAGCGGTGGCCGCCCCACGCTGTTCTTGCTCTTCAACGGCCAGCGGTACCGGGTCGACAAAGAGAAGTTCATCATCGGCCGAGGCAGTCAGCAGACCGACCTGACCATCCGGGACGGCAACATCTCGCGGAAGCATTGCGCCGTGATCTTCCGGGGCGGGCAGTTCTTCATCAAGGACCTCGACTCGACCAACGGCATCGAGTTCAACGGCAAGCGCATCGAGCACAAACGCATCGAAGAGGGCGATACCTTCTATCTGTGCGACTACGAGCTGCGCTTCACCTACCGCTGACGGCCCTGGGGCCGGAGCGGGGGACAGGAACCGGTGACCACCGGGCGGTCTTGGGTGGAAGATTCAACCCACTGACCTCATTGAGGTGGGCCCAGTAACAGCCGCTTCAGGCTTCCGACGCGTCACCGGTCGGCATGCACACCACAGCTGGGGACCAGGCCCGGGGTTTCTGGTACAGGGATGAATCTGTACCCTCACGCTCCGGCGAATCACCGTTCCTGGGATCACCATACGGCCGCGCCGGACGAGGGGTCAAACCGAAAGCCCAAGCGGAGTCCACGATGCGAAGGAAGGTCGTCGGCGGCATACTCGGCATGACCCTCTGCGGCGCTTCGGCCCTCGCTCAGGACCTGCGTGTGCTGCAGTCGTCGAATGGGCACGGCGCGGTAACGCTGGACCTACAGACCCGCAAGCTGGACGCGTTCTGGCCCGAGATCTACCGGGCGGAGTCTCCCGGCGTCTTTGTGCCCGACCTGCTCTTCGACGCGTACGTCGGCCTGGTCGTCGGCGGTCGAGTGACCTGGCTGCGAGACGTACCCTTCGAGTCGGCGACCTTCGAGCCCGGCACCGGCATCGTCACGACCGAGCAACGGGTCGAGGGTCGTACGGTCCGCCAGTGGCTCTTCGCCCCCTGGGACGCAGGCCGGGCCGCCGTGGCGCTCTACGCCGAGGTCGACGGAGCCGGCGCCGGAGATGCGCTCGTCACCGTCGAGAACCTGCACCTCGGCGGGCCCTCGCCGGGCGGGGACGTCGCCGGAGAGACGATGAACGTGCAGGGGAACGGGCACGTCGTCGAGTCCGGCGTGCGCGGCGTGGTGCATCACCTGCCGCTGGGCCGGCCCACGGGGCTGGCGGTCAGCCCCGTGAACCCCTTCGTGCTCGCGAGCGAAGGGCGCGCCTTTCCGCCGGTCGAGGACGCTCAGGGCGGTCGCGGGGACGACCTCGTCGTCGGCTACCGCTTCGAGGCCGAGAACGGCGCGCTGACCGGGGGATTCCTCTGGCTGCACGGGCCGGAGGCGCCCGCCGCCGGGCTGCAGGTGGGGCTCGAGGCGGAGCGGGCGCTGTGGGCGCGGTGGCAGGCCGGTCTCACGCTCCCCGAAGAGACCGCGCTCACGCGGCAGCAGGCGGCCTTCTTGCGCATGGCGCAGGTGCGGAGCCCCGGGGGCGGCTACGGCCAGATCCTCGCCAGCCTGCCGCCCGGCATCTGGAACATCGCGTGGGTCCGCGACATGGCCTTCGCGACGGCGGCGTTCGCCCGGATCGGCGCGCTCGAGGAGGCCTGGGAGGCCATCGCGTTCCAGCTCGGCGCCGACGTCGGATACTACGAGGAGTATGTCGGGCGCCCGTATCTGATCAGCGTGACGCGCTACTTCGGCAACGGTCGTGAGGAGTCCGACGCCAACCAGAACGGGCCGAACGTCGAGTGGGACGACTTCGGGCTTTTTCTGTGGTCCGTCGGGGAGTGGGTGCGCGCCGGGGGCGACCTGGAACGCCTTCGCCCGGAGTGGGGTCGAATCGAGCGTGGTGTGCTCGAGGTGCTCGAGGCGCTCACGGACGACCTCGACCTGCTCGTGCCCGACAGCAGCATCTGGGAGCGCCACTGGGAGGGTGGGAACCTGGAGGACGGGCTTCGCCAGCGCTTCACCTTCTCGAGCGTGATGGCCGCCGTGGGGGCGTGCCGGGGCGCTGAGGTCGCGGCGTCGTTGGGGCTGCCGTCGGACCGTTGGCGGGCGCTCGCGCACCGACTGAGAGAGGGCATCGCGTCGCGTCTCGTCGGTCCGTCCGGTGTGCTGGGCGCGAGCCTGGAGCAGGTTCAGCGCGGCTTCGGCGACCTCGACCTCGCGGTGGTGGAGGCGTTCACGCAGGGGGTCTTGCCCTACGACGGCGAGGTCGCCCGCGCCACCTGGGCCGCGGTCGATCGCAGCGGCCTGGACGGCGGGCCCGGGCTCCGTGTCGGGCGTGAGCGGGGCTTCAAGCGGAACGACGACGGCATCGGGCGGGGTCAGGCCGGGTGGTATGACGAGCAGGAGTGGATCTTCATCGACCTGCGCACGGAGATCTGGCGGCGCGCCGCCGGCCTCGAGGGCGCAGACCTGACGGAGATGCTGCGCCGACGCGCAAACGCGGCGGCCTACGTTCTCCCCGAGTTGCTCGGACAGCTCGACGGTCGGTTCGAGGGCGCGCTGCCCATGGTGGGCTTCGGCTCAGGCGCATGGCTGTTGGGTCTGAACGCGGTCCCCGAGCCCTTCTGCGCGCCGCCCTCGGGCGGGCCTCCGGCCGACGCAGGCCCGGGCGAAATGGACGCGGGCCCCGTCGCGGACGCGCAGCCCGGCGTGGCGGACGCGGCCGAACTCGCCGATGCCGAGCCGCGCACCGACGTCGCCTCCGACGCGCGGACCTCCAGGCCCGACATGACCTCCGAGGGCCTGCCGCCTCCCCAGGACGCCGGACGTATCGACGTCGTCGAGCCGGACGCGGGGCCAGCGAGCGGGTCGAGCGGCGGCGGCGGGGGATGCGCGCTCGTTCATCGCCCTGTTTCGGGCTTGCGCGGGATGGCGCTGCTCTCGATGCTCGCGCTCGCAGCGGTGACGGTCTGGAGGCGCAGGGATGGCGGGCGTTGAACTGGTCGGCGTCGGCAAGACCTACGACGACGGCTTCGAGGCGGTGCGCGACGTCGAGCTGAGGGCCGCCTCGGGCGAGATGATCGTGCTCGTCGGTCCGTCGGGGTGTGGCAAAACGACGACGCTGCGCATGGTCGCCGGCCTCGAGAGCATCACGCGCGGTGAGCTCTTGATCGCGGGGCGTCGCATGAACGACGTGCCGCCCAAGGACCGTGACGTGGGCATGGTCTTCCAGTCCTACGCGCTCTACCCGCACATGACCGTGCGTCAGAACATGGCCTTCGGGCTCGAGCTGAGGAAGCTGCCGCGGGCCGAGATCGACCAGCGGGTCGACGAGGCGGCGCGCATGCTCGGCCTGACGGAGCACCTGGACCGCAAGCCGCGGGCGATGTCCGGGGGGCAGCGGCAGCGTGTGGCCATGGGGCGCGCCATCGTGCGTCGACCCAAGGTCTTTCTCTTCGACGAGCCGCTGAGCAACCTGGACGCGAAGCTGCGCGGACAGATGCGCATCGAGATTGCGCGCCTTCACAGACGCCTGGGCACCACCAGCCTCTACGTCACCCACGACCAGGTCGAGGCCATGACGCTGGCGGACAGGATCGTGCTGATGAGCAAGGGGCGGGTGCAGCAGACCGGGGCGCCCCTCGACCTGTACGAACGCCCCGCGAACCTGTTCGTGGCGACCTTCCTCGGCACCCCGACCATGAACGTGCTGCGGCTCACGGCCGAGGACCAGGTACTCGTGGGCGAGGGCGTGCGGGTCCCCGCGCCACGCACCGAGCCCGGTCCGTGGCTCGTGGGTGTGCGGGCCGAGGATGCGGGGCTCGTCGCCGCCGAGGGCGTCGAGGCGCACGCGCGGGGCGAGGTCGAGGTGGTGGAGCGCCTTGGCTCCGGCGCGCAGGTCCACGTGCGCGTAGGCTCGGACACACTGGTGGTCGCCGCCGAGCCCGGCATCGAGGTCGCGCCGGGCGATCGTGTGGGGGTCGCGCTGCGTCGTTGGCATCGGTTTCATCCCGACACCGAGGTCCGCGCCGCATGATGCGCGGCCTGCTCGTGGTCGTGACCCTCTTGCTCGGGGCCTGTGGCACGGGGGCCTCGAGCGAGCACGAGGGGGCGACGCAAGAGGTCGTGGTCTGGCACAGCTACCGCGGCGCCGAGCGCACGGTGCTCGAGTCGCTGGCCGAGAGCTTCGAAGCGGGGCGCCCGGGCACCCACGTGCGCCTCTTGCCGGTGCCCTACGACGCCCTCCCGGACAAGCTCACGGCCGCCGTGCCCCGCGGCAACGGTCCGGATGTCTTCATCTTTGCGCACGACCGCCTGGGAGACTGGGCCGACACGGACCTCGCCGAGCCGCTCGGCCTGCGGGTGACGGAGAAGATGGCCGACACCTTCGCCCGGGCCACGTTGGACGCGCTCTCGCATCGGGGCGAGCTGTGGGGCCTGCCCCTCGCGTTCAAGACCCTCGCGCTGTATCGAAACACCCGCCTCGCGCCGGACGCACCGGAGACGACGGACGCGTTGATCGAGCGTGCGCAGGCGGCCCGCGGGCGCGACGCCGCTGTCTGGGGCATCGCCTGGGAGCTCGACAGCCTGTACTTCCACGCGCCGTGGCTCCACGGGTTCGGCGGCGCCGTCTACGTCGGGGGGACCGACCGCCCCGCCTTCGATGCCCCCGCCGCGGTGCGCAGCGTCGACTTCGTGCGCCGACTCGTCGTGGACACGAAGCTCGTGCCCCCGGAGCCCACGAGCGCGCTGACCACGACGCTCTTTCGTGAGGGTCACCTCGTGTACGTGGTGAGCGGCCCCTGGTTCAAAGGCGAGCTCGCGGACCAGCGCGATTGGGCCGTATCGACGCTCCCCATCGTGTCGGAAACGGGGCGCCGCGCCGCGCCGTTCCTCGGGGTCGAGGCCGTCGTCGTGAGCCGGCGCGCCCGCGACAAGGACGCGGCGTTCGCGCTGGCGGCCTACCTCGCGTCCGACGACGCCGCCGCGAGGCGCTTCGGCGAGGGCGGCCAGCTCGTCGCGAACCTCGCGGTGCATGAAAGCGCCGCCTTCCGTGAGGACCCCTTCGCGCGGGCCTTCGCCGCGCAGGTCGAGGCCTCGGTCCCGCTCAGCAATCGGCCGCACATGCGGCGTGTGTGGACCCCGATGAAAGACGCGCTCAACGCCGCCGTCTTCCGTGGGGCCGACGCGGCGACCGCCCTCGGCCGGGCCGCGCGCGAGGTCGCGCCTTGAAGCCGCGCGCCGGCCTGATTGGCCCTCTCGCGGCCATCGTCTTTGCCGCGGCTCTCGGCGCGCTCGTCCTGCACCGCTATGCCGCGGAGCGCCAGCACGAGACGGCGAGCCTCTTCGTGACGCAGCTCGCGAAGTGGTACGCCGAGCAGGGCGACAACGGGAGCGGCGCGCTCGCCCGGGATCCACGCGTCCGATTCGGGGCGACCGCCGTGCGCGTGCCGAACGACAAGTATCCGTATCTCAAGGCTTTTCAGCTCATCGCTCACACCGATTCGGCGCGTGTCGGCCAGGGGCTCTGGCCCGACCTCGAGGACGACGCCGCGATCGCCCGTGCGGCCGGTCGGCCCGGCGTCGAGGCTCTGCCCAACGGGGCGTGGCGTGCGGGTGTGGCGACCCTGACCCCCGGCGGACGTGAGGCGGTGTCCGTCGTGGAGACCTTGCCGTTGCCCCCCGTGGGCGTCCCGTGGGCGGGCCTTGCGGCGGCGGCGCTCGCCGCGCTCGCGCTGTTCTTCGATCTGGTGCGCCGTGCACCGTCGAGCCGAACCCGTCCGCTCGTCGCCGCGTGGGGCGCCGCGTCCATCCTGCTCGTCCCCCTGGGCATGCGACTGCTCGCGGTCGACGCGGCCGAGGTCGGCACGACGCTGGCGACCGCCGACCTCGGCGGCGCGGCTCTCCAACTCGCCGCCGCGGTCGTCGTGCCCCTCGGTGTGGTGGGCGCGCTCGGCTTCGTCCACGGGAGCGCGCGCTCGCCGCACCGCCTCGCCTACGCGTATGTCGCCCCCGCGCTGCTCGGCCTCGGGCTTCTGGTCATCCTCCCGTTCGCCTTCGGCGTGGCGCTTTCGTTCTTCGAGAAGCAGGGCACGGGGTGGCGCTTCGTGGGCTTCGAGCACTACGTGCACATCCTCACGGCGACCGGTCGGCGGCTGTGGGAGCCGATGAGCTTCTACTTCACCCTCGGCGTCACGGTCCTCTGGACCCTCGTGAACGTGGCGTTCCACGCGAGCATCGGGCTGGGTCTCGCGTTGCTGCTGAAGTCGCCGACGCTGCGGTTCAAGGGCGCGTATCGCGTGCTGCTCATCGTGCCGTGGGCCGTGCCGAGCTACATCACGGCGCTGGTGTGGAAGGGCATGTTCAACCAGCAGTATGGGCTCATCAACCACCTGCTCGGTGTGCTCGGCCTCGAGCCCGTTTCGTGGTTCGCGAGCTTCTGGACGGCGTTTGCCGCCAACGTGACGACGAACACCTGGCTCGGCTTCCCGTTCATGATGGTCGTGAGCCTGGGGGCGCTGCAGAGCATCCCCGGAGACCTCTACGAGGCGGCCGAGGTGGACGGCGCGACCCGGTGGCAGCAGTTTCGCCACATCACGCTGCCGCTGCTGCGACCGGCGCTCGTGCCCGCGCTGTTGTTGGGCTCCGTGTGGACCTTCAACATGTTCAACGTGATCTACCTCGTGAGCGGCGGGCAGCCGGGCCACGCGACCGACATCCTGGTCACGGAGGCGTACCGATTCGCCTTCGAGCAGGACCGATACGGGTACGCCGCGGCGTGGTCCGTGCTGATCTTTTTTGTCCTGGTGCTCTGGGCCTGGGCCACGCGCCGCGCCGGGCAAGAAGAAGACGAGCCCGTCTCGAAAGGGGCGCGTTGATGCGCGCACGCCACCTCTTCCTCGTGCCTTTCACGGCGCTCACGCTCTTCCCGGTGCTGTGGGTGCTGAAGATGGCGCTGCGGCCCGAGCAGACCTTCTCCACGTCGCTGAATCCCTGGCCCGAACAGGTCTCGTTCGTGCAGTTCGAGACCTTGTTCCGTGATCCCATCTTCTGGCGACAGCTCGCCAACTCGCTCATCGTCGCCTCGGTGACGACGGTGCTCGGGGTCTTCCTCGCGTGCACCGCAGCCTACGCGTTCAGCCGTTTCCGCTTCCCGGGGCGTCGCGCCGGGCTGCAGATGCTGCTGGTGACCCAGATGTTCCCCGGCACGATGATGATGATCCCGCTCTACCGGCTCATCGAGGCGCTGGGCCTGCTCGACCGCGCCCTCGGCCTGGTCCTCGTGTACTCGACGACGGCGATCCCGTTCTGTGTGTGGCAGTTGAAGGGCTGGTTCGACACGCTGCCCCGTGAGCTCGAGGAGAGCGCCATCATGGACGGCGCGGGGCCGTTCACCCTGTTCTGGCGCATCGTGATGCCGCTCTCGCGCCCGGCCATCGCCGTGACGGCGCTCTTCAGCTTCATGACGGCCTGGAACGAGTACGTGCTCGCGGCCACGTTCATGGGGGACGAGCGCGCCTACACCCTGCCCGTGCGGGTGCAGAGCTTCGTGGGGGCCTACACGACGGAGTGGGGCCTCTTTGCCGCGGGCGCCGTCGTGGTGAGCGTGCCGGTGATGGTCCTGTTCTTCGTGCTCCAGAAGCACCTCGTCGGCGGGCTCACGGCCGGGGGCGTCAAGGGGTGAGGCGCACGCTGCCGCTGGCGCACCTGAGGCGTTACGCGCCCCTGCTGCCCGCCGCGGAGCTCGAGCCCTTCCTCGAAGCCGCGGCGCGCCCGCTGCCGCGCGTCGTGTGGGCGAATCCGCTGCGCGCCCCGCTGGACCGAATCGAGGCCGACGTGCGCGCGCTGTGGCCCGACGCCGAGCCGCTCCGTTGGTGTCCGGGCGCGTGGCGTTTGAGCTCGGACGCCCAGCCGGGTCACACGCTCCCGTTCCTGCTCGGTCGGCTCCACGCGCAGGAAGAGGCGGCGCTCTTCGCCGCGCGCGCCCTGGGTGCGCGGCCCGGTGAGCGTGTGGTGGACCTGTGCGCCGCCCCGGGCAACAAGACCGCGCGGCTCGCCGTCGAAATGGAGGACACCGGGTTGGTGGTCGCCAACGACGTTTCAGCCGGCCGGTTGCCGGGCCTGCGGCGCGTCGTCGAACGCCTGGGCCTGACGAGTGTGTGTGTGACGCAGGGCAACGCCGCAAAGTTCCCCGGCGCCGCGGGTCGCTACGATCGGGTGTTGGCCGACGTGCCGTGCTCGGGTGAGGGCACGAGCCGCAAGCCCGACGGCCGAACTGAAGGGGACGACCCGGTGCATCGCCGCTTCGTGACCGCGCTCCAGGCCGAGATCCTGCGAAGGGCGCTCGAGCTGGTGAAGCCGGGGGGCGTCGTCGTCTACGCGACGTGCACCTTCGGTCCCGAGGAGAACGAGGCGGTCCTCGACACGGTGCCGCTCGACGTCGCCGAAATCGAGCCGCTCGACGATGTGCTCGACCGCGGGGTGCTGCCGGTGAGACCCGGTGTACTTGCCTGGGGCGAGCGGACCTTCCGGGCCGACGTGGTCCACGCAGCACGATTCTGGCCGCACGTGCACGACACCGGGGGCTTCTTCGTGGCGCGCCTTCGACGCCGCGCCGGGGAGGGGACGTGCGGCTGACGGTCCCCTTCGAGCCCTTGCCGGCCGCGCTCGAGGCCGATGTTTTTCGTCAGCTCGAGGGGCGCTTCGGCCTGTCGAGGCGCGCGCTCGAGGCGCACCGTCTCTGGCACCGCCCGGGCACGCCGACGGTGTGGATCGCGAGCGCGGGGGCCGAGCCACCGCGGGGGCCCCGGGTCGAGGCGCTCGGACTGGTCCTGATGCGCGACCCGCCCCCGGGCGGCAAGCCGACGAACGTCTTCGTGCAGCGCTTCGGACACCACGCCACACGCAATGTGTACCGGCTCGACGACCTGCAGGCGCAAGCCTTCGTCGAGGGCCGCGCCGTGGAGGTCGTGGCGTGCGACGACGGTCACGGATGGGCCGTTGCCCGGTGGGGTTCGGTGGTGCTCGGCCGTGCGTTCTGGCGCGACGGCCTGCTCGAAAGTCAGCTCAAGAAGAGCTGGCGTGCCGATCTCACCGTACCCGGCTGAGCGGCAGACTCCAGGGCACGTCGGTGTTCACCATGTGCGCCTGGTCTCCGACGAAGCGGACCAGCACTTCGCGTTCGACGCCGGCCGCGTCGCGTGTGCGCAGCCGGAGCGCCCCCGACTCGGAGCGCCCGGGTGACCACCACGTCACCTGAGTGCGCTCGGCCCCGTAGGTGCGGCTCGCCTCGCCCTGCGCGAGGAACTCGTACACCGACGCCGCCTCGACACGCTCGATGACCTCGCGCTGTGCGTCCGACAAACGCGCGAAAGCCGTCTCACCGCGCAGCGCGGCCACGTCCACCTGCCATCGACCGACCAGACGGTCGACGTCGGGATCCGCCGCGGGCCCGCACGCAGCGAGTCCGAGCACGTAAAGCGACACCCCCCCCAGTGAGAGACCGAGGGGAGCGCGCATTACTGAGCTCGAACCATCGGGAGCTCGACCGGGATGTCGGGATCCTTCATGGACAGGGTCTCGCCCGCGATGCTCAGCGTGACGTCGCGCTTGTAGCCCTTGGCGTCCGCGATGTGGACCTGGAACTTCTCGCCCTCGGTGCCCGTGATCTTCCACGAGCCCTCGTGGGTGCGACCGCCCATGCCGACGACCATCTTCTCCGCCGTGATGTCGAGCGTCATCGAGCCGGCCATTTGCTTGACCTTCTCGACGGCGGCGGTGACGGCCTCGGCCGGCAGTCCCTTGGAGCTGAGCTCGGTCTGGGCGGCCTTCTCGAGCGCCGCCGAGTCGGCCTTCCACTTGCCCAACAGCTTCTCTTCGGGCTTCTTGCCGCACGCGGCCGCGCCCAACAGGGCCAGCAGCGCGACGGGTGCCACGATTCGACGATATCCGCGCATCACGAGACTCCTCAATGGACTGCGTGTCCGTGTGACTTCAGCGGCGCACTTTGGCGAGACGGGGCGGGGGCGTCAACCGGAACGGGTCACGGGACGCCGCGGGGCGATGCCTTGACGGACGCGCCCCCGGGCCGCTAATGAGCGGCGACTCGCGCCCCCCCGACACAGGACAGAAAACCGCATGAGCTGGGACCATCGCCGCGTTCGCCGCACCTACCTCGAGTACTTCAAGCAGAAGGCCGGCCTTCAGCACGAGGAGGTCGAGTCGTCTCCCATCATCCCGCGAGACGATCCGACGCTGCTCTTCACGAACGCCGGCATGAACCAGTTCAAGGCGATGCTGCTCGGGCAGGAGAAGCGCGACTACACACGCGCGTGCTCCGTCCAGAAGTGCATGCGTGTCGGGGGCAAACACAACGACCTGGACGCCGTGGGCAAGGACGGTCGCCACCTGACGTGGTTCGAGATGCTCGGGAACTGGTCGTTCGGCGACTACTACAAGCGCGAAGCCATTCACATGGCCTGGGACTTGAGCGTGAACGTGTACGGACTCGATCCGAAGCACCTCCACGTGTCGGTCTACAAAGACGACGACTACAGTTACAACGTGTGGCTGGACGAGATCCGGGTGCCTCGGGAGCGCATCTACCGTTTCGGGGACATCGACAAGGGCGACGACGAGAACTTCTGGTCCATGGGGCCCACGGGACCGTGCGGACCTTGCACGGAGCTGTACTACGACCTGGGTGAACGTGCGGGTACGGGCCCCACGAATGTGATGGGCGGCGCCGGGGACCGCTACATGGAGTTCTGGAACAACGTGTTCATGGACTCGGACCGGGGTGAAGACGGTACGTACACGCCGCTCGCGTTCCAGTCGGTCGATACCGGCATGGGTATGGAGCGGATCACGATGATCCTGCAAGGCAAGATCAGCGCGTACGAGACCGACATCTTCCAGCCCATCATTCAGGCGGCGGCGCGCCTCGCCCGGGCGGACTGGAACCACCCCGAACAACGTGTGCACCTGCAGGTCATCGCCGACCACTTGCGCTCGTTGACCTTCGTGCTGAGCGAAGGGGGACAGTTCAGCAACGAGGGGCGCGGGTATGTCTTGCGGCGGATCCTGCGGCGCGCCGTGCGTCACGGGCGTCTGCTCGGCTTCGATGGACCCTTCCTCTGGCGCCTCGCGCCGGTCATCGCCGAGGTCTTCGATGGCGTGTACGACCTGCCGACGCATGTGATCGAGAACACTCAGGCTTCACTCCAGGAAGAGGAGGCCCGGTTCTTCGCGACCATCGACCGCGGCATGACACGCATCTCCGAGATGATTCAGTCGAAGGCCTCGGGCCCGACCCGCACGATCACGGGCGCCGAAGCGTTCCTTCTGCACGACACCTATGGCTTCCCCGTGGACCTGACGGGCATCGTCGCGGCGGAGCATGACTTCAGCGTCGACGAGGCGGGCTTCCACGCCGAGATGGAGACACAACGCGAGCGCAGCCGCGCCGCGGGCCGCTTCTACGCGGACGACGGCGGCGAATGGCAGGTCCTGGTGGACGGCGGCGGCCATGGCTTCGTGGGTTACGGACGTGCGGAGCTCGAGACCCATGTGGTGCGTTGGCGGCGCGACGGCGAGCGGGTCGAGCTGGTGCTCGATCGCACGCCCTTCTACGCGGAGAGCGGCGGCGAGGTCGCGGACCATGGTCGCCTCACCTCGACGGCCTTCGACGCCGACATCACCGACGTGCAGAAGATCAACGGTGTCGTCCATCACTTCGGGCGGCTGACCCGCGGCGAGCCGGGGGGCCTGCACGCCTCGGACTTCGTGCGATGCACGGTCGACGAGGGTCGCCGGCAGAAGAAGACGATTCATCACACCGCGACACATCTGCTGCATGCGGCGCTCAAACACCTCGTCGGCGCGCACGTGGAACAGAAGGGCTCGGTCGTCGAGCCCGACCGCTTGCGGTTCGACTTCAGTCACAACAGACCGCTCACGGCGGAACAGATCGTCGAGCTCGAGGTGTGGGTCAATACACGGATTCGCCGCAACGACGACGTTCACATCCATGAAGACGTCGCGCTCGACGACGCCAAGGCCCAGGGGGTCGTCGCGCTCTTCGGCGAGAAGTACGGCGAGCGTGTGCGCACCGTGCGCGCCGGCGCGGAGTCCTTCGAGCTCTGCGGTGGCAACCACGTGAAGCGTACGGGAGACATCGGGCACTTGCGTGTGACGGCCGAGACGGGTGTCGCGGCCGGCGTGCGGCGCATCGAGGCGGTCGTGGGGCATGCGGCCGACGTGCTGTGGCGCGAGGAGCGTGGTCTGCTCGAGCGCGCGGCCGAGCTGGCGAAGACCCCCGAGCTCGCGCGGCTCCCGGCGCGCATCGAGCAGCTCAACGACGAGATCAAGAGCCTCAAGCGGGCGCTCGACAAGGCGCGCCAGGGCGGCTCGGCCAACGACGCCGACGCGCTCGTCGCCCAGGCCGTGGTGGTGGGTGGGGTGCCCGTCATCGCCGCGGTCGTCGAGGTGGACTCCCGAGAGACGCTCGCCGCGCTCGCGGACCGCATCCGCGACAAGGCGCCGCGGGCCATCGTGCTCCTCGGCGCCGAGATCGAGGGCCAGGCGGCGTTGATCGGCGCCGTGGGCCCCGAGACCCGCGCGGACAAACGTTTCCACGCGGGGAACCTGGTCAAGGCCCTGGCCGAGCGCGTGGACGGCAAGGGGGGCGGTCGGCCCGACTTCGCGCAGGCGGGCGGCAAGGCCCCCGGCAAGCTCGCCGACGCCTTCGCGGATGCCGTGGCGCTGGTGGGTACCCAAGCGGGCGTGTAGCGGAGACCGGCGCGACGCCTGTCACGGACGGGCGGGGGGCGGTGCGGCGGCGCGGGGCCGCGACGCCGCGCGGACCTGCGCCCTGGAGTAGACCCAGGCCAGCGCGACTCCGTCGTGGCGCGCTACAAAGAGCGGCTTCTGACGCTTCAGGTCGCGCAGCAGCCGGTTCTCCGGATGTCGCTGGACCTCGTTGACGTAGTCGACGACGTAGTCCGCCTTCTTGGCGTTGCCCTTCGAGACCATTCGAGCGCACACGAAGGGCTCGAGCGACTTCGGATAGACCGTGGAGATGGTCTTTTCGCATCCCGGATCACGCGCCGTCAGGAAGTCGCCGACCTGTTCGAGACCCTCGCCCCAACCGACCAGGACCTTGCGCTGGGCGGTCTCGAGGCCGCCGAGCAGCGGATTGAAGTAGGCGAGCTGGTACGGGTGCTCACGCGCGGTGATGAACAGGGCGCATGCGCCCAGCGTTGCGAGCCCGACGCCGCGTCCCAACCGCCCGATGCGGCGACCTCGCCCCTCCGTGAGCCCTTCGAGGACCCGCATCCACCCCACGGCCGCGACCAGGTCGAGCAGCGGAAAGACGAGCAACGCGTACCGGTCGAACTTCTTGTCGTGTTCGCCGAGCACGATCAGGACGAGGAGCGACGAGAGCCAGGCGAATCGTAGGAGTCGCGGGCCCGTGCGCAGCGCGCCCAGCGAGAGCAACAGGCCGATCGTGGTGATGGGCGTCAGCCGGTAGAGGACGGCCACCGGGTAGAACCAGCGGCCGGGGTCCTTGATGGGCTCGCCCCAGAAGAAGTTGCCGTACTCGTGCGCGGCGGCGCCCAGCGACATGCCCTGGTGCAGCCCGGTGAAGACGGTCGTCGGCGAAACCACGAAGGCCGGACAAACGAGGAGCACGGTCACGAGGCCGGCGACGAGGTAGAGGCCGACGGTGCGCAAGCGGGACGGCGCCGAGACGGGTGCATCGCCTTGCGGGGCGGCGCTTCGGGTTCGGACGAGCCACAAGGCCAGCACGAGGGGGACCGCAATCGCGCCCGTGAGTTTGGAGAGTGTGGAGAGGGCGGTGGCGACGCCCGCCAGGACCGGACGCGGCCGCGCGCTCGCCGCGGCACAGAGCGCGAGCATGAAGAAACACGCCGCCAGGGCGTCCACGTGCAGGATGCGCGCGTGCGCGCCGAGGAAGGGGTCGAAGGCCCAGAAGGCGGCCGCCAGCGCCGCGGTGGGGGCCCCGAGTGTGGGCAACAAGAGCACGGCCGAAGCCGCCAGCGCCGCGGCGCAGAGCGCGGACACGACGAAGCGCTGGGCGCCTCGGTGGGCGTGCCGGGTCTCCGGGTCGGTCGGTGTGGGCTCGCCGCCGGCCGTCTCCCACGCTGCACGACCGAGCAGGCCGGCCCACATCGTCGTCACGCCTGGGTGGCCCGACTGCCAGGTGTCCTCGAGCCGCCCGGCCTCGAGCGCGCGCTCGAAGGCCTGGGAGCGCTTGTACCACTGCGCGGCCTCGTCCGCGGTCACGAAGCGCTCGTGCGCGAGCACGGCCGGCAGCAAGACCATCAAAAAGACGAGTGGCGCGAAGCAGCGAATCGACATGCCCCCGACCAGACGCCGGTGCAGGGCATTCCTTACACGGGAAGAAGAGTGTCGACGCCGTCAGGGCGCGTCGGCCCGCGCCTCGACGCTCATCTTCAAGCGGTGCTTCCAGACGATCAGGTTCACGACCTCGGTGTACGTCGCCGTCACGACGACGTCGTCCTCGGGGTCGCCGAGCCCCTCCACCAGGAACTCGATGTCCTCGGGCAGCTCGGTCGCGTCGGCGTTGATGCGCGCGAGCACGTTGCGCTCCAGGCCGTCGGCGGTCGTGCCGCGGTCTCGGCGGGCGTCGAGCGCCTCGTCGCCCATGGCCTTCGCGAGCTGCGTCTTGTGAATGTAGACCTTGGCGTACTGCACTCCGGAATAGAGCGCGGCGCCCAGGATGACGAGCTTGATGAGGCTGCTGATCGACATGGGTTCTCCTCCCTCGGGACCGCAGGTTGCGCCATCGGGCAGGGGGCGGCAAGATGCTCGCCATGCGTATCGCTCCCGGGTGCTCGGCCACGCTGCTCCTGTGCCTGACGGCCTGCGGGGGGTTCTTCGACTCCGTTTCGGGGGAGCAAGCGTCGGTCTCACAGGCCGCGACGGGCGGCGCCCCGGACCCGGCGCCCGGTTTCCCGAGCGGTTATCGACGCTGGCCAGCCCGCGATCTGGTGCTGGACGAGGGCACGTCGACGTTCTGGCGCTCCTACCGGGGGCCAGGCGCGCGACCTGATGCACGGGGACGTCTGCCCATCGGCGCGGTCCTGGTCAAGGAGCACCTGGTGCCCGGTGAGGACGAGACCGTCACCCGCATCGACGTCCGGCGCCGCACGGCCGACGGACCCTACGGCGGCTGGGTCTACGAGAGCTACGACCCGGCCACACGCCAGCCCGTCGAGGCCGACACCGAGGCCTGCGACCTGTGCCACCAGGCCGCGCCCCAGGACGGCACGTACTTCGAGTTCCCCCGGCGCTGAGCCGAGCGCGAGATCGGCTCTCGGGAGACCGGCCCGATAACGTCGAACGAGAATCTCGCACTTTTTTTTCAAGGTGCGGGCACCGTCGCCGATGAAAGGGGCGTGAACGGCACCGAGGCGGCCAAGGATGGCGGCTCCGGAGGTCCGAGGGTTCTCTGCACCACTGAAGCGCTCACAACTGGACAGGAGTCCGGGTGAGCTCCCGAATCGGCATGGACGCCGGCCTCGGGTGGGCACAGCCCACCAGGGGGTTTCCAAGGAGGAGACATGGGAATCTTCTTGAATACGAACGTCACCGCGCTGGTCGCTCAGCGCAACATTTCGATGAACTCGCTGCGGCTGGACCGCACGTACCAGCGCCTGTCGTCGGGCCTCCGCATCAATGTTGCGGGAGACGATGCGGCCGGTATGGCGATCAGCGAGCGGTTCACGACGCAGATCCGCGGCCTCGGACAGGCCATGCGGAACGCGAACGACGCCATCTCGGTGGCGCAGGTGGCCGAGGGCGCGCTCGAAGAGAGCACGAACATCGTCCAGCGGATGCGTGAGCTGGCGGTCCAGGCCGCCAACGACACGAACACCGACGACGACCGTAACGCCATCCAGGCCGAGCTCGACCAGCTCGTGCTCGAGCTCGACCGGATCGGCACGACGACGCGATTCAACAGCCTCCAGATCCTGGATGGCTCCTTCGCGGCCGTCTCGTTCCACATCGGCGCCTTCGCCAACGAGCTCGCGAACGTCGGCATCCGCGACGCCCGCGCCATCACCATCGGCCGCCAGGCGACCTTCACCGGCGTGAACGTGCCCGTGAACGCGCTGGCCGCCGGCGACATCGTGCTCAACGGTGTCGCGATCCGCGCGACCCAGCCGGCCGACGACCCGGACTCGACGGCGAACGCCGATGGCTCCGCGATCGCCAAGGCGCGCGCCATCAATGACTCGACCGCCGCAACGGGTGTGACCGCGAAGGTCCTGCCGGCGGTGCTCACCTTCCCGAATCCCATCGCCGGCGGTCTGTTGAGTGGCCCCGACAATCTCATCATCAACGGAGAGACCATCTCTTCGTTGACGGTGGCGGCGGACGACGCCGGGGGCGGGCTGGTGCGCGCCATCAACGAGGTCTTCGACCGGACCGGTGTTTCGGCGTCTTACGATGTGAACCACCGTCTCGTGCTCACGGCCGAAGACGGTCGTAACATCGACGTGCAGGTCAACGGCGCCGGTGGTGTCATCACGGGCCTGCCCGCGGCGACGGTCCAGACCGGCGCGCTGAACCTCTACAGCGACAACGCGTGGACCCTCGCGGGCGCCAACGACGCCTTCATCGGCATGCCGGTCGGCCACAACGAACTCGTGACCTCGGTCGAGTCCGTCGCCACCGTCGACGTGACGACGCGGCGGACCGCGAACGACTCCTTGCTGAAGCTCGACCGCGCGCTTCGGGAGCTGGCCACGGACCGCGCCGGGCTCGGCGCGTTCATCAACCGCCTGCAATCCACGTTGAGCAATCTGTCCAACACGGTCGAGAACAGCTCGCTCGCGCGGAGCCGAATCCTCGACACGGACTTCGCGGCCGAGTCCTCGGCGCTCGCGAAGGGACAGATCATCGAGCAGGCCGGCATCTCGGTGCTGGGCCAGGCGAATCAGAGCGCGAAGCAGGTCATTTCGTTGTTGCAGAACGGCTGAGCCGAGTCCCGCGGGCGCGGGCTCGAGCCACAACGGAGCGTCTCGGCGGCTTACGCCCGGCGACACTCGAGGAGAATCGAAATGCGTCAACTTGCGACTCGTGGCATGTCTCCGGCGGCCGGCTCCAGCCGAGCCATTTGCACCTCCGACGAGAGCGCGCTCTTCGGCGCCTTTGTTGCTGATCTGGCCTCGCGGGGCCGCGCTCGCAAGACGATCGACTCTTACACGAGTGATTGGGTCGGCCTGTGCGATTGGTGGATTTCTTCTCATGAATCCCCCTTCTCGGTCGATGTGATGGGTACGGAGACAGCAACCGCCTTCAAGGCGAACCTGGTGGCGAAGGGGATGACCCCGGCCACCATCAACCGGAAGCTCGTGTTCCTGAAGAGGTACACGGACTTCGCCCGGTCGAAGGGTTCGCTGCCGGACGCGGTCGCGCGGGAGGTCCGAAAGCTCGAGGCGGCGCCCCAAAGTCCCCGTAAGCCCCGAGCCCTGTCCGACATTGAGCTGCGACGATTCTTGAAGGAGATTGAGACCCGCGCCGGGGTCCGCGACCAGGCCATCATCTTCACCTTGCTCCAGACGGGGCTGAAGGTGAGCGAGCTGGTGGGGCTGCGTCGGGAACAGGTGGGGTTGGGCGCGCGGACCGGTCTGATTCGACTCGACGACCCGAAGGGTCGCTCGCGCCGGGTGGAGGTTGGGCCGCTCGCGAGGAAGAAGCTGCGGAGCTGGTTCGACGAGCGCGGAGACCACGACGGCCCCATCTGGGATGGGGAGCGGGGTTCCCTGACGGCGAACGCGGTTCAACGACTGGTCCGAAAGTACTGTGCCTTCGCCAACGTGAAGGTGTCTCCGCAGGTGCTGCGGCACACCTTCGCCGAAGCCTTCCTCGCTGAATTCCAAGGGGATTTGGTGGGTCTGGCCGATGTACTGGGCCACGAATGTCTGGAGACGACGCGCCTGTATCTGGCGCGCCACAAACAAGCAGAGGCGACGAACCTGGAGGTGAGCGAGCGGAGCGTGCGGGTCGGTGTGCGACCGGTGGCGCTCCGCGGCGGACGAAGCTGAAGGCCGGTCGATGGATACCTTCGACACGGCCATGAACAGCCTCTCGTCCATCAGTCAGCAGATGAAGCTCCTGCTGGAGGATTGCGAAAGGGCGCTCATCGAAGCGGCGGCCAGCGAGGGTTTACTCCCGCTGCCGCCGAAAGGTCCCACCCGAGCTGTGCTCGGCGCGGGCAGGCGCTTCCAACGCAGTCGGAATCCCAGACTTCGACGCCAGGCTCGGTAACGAGCCGCTCTTTTCACGACTGAGTCTTTTCTTCGGGGCCCGCAAGGACGCAGGCCTCGAGTTGCGGTGGCCACCCGAGGGGTGTCCGTCCGCTCACCGCATCGCACGGAAGCGATGCACAGAAACGTCATGGAGGACGTGTCATGGGTCTCATCATCAATACCAATATTGCTTCTCTCAACGCCCAGCGGAACTTGACGTTCTCGACGAACAAGCTCAACAAGAGCTTCGAGCGTCTGACGAGCGGCAAGCGCATCAACACCGCGGGCGACGACGCGGCCGGTCTGGCCATCAGCGAGCGTTTCACGAGTCAGATTCGCGGTCTGGGCCAGGCGGTCCGCAACGCGAACGACGCCGTCTCGCTCGTTCAGGTGACCGAGGGCGCGCTCCAAGAGAGCACGGCCATCCTTCAGCGCATCCGTGAGCTGGCCGTCCAGGCCGCTTCGGACGTGAACACCGAGGCCGACCGCGAGTCGCTGCAGGCCGAGGTCGACCAGATGAAGGACGAGCTCAAGCGCATCGGCGACACGACGACGTTCAACGGCCAGAAGCTGTTGGACGGCACGTTCACCGACAAGTTCTTCCACGTCGGCATGAACTTCCGCGAGACCGTGCGGGTCCGGGTGCGCGACGCGCGCTCCGAGATCCTCGGTCGGTGGGCGGTGTTCACGGGCGCTCCCGTCACCACGAACGCCCTGGCGGCCGGCTCTCTCTTCCTGAACAACGTCACCGTGCGCGCCACGCGCCCCGAGGACGACACGGTCAGCACCAGCTTCGCGACCGGCTCGGCCATCGCCAAGGCCATCGCGATCAATGACTCGACCTCGTTCACGGGCGTCTCGGCTTACGCCAACCCCGCTGTGCGCCTCGGTGTCGGCGGTGTGGTCGGCGGTACGCTCGACCAGGGCAACAACGTCATCATCAATGGACGCACGGTCACGGGTCTGAACGTGGCCGCCGATGACGCCAATGACTCCTTGATCCGCGCCATCAACGCGGAGTTCGACTTCACCGGTGTCATCGCCACGCGAGACGCTTCGGGTCGCATCCAGCTCGAGGCCAGCGACGGCCGCAACATCGAGCTCCAGTTCACGGGCAACGGCGGTGTCATCTCGGGTCTGTCGCCCACGAACACGGCCGGCATCACGACCGGCACGGTGACGCTCAACTCCGAGAACCAGTACACCGTCACAGGCGCCAACGAGGCCTTCGTCGGCTTCGTGAACAACCAGCTCATCGGTGTGAACAACGCCCAGGCGGTGAACTCCGTCGACATCACGCAGCGTGACGGCGCCAACCTCGCGTTGCTCATCATCGACCGCGCCATCGGTCAGGTCTCGGCCGACCGCGCCCAGCTCGGCGCCATCCAGAACCGCCTCGACTCGACGATCTCGAACCTGTCCACCACCATCGAGAACGGCAGCGCCGCGCGCAGCCGAATCCTCGACGCGGACTTCGCGGTCGAGACGGCGAACCTGAGCCGGAACCAGGTGCTCCAGCAGGCCGGCACGTCCATCCTCGCGCAGGCCAACCAGCAGCCGCAGCAGGTCCTGAGCCTCCTGCAGGGCGGTTGATACGGGCGCGTTTCGCATCGCATCGCATCGGGCCTCTTCGTTCGCTTCACTTCTTCACTCAACACTCGCGGCCCATGGATGGGTCCGCTCGAAAACCGCACGTCGGCGCCGTACGCGCGCTGGGCGGTGTCATGGAGGACGACTCATGAACTCTTTCTGCCAGGAACGCATCATGCCCTTTCTCGCGGCCATCGAAGAGATGAACGCCGCCGCCGCCACCAGCATCGCGAGCGCCGAGAGCGCCGAGGAGCTCTGGGTCATGGCACACGTGCGAGCCTACGAGGCCGCGGCGGCGAGCCGCGCGGCCCGGGTTCGTGGAGGGGGCCGAGCCGACGACCTGGCGACCCACGCCGCATGAACACCGAGATGTCTTGAATCGCACACGCCCACGGAAGGGCGGAAACAGAGGCACGGCACATGGGGTGCCCTGCCTCGAATACCGGCCGCATGAATCGCGGCCTCGTCATGGAGGACGGTCATGGGACTCATCATCAATACCAACGTGTCTTCGCTGAATGCACAGCGAAGCTTGCTCTTCTCGAGCGCGAAGCTGGCAAAGAGCTTCCAGCGCTTGTCGAGCGGCTTGCGGATCAACACGGCCGGCGACGACGCCGCGGGTCTGTCGATCAGTGAACGCTTCACGAGTCAGATTCGCGGCCTGAATCAGGCGGTGCGAAACTCGAACGACGCGATCTCTCTGGTGCAGGTCGCGGAAGGCGCCTTGCAGGAGAGTACGAGCATTCTGCAACGCATTCGAGAACTCGCGGTCCAGGCCGCCTCGGATGTGAACACCGACGCAGACCGGGAGGCGTTGAACGAGGAGGTCTCGCAGCTCCAGTCCGAGCTTGCTCGGATCGGTGACTCGACCACGTTCAACGGCCAGAAGCTGCTCGACGGCTCCTTCACCGACAAGTTCTTTCACGTGGGCATGAACTTCCGCGAGACCGTACGGGTCCGTGTGCGAGACGCACGCGCCGAGACCATCGGACGATGGGCCGTCGAGACCGGAAACCCCGTGACCACCAACGCGCTCGCCGCCGGCGACCTTTTCCTGAACGGGGTCAGTGTGCGCGCCACTCGGCCTCAGGACGACTTGCTGAGCACGACGTTCGCGACGGGCTCGGCCATCGCGAAGGCCGCGGCGATCAATGACTCGACCTCGTTCACCGGGGTGTCGGCCTATGCGAACGCCGCCGTTCGGACGGGGGTCGCCGCCGTCACGGGCGGCACCCTGGACCAGAGCGACAACATCGTCATCAACGGCGTCATCGTCACCGGTTTGGAGGTGGCGGCCGACGACGCGAACGACTCCCTCATTCGAGCCATCAACGCGGAGTTCTCACGCACCGGAGTCCTCGCTGAACGAGACGCCAATGGGCGCATCTCACTTCAGGCGCGGGACGGCCGAAACATCGAACTCGAGTTCAATGGACAGGGCGGTGTCATCTCCGGCCTGGCAGCAAACGCAGGTGTGGCATCGTCGGTCACGACGGGCACGGTGACGCTCCACTCCGAAGAGCAATACGAGGTGACGGGCAACTTCGAGTCGTACATCGGCTTCCAGGACAACGCGCTGATCGGGGTCAACGCGACCCAGGCGGTGACGGCGGTCGACGTGACGACTCGAGACGGGGCCAACCTCGCCTTGCTCATCGTGGACCGTGCGCTGAAACAGGTGACGGCCGACCGCGCCCAGCTCGGCGCCGTGCAGAACCGCCTCGACTCGACCATCTCGAACCTCACGACCGTGTCGGAGAACGCCACGGCCGCACGCAGCCGAATCCTCGACGCGGACTTCGCGCTCGAGTCGGCGAACCTTGCGCGCAACCAGGTACTTCAACAGGCGGGGACCTCCATCCTCGCTCAGGCCAACTCCTCGGCGCAGCAGGTCCTGAGCCTGCTTCAGGGCGGCTGAGGCACGAAGGAGCACACCATGAAGACGAAGCGGAGTCGTCACAGGCGCAGGCCGAAACACACCCCAAGGACCACGGCTCAACGCAGGAGGGGCCCTGAGGCCCCCTGGGAACCGTCGAGGAAGGTCCATCGTCCGCTGTGGGCGCGCGTGCTCGCCTCCACCAGGAGGGCGCCTGAGCCCGAGCCGGACGAGAGGCCACCGAGGCAAACGCAGGACGATCCACAGAGGCGAAGGCCCGGCCCTGAAAGGCCGGGCACCCGAAGAAGCGACAGACCCTGGGCCCACGTGCTCGCTCACCTGAGGAGGAGGCGAAGGCACGTCAGGCCGGGGGCCTGAATCGACGAGGGCAGAGACTCAGAGAACACATCCATTCAGGGCTCCGATGACTGCGCGGAAGGTTCCGCGCATCACGACCCACACTGTGCCGGGCAAGGAAAAACACACTCGCCGGAAGCGAGGGTGGCTCGGCACGTCAAGGAGGACGAGACATGGGACTCATCATCAACACGAACGTGTCGTCACTGAACGCTCAGCGCAACCTGCTCTTCTCGAGCGGGAAGCTGGCCAAGAGCTTCCAGCGACTGTCGAGCGGCCTGCGGATCAACACCGCGGGCGACGACGCCGCCGGTCTCTCGATCAGTGAGCGGTTCACCAGCCAGATTCGTGGCCTGAACCAGTCGGTTCGGAACTCGAACGACGCCATCTCGCTGGTTCAGGTCGCGGAAGGCGCGCTCCAGGAGACCACCAACATCCTGCAGCGCATTCGTGAGCTGTCGGTGCAGGCGGCTTCGGACGTGAACACCTCGGCCGACCGGGAGGCACTCCAGGACGAGGTGGAGCAGCTCCAGGGCGAGCTCCAGCGCATCGGCGACACCACCACGTTCAACGGTCAGAAGCTGCTCGACGGCAGCTTCCAGGACAAGTTCTTCCACGTGGGCATGAACTTCCGCGAGACGGTGCGGGTCCGCGTCCGCGACGCCCGGTCCGAGATTCTCGGCCGCTGGGCCGTGAACACCGGCAGCGTCGTGAGCACGAACGCGCTCGCTGCGGGCGACCTCTTCCTGAACGGGGTCACGGTGCGCGCCACGCGCGTCGAAGACGACACCATCAGCACGACCTTCGCGACGGGGTCCGCCATCGCCAAGGCGGCGGCCATCAACGACTCGACGGCCTTCACCGGCGTGTCGGCGTACGCCAACGCGGCGATCCGTGGGGGTGTGAACGCGGTGGCCGGCGGCGCGCTCGACCAGACCGACAACATCGTCATCAACGACGTCATCATCACGGGTCTCACCGTGGCGGCCGATGACGCGGGCGACGCGCTGATCAAGTCGATCAACGCCGAGTTCGATCGGACGGGTGTCATCGCGAGCCGCGACCTCGCGGGCCGCATCCAGCTCGAGGCCAAGGACGGTCGCAACATCGAGCTCGAGTTCAACGGCAACGGCGCGGCCATCTCGGGCCTCGGCGCCGCGGGGGTCACCACCGGGACCGTCACGCTGCACTCCGAGTCTCAGTTCGAGCTCACCGGCCTCAACGAGGCCTACATCGGCTTCGTGGACAACGCACTCATCGGCGTGAACAACGCCCAGGCGATCGCCTCCATCGACATCAGCAATCGAGACGGCGCCAACCTCGCGTTGCTCATCGCCGACCGGGCGCTCAAGCAGGTCACGAAGGACCGCGCCGAGCTCGGTGCCATCAACAACCGTCTGGACTCGACGATCGCGAACCTGACGACGGTGTCGGAGAACGCCACCGCCGCCCGGAGTCGAATCCTCGACGCGGACTTCGCCCTGGAATCGGCGCACCTGTCGAAGAATCAGGTCCTGCAGCAGGCGGCGACCTCGATTCTCGCGCAGGCGAACCAGTCGTCCCAGAACGTGCTGTCGTTGCTGCAGGGCTGAGGTCTCCTCACCATGCAGCCGGCGACGCCGACGGGCCGTAGAAGGCGGCCCCCGAGGCGACCGAAGAGGCGCCCTGGGGGTACGAGGGCAAGGCGCAGGGCCGTATCCGAGTCGACACGCCATCTGGCGAGGCCACTCAGGTACGGCCCGGGCACCGCACATCCCAACTCGAGCGGCAGGTTTCAGCCCAGGCGTTGGGGGGAGGAGACTCCCCCCGCACCCTGGCCGGATCTGACCGACCGAGGGCTCTCTGACAATCTGATTCGTGGACACATGCCGATGCGCTGGGGGGAGATCCGCCCCCCCGTATGGCATGGCTCGAGGTATCGGCGTTCGGGGGTTCCCCCTCCGAAAAGGCCGGCACGAAGAGACCCCTCGCTCCAGGGTGCGGCGCTCCGTCCGAGAGGACGGCCCGCTCCAGGTGCGCGGCGCAGGTTTCATCGTCGACTCGTGCTCTCCAGTGTACCCGGTCACGGGTCCGGGGAGGGCGCGACGCGGTGAATGAACCTCTGCACCGCCACCCGGGCGGTGAACGCTGGCAGTCCTGGTCATCGAGGTCGTCGGTCGCAGCCTGTCTGTAACCGACGAGAAAACGCACTCAAACGAAACATCCGACCGAAGGAAGGTCGGGTCATTCCGGTCGCGCAAACCCACGCCGGAAGGCGGTGCGCGGCTCGGTCATGGAGGACGTCATGGGTCTCTTCGTCAACACCAACGTTTCCGCGCTCAATGCGCAGCGCAACCTGCTCTTCTCGTCCGGCAAGCTCTCCAAGACCTTCGCCCGACTGTCGAGCGGGCTTCGCATCAATACCGCCGGCGACGATGCCGCCGGTCTGTCGATCAGCGAGCGGTTCACGAGTCAGATTCGCGGTTTGAACCAATCGGTTCGGAACGCGAACGACGCGATCTCGCTCGTCCAGGTCGCGGAAGGCGCCCTTCAGGAAAGCACGTCTATCCTGCAGCGCATCCGTGAGTTGGCCGTCCAGTCCGCGTCGGACGTGAACACCGAAGCTGATCGTCAGGCTCTGCAGGATGAAGTGGGGCAGCTCCAGGCGGAGTTGCAGCGCATCGGCGACACCACCACGTTCAACCAGCAGAAGGTCCTCGACGGCTCGTTCCTTGAAAAGCGATTCCACATCGGCATGAATTTCCGGGAGAACGTCAACGTACGCGTCGACGACTCTCGGGCTTCGACGCTGGGACGTCACGCGGTCTTTACGGGGGCCAGCGTGACGACGGCGGCCATCGACAGCGCCGCTGATCTCGCGATCAACGGCACGTCGATCCGCACCACCCAGAGCGTGGACGACAGCGTTTCGACGACGCTGAACACGTCTTCGGCCATCGCGAAGGCTGCGGCGATCAACGACGCGACCGGCTTCACGGGTGTGAGCGCCTACGTCAACCGCAACGAGCGCGCAGGCGTCCAGGTCATCGCGGGCGGTACGCTCGACCAGCAGAACTACGTCACCATCAACGGTGAGACCATCACGGGCATCACCGTGGTGGCGGGGGATGCGGGTCGAGGGCTCCTCGACGCGATCAACGCGGTGGCCGACCGTACGGGTGTCCTCGCCTCCATCGACGACGATGGCTTCGTGCAGCTGTCCGCAGAGGACGGTCGCAACATCGAGGTCACCTCCTTCGGCAACGGCGGGGCGATCACCGGCCTTCGAGCGGCGGCGGGCAACGACGTCGTGCTCTCGACGGTGACGTTGCACTCCACGGAGCAGTTCCAGGTCTCGGGGACCAATGAGGATCTCATTGGTTTCGCGGACGACAGCATCGTGGGTGTGACGACGGCTCAGTCCATCGGCACACTCGACGTGAGCAGCCGTGACGGCGCGAACTTGGCGCTGCTCCAGACCGACCGCGCGATCGCTCAGATCTCGTCCAATCGGGCGCGCCTCGGCGCGATCCACAATCGGCTCGAGTCCACGATCAGCAACCTGACGACGGTGAGTGAGAACGCCGCAGCAGCACGAAGCCGAATCCTCGACGCGGACTTCGCGTTCGAGACCGCGAACCTCAGCCGCAACCAGATCCTGCAACAGGCAGCCACGACGGTGCTCGCGCAAGCCAATGCGCAGCCCCAGTCGGCGCTGACCCTGCTGCAGTAAGCCACCCACGCGGGTGAACCAGAAATGGAGGTGAAAGGGACATGACCCAAACAGCATGTCACTTCGCCACGTCCGACGAGAACGAGCGCTTCGTCCAGTTCGTGAACTGGCTCGCGGCGCGCGGTCGGAGCGAGGCCACGGCCCGCTCCTATCGTTCGGACTGGCAGGACCTCGCCGCCTGGTACCGGCGTGCCTTCGGTCGGCCCTTCACGGCTCAGGCGCTCGACGCCGAGGTCGTGGTGAGCTGGCGGGAGGCGGGCCGTGCCCGAGGCAAAAGTCCGGCGACGTTGACCCGACGTCTGGCCTTCGTCCGTACCTACGGACGATGGCTGGCGGAGGGCAGCGGCGGCGGACCCCTCGAGCCCGGACCGGCGCTGGGGGCGCGAGAGCGCTTCGAATCCGATGGAGCAGGCACAGGCGGTGAGAAAGAAGACCGAGTCGTTCGCGCCCTCGCGGACGCCGAGGTCCACCAGCTGCTCCATCAGGTCGACGCGCGGGGATGTCGGCGGGACCAGGCCCTGCTGTACGTCCTGCTCGATACGGGGATGAAGGTCGGCGAGTTGACGACACTGGACGTGGGAGACGTGGACTTCTCCACGGGTCGGCTTCGGGTCTCCAGCCCGCGGGTTCGACACGTGGAGCTGCCGACGCGGACCGCACGCAAGATTGCCTGGAGCCTTGCGGAGAGAGGCCTGCTCGAGATTCCGGAGAACGGGGAAGTCGTTCTTCCGGCGACTGGCGGCTGGCCTCCGACCCACAGGGTCCCGGCGGTCGACCTGGCGCGCCTGCCACAGGTGAACCCCGTGCCGCAGTCTCCCATGCCCTTCGGGTGTGAGGGACCGCCGGCCCGGTGGCCCCTGTTCGTCGGCGAGCGGGGTCGTCTCACGGCGAACGCGGTGCAGCGTGTGTTGCGCAAGCACGCGGCGTTCGCTCGAGTCGACGCGTCCTCCCACGTACTGCGTCACACCTTCGCGTTCGGGCACTGGGCCCGGTTCCACGACCCCGTGGGACTGGCCCTCGCGCTCGGACTCGAGAGCCTCGACTCGGTGCGTGTCTACACTCAGCTCGAGCTGCCGATGATGGAATCGCATGCGGACTCCGTCGAGTCCTACTCGGCTGCGCACGTCGCGCATGCATGAGAGGGTCGTCCGGAATCGCACGCCAAG
>JBMOFP010000036.1:0-37770 GCA_049318805.1 Bradymonadia bacterium
CACGGGCCCCGCGTACAAGGCGCGGGGGAAGCCCTCGTTCGCGGCGAGCCACGCCTGCGCCTCGGCACGGGGCGTACCGCAGACCGCCGGGGTGGGGTGCAGCGCGGACAATACCGCGCGGGGCGAGACCCCCGGTCGCAATCGGCCCGAGATGGGCGTCCTCAGATGGTGGAGATTCGGCAACGTGACGACCTCGGGGGTCGCCGGCACATGCACGCTCCCGGGCTCGCAGTGGGGTGAGATGGCCGCTCGAATCGCGTCCACGACGACGGCGTGCTCGTGCCGGTCCTTGGCGCTCTCCAGCAGCCGCTGCGGCGCCTCCGAGCGCGGCGCGGTCCCCGCGAGGGCCTCGGTCTCGAGCTGCCGCGCCCCGTTGTCGGTGCGCACACGGAGAAGCAGCTCGGGCGAGGCCCCGACGAAGCTCTGCACGCCCTGACCCACACCGAAGACGTAGGCCGTCGGCTGCGCGCTCAACAGGGCACGCAGCACCGAGATGGGCGACGGCACGTGCCCCGCCCACGGCACGCGCCGCGCGAGCACGACCTTCTCGAGGGCCCCGGTGCGCAGGGCCGCGAGCGCGCGCTGAACGCCCGCCTCGAACCCCGCATCCACCTCGTGTTCGGGCGCCGCGTTCGTTCCATTCGGCGTCGGCCACTCCCCGGACATCAGAGGCGCCGGTGCAACGGTGAGCGTCGCACCGAATCGCCAGCCCTCACCCGACCAGCCCCAGGCGCCGGCCTCGGCCTCCTCGCCCTCGTGGCGGGGTCGGCCGACGTAGACGCGCCCCTCCGTCGGGTCCTTCAGGAAGAACCAGGGTGCCCCCTGCGCGTGGGCCTCGACCAGGGGCCCGAGCAGGTCGGCGTGCGCGCCTCGTTGAGAGAAGTTCACGCAGATAAGAACATCACAAACGACCAAACAATTCAACCGGAGGCTCGACAAACATGGGCGTACGGAGGCAACATCACCCTCGTGCCGCGCGATGTTCACATCCTCAAGAACATGGTGACCGAACGGACCGTCGAGTCGAACGACGACGGCCGACGGGCTCCGCAGGACCCCCTGACCCGCGCCGTCCTCAACGTCGCCCAGGCCTCGGGTCAGTTCATCGAGTACTGGGGCTTCAAGGCCCTGTACGGGCGCATCTGGACCCTGCTCGCACTCCACAAGACGCCGCTCTCCCAGGTCGAGGTCGCCGAGCTGCTCGGTGTGAGTCGGAGCGCGGTCTCGACCGCCATGGCCGAGCTGCTCGAGCTGGGCCTGGTCCGACCCAGGGACGAGCACCGCCACGCCCCGTGGGAGGCGGTCATCGACGTCTGGCCGACCATCGCGGACGTGCTGCGCTCGCGGGAGTGGATGCTCTTCGAGGCGTCGCGGACGGCGCTCGAGGCCGCCATCGAGGAGGCGGAGATCTCCAGCACCGGCCCCGAGCCCGTCGCCTGGGACGTGGAGCGCCTGCGCATGCTCCTCGCGATGACCGAGATGGGTCAGGGCTTTCTCAAAATGCTGATGGCGCTGCGGATGCCGCGAACGCCGGACGGCTTCCAGGGCTGGCTCGGCCGGGCGAGCCAGATCGTGGCTCGACTCCGCGGCGGACGCTGACGGGGCAATCGCTCCGCGAGCCGCCTTGCGTGCCTTGCCCATGGCGTGCGCGCTGACCTACGCTCCGCGCCATGTCCGAGCCCACACCCGAGTCCGTTGCTGAACTGCTCACCCGGCTGGACGCCGCCTTGCGGCGCGCCGACCTGCTCGAACGCCGCATCGGCTCGTGGGAGAAGGACCTCGCGAGCGTTCGCACCGAGCTCTCGGAGTTCGCCGAGGTGCTGCCCCGCGCCCGCGTCGAGAGCGACCAGTGGCAGCAGCTCGAGGCGCGGCTGTCGCGGCTCGAACAACGCAGCCTGCAGGCGCTCGCGCGCCGAGCGTTGGAGACCGCGCGGCCCGTGAGCGCGCAGGAAGGGCCGCGCGGACCGCGGGCCGAGGTCGACGACGGGGACGTCTGCGCGCTGGTCTTCGCCCGCTGGGAGCCTCTCGAGGCGAAGGCCGGAGCCCCCGTCACGTTGCGGGTGAAGAGCGACGGTTTCCAAGAAGGGGACGTCGTCGAGTTCCATGTCCACGAGCTCGGCTCGGACGCGACCCCGCTGGTCTTGTCCAAACGCCTCGAGCGCGCTGACCCCGACGAGGTGACCATGAGCTGGACGCCCCCCCGACCTGACGCGGGCCTCGACCGAACGTTCACGTACGTCGCGCGCGGCCGGGGACGCGAGGCCCGTTCGCCCGTTCTCCGCGTGCTCGCATGAGCGCCACGCGCAGGACGCGCCTCTGTGAGCGGGCTGCCCTGTGGGTCGCGCTCGGCCTCGTGGCGTGCGGTGGAGAAGACTCGGGGGGCGGCGGAGGCGGCCCCACGGCCGACGCGGCACCCGGTGGGATGACCCCGGCCGGCGACTCGGGACCCGGGGGTTCGGTGGGCGGGGGCGGGGGCGCCGGTGGAGCCCCCCTGGGAGGCGTCGAGGTCGACGAGGGTGTCGCCGGGGCGCCCGGGGACGACGGGGGGATCGGCGGGGCCGACCCGGATTCGGGGGCGGGGGGCGAGGACGCGTCCCCCGAGGACGCCGCACCCGGAGACGCGGCCACCGACGCCGAGCCCAGCGATGCCGGGGACGTCGCCGTCGCGGACGCTGAACCGGACCAGGGGATCGTGCCCCTCCCGGGCGACCTGGACGCCGACGGTGTGCCGGACGAGGTCGACGGTTGTCCCACGCGCCCCGATCCCGACCAGTTGGACTCGGACGGAGACGCGATCGGCGACGCCTGCGAGTGCGACGACGTCTTCTGCGGTGACCCCGACGACTGCGAAGAGATGCCTTTCTGCGAGGCGGAGACCGGCAACTGCATCATCGCGCAGGCGCCCAACGGCGCGCTCTGTGACGACGGCGATCTCTGTACCCTCGTCGACCAGTGCTTCGACGGACAGTGCACCGGCGGTGACCCTGTGCGGTGCGACGACCCTGAGCCCTGTCGAACCGCGCCGACGTGCAACCCCGACAGCGGGGCGTGTGAGGACGCAGTCGCCGAGGACGGGACCGCCTGCGAGGACGGCGTGTACTGCACCCACCGCGAGGTGTGTACGGCCGGCGTCTGCGCCGGGATTCCCCTGGACCCTTGCGCCGGCCGCATCGAGGGCACGGTCCTCGAGCATGCCGCTTACGGCCCCGGGGTCGTGCCCCAGGCCCGCATCGCCGTGATCGGCGGCCAGAGCCGGTTTGCGACCTCGGACGGCCACTTCCTCCTCCAGGACGTGGACGCCGCGGACCGTGTGCTCCTGCGGGTGCGCGGGCCGTTCGACGACCGCGCCTCGACCTGGGCCGACGTCACTATCCCGGTCTCGGTTCGGCCCGGGACCACGACGAGCGTGCAGCCCCATCTGCTGCGCGGTTGTCTCGAGATCGTGCCGGTCAACCGGGGGCTGCTCGACGCCGAGGTGTTCTGTCAGCTCGACCGCGGACAGGTCTCCGCGACCTTCTCCGGGGCACAGTTCCTGTTCGAGGATGGACGCGAGTTCCGGGGCGCCGCGGTCCGGGTCGACCTCGTGCCCCTGCTGCTCCCGACCGACGAGGTCGGCCGCCTCGACCTCTCGGACTTCCTCGGCTTGCCCGGCGACATGCGCGCCGTGGACGCGGATGGCGAGGCGGTGCGTCTCGAAGGGCTCGCGGCCGTGCAGGTGCGCGTCCGTGACGCCGCCACCCTCGGCGAGCTCATGCTGGCGCCCGAGTCCGAGGCGCAGCTGCGCCTCGAGGGCCTCCCCTTCGACGAGTCGGCCACTGCGTGGGCGTTCGACCTCGACGACGGCCTCTGGCACGAGCGTCCCGACCTGCCGCTCGGTCCGGACGGCTTCGGTGTGCCGGTCGAGCCCGGCGAGGAGCCGGTCGTGAGCGAGAACGTCACGGTCCTCCGGGTGCCCGCCTTCGGGTGGTGGAACGTGCAGCGTCCGGCGCCCGAAGAGACCTGCGTCCGGGTGCGTGTCGTCGAGTCGGGTCTACCGGCCCCGGGCACCGTGGTGCAGACCTACGGGCAGGGCGTCGGCAGCCGCGCGTTCGGCAGCGCCGACGCCGACGGCGAAGCGTGCTTGGACGTGCCGGCCGAGGCCTTCCTGGAGCTCGAGGTCGGCGCCCTGCGGGACGGCCGCCCTCTGCGAACGACCGCCACGATCGAGAGCTTCGCGCCGGGCGCGAACTGCGCCGAGCGTCGATCTCAGTGCCCCGTGGTCGCCGAGGTGGAGCTCGCCTCGATGTGGCCCGCATGCTGGGTCGGCCGAGCCGCCTATCTCGACGCCCGTGGCGACGAGCGCCCCGTGCCCGCCGGTCGCACGCTCGGTGTGCACGCGACCCGATTCGGCCTTCGCGCGGGCCGTTTGGCGCGGCTCACGGTGGTCTCCGACGACGGCACGTTCTGCCTGCAAGGCCCCGAGGACGCCGACTACTTCACCCTGAGCGACACCGAGGCGCCGCTGCTCCTGGACGACCTGGGCGTGGCCGAGCCCTCGGCCCTGGTGCCGCCGGACGGCGACGGCACCTGTGGTGTGAACGACGACCTCGCGCGCTGCGGCCAGCTCGAGGACGCCCTCATCCTGCCCGGCCTGCCCCCGGAATGACCCGAGGCGGGCGCGAGGCCGAGGGCCGGCGCGCCGTCGCCCTCCGCGCTGCCTGCTCGTTGTTGGCCGCGGGCTTCGGCCTCGTCTTGCTGCGCGTGCCGCTGCCCGGGCTGACGCCCTCGCTGCGCGAGGCCTTCGAGGCCGGGCAACTCCCCGCGGCCGGCCTCGCCGCGGGCATGGTCCACGCGTTCTTGCTCGCCCAGCTGCTCGTCGAGGTCGTTGCGGCGGCCGTACCGGCGTTTCGGGCCGAGCGGACCGACGGCGGCCCGGGTCGACGGCGACTGGCGCTCTGGGCCATCGCGGGCGCGGCGCTCCTCTGCGGCCTCGACCTGGCGAACGCCGACGCGTCGACGGAGATGGTCCTCGCGCGGGTCGGTGCCGTCGCCGCCGCGCTCGGTGCGGCGCGCTGGGGCGCCCTGAACGGCCTCTTCCACCCTCTGCAGGCCTGGGTGCTGTGGAGTCTCCTGACGCCCGTGGGTCTGGAGCTCACGGGGCAGCTCGACCACGGCCTCCCGACCCGCCTCGCCCTCGGGCCGGACCCCTACCCGACCCTCGCGTACTTCGTGCTGACACTCGTCGTTCAGGCGACCCCCCTCGACCTCAAGAGGCGGGGGACTCACTTTGTGCCGCTCCCGTTGTCGAGCCTGTTGCCGGTCTTGCTCGCGCTCGCGCTCCCCGCCGTGCCTGGGATCGGCGGGGCCTTCGAGTCCCCCTGGGCCCAGGCGAGTGTCGCCGTGATCCTCGCGCTCGCCGTCGCGCGGTGGGGTTGGCCGTGGGGCCTGCACAACGCGCCGGAGGTGTTCACGACCGCGAGAACATTGACCGCGCTCTTCATCGGCGGGATGGCCTTCATCGAGGCCGCCCGACCGCCCGACGATCCGTACTCCCCGCTTGCGGCGGTCGTCCTCGCGGCCTTCGTCGGGGACCTCGTCGCGGAGGTCCGCTTTCGCCTGCGCCACCCGAACGCCGTGTGCATCGCCCGGTGGTCACGGGTCGGTCGCCTGCCCGAGCTCTACGAGGCGCTCGATCGTGCCCGCATCCCTTTCACGGTGCGTCACCGGCGCCAGCGCTCGTTGTGGCACGTCGCGGCCCCGCACCTCGAGATGGAGGTCCTGGTGGCCGCCGAGCGCGCCCCCGAGGCCGAACGTCGCCTCGACTCACTCCGCGGCTGAAACCCGCTCAGCGCACGCCGCGGGTGCACCGGCATCGGGTCGCGGGTCGCGCCTCGAGGCAACCGATGCGCTCGCCGGCGACGCAGGGGTCTTCGGGGTCCGGGGCCCACGCCGCGAGGCACGCGCGCCCGAAGCGCGTGCACACCTCGGCGCAGGCCGCGTCTCCCACGAGCTCGCAGTGCTGGTCCCCGTTGTCGTGGACACCGGCGCCGCACAGGACGGCCTCCGCGAACTCGGGACACGTCTGCGCGATGGACTCGTCGCACGCCCCACCGGCGTTGCAGCGGCCTTCGTTTCCGCACGCCGTGCCGACGGGCGCGACCGCGGGCGTCGGGCCCGTGGTGCCCTCGCACCCGACGAGCGTCTCACACGCCGACGCGGTGCGGGCGCTCTCCAGGGTGCGCACGTCGCCGCACACGTCCAGCGTCG
The DNA here is from genome assembly GCA_049318805.1 of Bradymonadia bacterium. Lineage (GTDB taxonomy): Bacteria > Myxococcota_A > Bradymonadia > UBA7976 > UBA1532 > CANLBD01. The sequence goes on from JBMOFP010000036.1 coordinate 6,247, forward strand.
CCGCCGCTCTGCAGACACCGAGCGCGACGCAGCGCTCGCCGCTGAAAAGATGCACACGCCGCTCGCAGACCAACACACCGTCTAGGTCTCGGAGCGCGTAGTCGTCGAAGACCGAGCAATCGAGGGATGGGCAACCCATGTCCTCGGCCGGCACCTGCGGAACGCCCCCGGGGCCGCACACGAGGCACAGCCCCGGCACACAGCCGCCGGCCGTGGGGGGCGCCGTCGGTGGAGCCGTCGGCGGGGCGGTCGGCGGGGCGGTCGGCGATCCCATGGGTGGGGCCGTGGGCGCGGCGTTGGACGTTGGTGACGTGCCCGGCGACGTGGGCCCGACGGGAGACGGCACGGCCTGCACGGCGGCATCCTCGTCCCACGGTGCCGGCGGCACGACCTCGGCGCAGGCCGAGCCCACGCTCAGCGCCCAGAGGCCCAGGGATCGCAGTCGCCGTCGGCTCATCGACGCTCAGTCTCCCATGGGGAGCGCCGCGTGTCAGCCCGACTCGAAGATCGGCTCGGCGCGCACGACCGGCGTGGACGGCCGGCGGTCGTGCTGGACCCCCGCGGGCAGGTGGCTGAAGTGTGCGCTCCATCGGAGAGGCGACTCGACGAGCAGCGCCGTGGCGTCGGCGGCGGGCATGGGGCGCGCCAGGCCGAAGCCCTGGAGCACGTCACACGCGAGGTCGCGCAGCAGCCGAATCTGCTCGGGCGTCTCGACCCCTTCGGCGCAGACCTCCAGGTTGAGGCTGTGGGCCAGAGAGACGATCGACCGCACCATCGTCAGCGTGTTCTCGGTCTCGCCGACATCCTTCACGAAGGCGCGGTCCATCTTCAGGCGATTGAGCGGAAACTGCCGCAGGTAGGCGAGCGACGAGTACCCCGTGCCGAAGTCGTCCATCGCCACGGTCATGCCCATCTCCTGGAAGGCGTTGAGCGCGGCGACCGAGCGCTCCGGCTGCTTCATCGCGATGCTCTCCGTCACCTCGACCTCGACCAGGTGCGCGGGGCAGCCCGTGTCCGTGAGGGCCTGCCGCACGTGGCTCACGAGGTCACGCTCCAGGAACTGGCGAGCCGAGAAGTTCACGGCGACGGGAACGACCGCGAGGTCGGCATCGAGCCAAAGCCGAATCTGCCGGCACGCCGCCCGGAGGACCCACTCGCCGATGGCCACGATGAGACCCGTCTCTTCAGCGACGGGGATGAAGCGACCCGGGGGCACCAGACCGCGCTTCGGCGAGCGCCACCGGACGAGGGCCTCGAAGCCGACGAGCGCGCCCGTCCGACCATCGATCTGCGGCTGGTAGTCGAGGAAGAGCTCGTCCCGTTGCAGGGCGTGGAGCAGCTCCGTGCGCAGCTCCAGCATGTCCGCGGCGTGGCTGTTCATGCTCGGGTCGTGCAGGATCCACGTGTTCCGACCCTGCTGTTTCGCGTGGTACATGGCCAGGTCGGCGTTGCGGAAGAGCGTCGAGGCATCGGCGCCGTCCTCGGGGAAGACCGCGATGCCGATGCTGCACGAGATGTGGACCTCGCGCCCGCCCAGGTCGAACGGGCGCCGAAGGGACTCGAGGATGCGCTCGGCGACGACCCCGGCGTTCTGAGCGCTCTCGAGCCTCGGCAGCAAGACCACGAACTCATCCCCACCCTGCCGGGCGATCGTGTCTCCGTCACGGACGCAGCGTCGGAGACGGTCGGCGGCCTCGACCAACAGGGCGTCGCCGACGTCGTGTCCGAGCGTATCGTTGATCATCTTGAAGTGGTCGAGGTCGAGCAGCAGCACCCCGACACGCTCCTGGCTGCGGCGAGCCTGGGCGAGCGCGATCCCGAGACGGTCGTTGTAGAGCGAGCGGTTCGGGAGCTGTGTGAGCGCGTCGTGGTAGGCCTGGTGCCGAATCCGCTGCTCGACACGCTTCCGCTCCGACACGTCCCGCAGCACGACGCAGAGCACCGGATGACCGTCGCGTACGAGCCCCTGCGCGCTCACCTCGAGGTCGAGCTCGTCGCCGTCGGGGCGGCGGAACTGCACCTCGCGGGTCTCCATCCGTGTCTCCGGACCCGCCGAGGCGAAGCCCCCGAGCACACCCGCCAACCACTGGGCCACCTCGCTGGCCGACAGGTCTCCAAAGAAACCGCGCGCCGCGTCGTTCACCCGCAGGAGAATGCCGCGGGCTGGATCGAGCAGCACGATGCCCTCGGTGGTCTGCTCGTCGAACGCTCGGATGAGCTCGTTCTCGGACATCGTGTCGCGCCGTCGACTGGCCCGGCGTTGGAGGGCCAGCGCGATGAACGCGAGGGGCACGCACAGCGCCAGGCTCGCGAGCACTTGCTGACCGACCAGAACGAGGCCCTCGCTCCAGAACCCACGAGGCCGTCGGACAGACGCGAGCATTTCGGGCTGACCGTCCGCGTTGCGCAGGAGCATCACCCCGAGCGCCGAGGTCTCGTCTTCCAAGTCCACCCACGTGCCGGCGCCTGCCACCATGGCCCCCAGGGCTCGGCCCAGCGCCGGCTCGAGCGCTTGGTCGCGCACGCTCGTGAGCTCGACGTGCATCCCGATCCGCGCCCCCAGGCGGGCGGCCTCGGCGGGATCGAGCCGCGTGCCCAGCAGGACCCAGGCCTTGCCTTCGACCGGCGTGGCCGCGACCAGCCACGCGACGTCCGAGGCGACGATGAGCCCCGAGCGGGGACCCGTGGCGCCCTCGAGCCCCAGCAACGTGTAGGCTCGGCGCGCCGCGTCTCGAAGACCCGGGGCACTCGCGGTCGGCGCGCCGGTCGCATCGATCCGTGCGCCGAGGACGGCGTCGACTCGGTTCGCAGCCAGGGCCAGCGCCTCGCCGGCCGCGCCCTCCGGGCTCGCGTCGACACGGGCGGCGCCGAGGTCCGCGGCGAGCGCCGCGACCGCGCGTTCGAGCTCTTGCTGTCGCAGGCGGACGGCCCGTTCGAGCTGACGAGCATCGTGCTGAACGACCGACGTCTCCAGGGCCTCGAACCGAGAGGACGCGAGGCCGCCGAGCACGACGGTCAGGGCGACCACCAGCACGGCGAGAAACGCGAAGAGGGTGACCCGCAGTTGGCGACGTTCGTTCACAGCCCTCGCATCGGAGGCCCGGGGGGCGCCCGTGACCCCTGGGTCCCCGCGCGCCCACCCTCCGACGCACACGGCGCGAGGCACACGGCGCCCGTGGCGCTATCGCAGGACCTCGACCGCGCCCGTGTCGAGATCGTAGCGACCCGCGACGATGCGCAGGCGACCCGAGACGAGGAATGCCTTCAAGAGCGGGCTCTCCTCGACGAGGTGCCGGACGGTCAGGCGCGCCTGCATCCGCACGGCTTCGTCGAGCAGGTCGCGCCCCTTGCGCCGCTCCGCCGCCTCGACCGCGGGCAGAATCGCCTCGATGAGGGCGCCGATGTGGTCTCTCGGTGGGGGCGCCACGCTGTCCGGATCGACCTTGTCGTGCGCGGCCTTTCCGTGCGCGGCTTTCCCGTGGTCGGCCTTCCCGTGGTCGGCCTTCCCGTGGGCGTCGCCGTGCGCCGAGTCTCCGTGGGCCTCACCGTGCTCCGAGTCTCCGTGGGCCTCACCGTGCTCCGAGTCTCCGTGGGCCTCACCGTGGCCGTCGTCTTGCTCCCCGTGCGCGGCGTCCGCATGCCCCGCGGCGGCGCCGGGCACGGGCAACGGGGGCGGGTGCCGGTGCTCGACCGTGGCCTTCACGGCCCCGCAGCGCTCGTGGCCCAGCACGATGATCAACGAAGCTCCGAGGTGGTCCACGGCGTACTCGATGCTGCCGAGCTCGATCGCCGTGACGACCTCACCGGCCGTACGCACGACGAAGAGGTCGCCGAGACCTGCGTCGAAAACGAGCTCGGGCGGCACACGCGAGTCTGAACACGAGACGACGATCGCGAACGGTCGCTGGCTGTTCGCGAGCTCGGCGCGTCGTTTCGGATCACCGTTCGGGCGCTTCGGCTTGCCCTTCATGAACCGCGTGTTCCCGTCCTTCAGGCGCGTCATGGCGACGTCGGGCGGCACGATGGGCGCCGCGCTCGAAGCCCAGACCGAGCAAGGCGCCCCGGCGAGCAGCAGCGCGACGACACAGTGCGTCAAGGCGTTCACGGGGATGGACTTCATGCGCTCCCTCTTTCGATGCCGCGGCTTGCGCACGCGGGGTCGGCCGATATGATGCGCCGCGGCCCCGGTCAACACCAACGTCAAGGGAACAGAGGGAGTCCACATGGGCGTCTTCGAAGAGCTCGCAAGCAAAGAGCACGAACAGCTCGTTTTCTGCCACGACGCGGTCACGGGGCTGAAGGCCATCATCGCGATCCACGACACCACGCTCGGTCCCGCGCTGGGCGGCACCCGCATGTGGGCGTATGCGAACGAGGCCGATGCGCTCCGCGACGTCCTGCGGCTGTCGCGCGGCATGACCTACAAGAGCGCGGCCGCGGGCTTGAATCTGGGCGGTGGCAAAGCCGTGATCATCGGCGACGCCAAGTCGATGAAGAGCGAGATGCTCTTCCGAGCCTACGGGCGCTTCATCCAGGGGCTCAACGGTCGGTACATCACCGCGGAGGACGTCGGCACCACCGTGCGAGACATGGAGTGGGTCCGCATGGAGACCGACTCCGTCGTCGGCATCAGCCGGGCCCTCGGCGGCTCCGGCGATCCGAGCCCCGTCACCGCCCTCGGGACCTACGAGGGCATCAAGGCCTCGTTGAAGTGGTCGACGGGCAACGAGTCGCTCAGCGGTCGCACCGTGGCCATCCAGGGTGTCGGCGCGGTCGGCTACCACCTGGTGGCCCACGTGGTCAAAGGCGGTGCGCAGGTCGTCGTCGCCGACATCGACGCCGACAACCTGAAGCGTGTGACCGCCGACTTCCCGGGCGTCGAGGTCGTCAGCCCGGACCGCATCTACGGTGTGCCGTGCGACGTCTTCGCCCCGTGCGCCCTCGGTGCGGTCGTCAACGACGAGACGCTGGTCCAGCTCCGGTGCGGCATCGTCTGCGGCAGCGCGAACAACATCCTCGCGGATGAGCACAAGCACGCGCAGGCGCTCGCGGCCCGGGGCGTGCTCTACGCGCCCGACTACGTGGTCAACGCCGGGGGCCTGATCAACGTGGCCAACGAGCTCGAGGGCTACAACATGGACCGCGCCATCAAGCAGGCGCAGGGCATCTACGACATCACGACCCAGATTTTCCGCATCGCCGGCGAGGAGAACATCACGACCGTTCAGGCCGCGAACGCGCTGGCGGAGCGGCGGATCGAGTCCATCGGCCGCATCAAGGACACCTACGCGGGCGCGGGCATTCGCCGGAGGCGTCAATGATGTCGAAGCGGGCGGTCGCGCTCGGCTTCGGGCTCCTGGCATGCGGCGGGAACGAGGTGAGCAGTGAGGCCCCGCCCGCGGACGCCCGGATCGCGGACGTGCAATCCGAGGTGGACGCCGCCGTCCCGGATACCGCCGTGACCGACGTCGCGTTCGTGGACGCCGGGGTCGTCGATGGCGCGACGCCCGACGCCGCCCTGCCCGACGCCCTGCCGCCCGATGCGACCCCCCCGGTCGCGGGGAGTCTCAGCCCCGCGGCGCGCATCTCGCGCCTCGACCTTCCGACCTCGCTCGCCACGGCCCAGGAGATGGGGTGTCAGGTCCTCGGGGCCAAGGGTGGCTCGGGGCTTGCGCCCATCGTGAACTTCGTCGGGGAGGGCGGCCTCTCTTCGTTGACGCAGGTCAACCCCGACGGCGGCATCGACCTGGTGGTCTTCCTCCAGGCCTTCGGTTTGACGGACCCGCCGGGCACCGTGGGCATGCGCGCGTTCTACGGCGAGTACAAGCCGGACACTCAGACCTTCCTCGCCGCCCCCGAGACGCTCGACGCGAACGGAGACGCCCTCGTGCGTTGGCCCGACACCGAGATCGGACCCGACGGCGCCTTCACCGCGCCCGGCACGGCGTTCACGTTGACCGTCGACTTCGGGGATGCCGAGGTCGACGTCCCGCCGATCGACCTCCGCCTCGAGATGACCTCGATCCGCGGGCGACTCGCGCTCGAAGCGCCGAGCTTCGCCGTGACCGAGGGCTTCCTCGAGGGCTACTTGACGCGGGACTCGCTGCTCCTCCTGATTCAGGACATCAAGGCCATTTGTGTGGCGCCGTCGCGCCCCGCCTTCTGCGACGGCCTGCGGAATCTGCTCGACCCGAACGCGCCCGCCGAGGTGACGCTCAATCTGCTCCTGGCGTTGGTCGGTGGCTTCGACTCGGCCGTCCGAGAAGGCGTGCCCGCCGCGTGTTCCGCCGCCGCCGGCGACTGCAACGCCATCGGCGTCTGTCTCTCCCTGGACGCGACGCCGGTCGTGGTCGACGAGGCCGCGCAGATCGCGCCCGCCGCGCGCTGAGGACTCGGGTGCGCAAGAAGATCCTCATCGTCGAGCACGAGCTCACCATCGCCGAGTCCCTCGACCGACGCCTCCGTGCACGCGGTTACGGCTCGATGGTCTCGGGCGACGTGCGCGCCGGTCTCGCGGCGTTCGATGAGCTTCGTCCGGACCTGGTGGTCGTCAGCCTCACGCTCCCCGGGGATGGCGGGCGTGAGGTCTGTCGAGGGATTCGCCAGCGTCCGCTCGGCGCCCTCGTGCCGATCCTCTTCCTCGGCACGGGACGCGAAGAGGTGCGCAGCGTCGCCGAGGCCATCGCCGCGGGGGCCGACCACTTCTTTCGCAAGCCCGAGGGCCTTGCCGACCTCTTGAATCGAGTCGTGACCTACATCGGACCCGGGGACGAGAGCGCGGCCATGCCCGAGCCGCCTCCGGTGCCTGGCACGCCGGCCGACGAGCAGGCGCTGGTGGCCGCCCTCGCCCCCCAGGCGACGACCCCGGGGCAGTCGCCACCGTCCGCCGGCCTCTTCGAGGCGATCCGCGACGCGCTCGCGACGGGGCCGGCCGCCCCCGCCCGGTCTCCGACCTGGGCCGAGTTGAGCGCCGCCCCGTCCGACCAGGACGCGCTGGGTGCGGCGCCACCGAGCGACGTCGAGCGGACCCACGGCGCGCTGCCGACGACGTCCGCCGCCAATGACTTCGACGCGCTCGATGTGATGCTGAGCGAACCCGCGCCGACCGCGGATCGTGTCCCGCAGACGCCGAAGAGCGAGGCTCAGGCATGGACGCCCGCACGCCGCTGGACGGACGAGCCCCTCGAGGCGCCGCGGCCGACGACGTCGGTGCCTACATCCCCGGTTGCGCCGCCCACCCCGTCGACGCCGCCCGCGCCCGCACCGCCGCCCGCGCCCGCACCGTCGCCCGCTCCGCCGCCCGCCCCCGCCGCCGCGCCCGCGCCCGCGCCTCCGCCCCCACCCGACGGCCCGTCCCCGTTTCCCCCGACCATGGACGGCCCGCCGCAGCGGCCCGCCCGTTCGGCGACCCTACTGCCGAGCCAGATGCCGCTCCAGGGCGCGGGGCCGGCGGTCACTGGAGGGCTCGGCTTCACGGCGCCGCGGCGCCCGGCCCATGACCCGGCGGACACCCTCACGGCCACGCTGGACGCCGGCCATGCCATCGAGCTCGAACGGCGGGGCGTGGCCGAGCTCCTCGCCGTGCTGGCCGACAGCGGCTTCACCGGGCGAATCGAGGTCGCTGCCGGGGGTGTTCTCCGCCGGGTCTTCATCGACGGAGGGGCGCCGGTCTTCGCCGACAGCAGCGAGCCGTCCGAAGACCTCGTGGGGCACCTCGCCGCCGAAGGGCGCATCACCCGAGCGGTCGCCCTCGAGGCCCGCGACCGCGCCCAGGTGACCGGCGCGTCCGCCGACGAGGTCCTCATCGACGCCGGCTACCTCGAGCCCGACGACGCCCACCGCGCGCTCCGCAGTTGGGTCATCGAGCGCATCACCGGGCTCTTCGGTCTCGAAGCCGGTGAAGCGACCGTGCTGCGCGGTGGCCCGCGGCCGCTCGACCCCGTCGACCTCGGCATGCACCCGGGTCGGTTGGTGCTCGACGGTGTCCGGCGCAAGTACGGGCGGCTTCGCCTCTACCGCGCCTTCGGGACGCCGACGACCGTTCCGCGCCCCGCGTCCGGCCCGCGACCCGAGCATCCGGGTCTGTCGCTGCGGCAAGACGAGGCCCTCGTCGCGGGGCTCGTCGACGGCCGACGCTCCGCGTTGGAGATCGCCCACACGGCGCAGCTCCACGAGGTCGACACCCTCGCCATCCTCCATGCGCTCGGGGTGCTCCGCCTCATCGACGGCCCTTCGACCCTACGGACGGGCGGACTTCCGCCTCTGGACCCGTCGGCCATGGAGCGCGCCGGCGCGCCGCGCACCGACGACCAGCACCCGGGCTTCGCCGAGCTCGTGGCCCAGAAGCACGGCGAGATCTTCGCGTGCGACTACCATCAGGTCCTCGGCGTGCCCCGGGCCGCGACGGGCGCCGAGGTCCGCGCCGCGTGGGAGCGTCTACATCGGCTTTTCGACCCTCACCGTGTGCGGCGAGACAGCCCGCTGTGGCATCAGGTGCGCGACATCGTGACCGTGGTCGACGACGCCTGGGCGGTCCTGGGCGACGAGCGCCTGCGTGCCCGCTACGAAGCGCAACTGGAGTAGGCGATGGCCATCCTCGAGATCCTGACGCACCCGCACCCCCTGCTCCGACGCACCGCGGCCCCCGTCCCGCGGGTGGACGACGGCGTCCGCCAGCTGCTCGACGACCTCGTCGAGACCATGCAGCACGCGGGGGGTGTCGGCCTCGCCGCGATGCAGGTGGGCGACCTGCGCGCCGTGGTCATCGTCGACGTGGGCCGAAGGGTCCGCGAGGACGAAGCCAGCACACTCCTCGAGATGGTGAACCCCGTCGTCGTCGAGCAGTCCGGCGGCATCGTGTGGCGCGAGGGGTGCCTGTCGGTGCCCGGTGTCGCCGCGGAGGTCGAGCGCAGCGGCCGCGTCGTCGTCGAGTTCCTGGACCGAAGCGGCGCCATCGTGCGCCACGAGGCCGAAGGGCTCGAGGCCGTCGCCATCCAGCACGAGCTCGACCATCTCCAGGGTGTGCTCTACTTCGACCGGCTGGGCGCGCTCGAGCAGAAGCTGACCCTCCAGGACTACGAGCGCGCGCGCTCCGGTGAAGCCCGGTCGCTCGCGGCCGAGGGGGAGACTTGAGCCTACGCGTCGTTTTCATGGGGACACCGGAGTTCGCCGTCCCCGGCCTGGCGGCGCTGCTCGACGCGGGCTGTGACGTGGTCGGAGTCGTCAGTCAGCCCTCGAAGCCCGTCGGGCGCGGGCTCCAGGTCCAAGCCCCCCCGGTTGCCGCCTTCGCCGCCTCGAAGGGGCTGCCCGTGCACCAGTGGCCGCGACTCTCGAACGAGAGCTTCGAGGTCCTGAGCGGGCTGGCGCCCGAGCTCTGCGTGGTGATCGCCTACGGTCGCATTCTCCCGCGCCGCTACCTCGACCTGCCGCGCCACGGCTGCCTGAACGTGCACGCGAGCCTACTGCCACGCTGGCGCGGCGCGGCCCCCATCCAGTGGGCGGTCATCGACGGCGACGCGCGGACGGGCGTCTGTGTGATGCGCATGGCCGAGGGCCTCGACACGGGGCCCGTCGCCTGCACCCTCGAGACCGACATCGGCCCGGACGAGACCTCGGGGGCCTTGCACGACCGGCTCGCCGTGCTCGGCGCCCAGGCGCTCCGCCAGACCCTCGACGCGTTGTCCGAGGGCCCTCTCACGTTTGTCGACCAGCCCGAAACCGGAGTCACCTATGCCCGACGCCTCGAAAAGCTCGACGGCCAGCTCGACTGGACCTGGAGCGCGCGTCGGGTCCACGACCGCGTCCGCGGGACCTCGCCGTGGCCCGGCGCCTTCGTCGACCGCCCGGAGGGCCCTTTGAAGATCCACGCGACCCGGGTCGTCGACTCGGCCGACACCGGCGGCGCCCTCCCCGGCACGATCGTCGGCAGCGCCGCCGACGGGCCGATCATCGCGTGCGGAACGGCCGCGGTGGTGCTCTCGAGCGTTCAGCGCGCCGGCCGCAAGGTCGTCAGCGGCGCCGAGTTCCTCCGCGGGGCCACGGACCTCGTGCCGGGCGCGCGCCTGTGAGCGCGCCACGCGTCCGCACCGAGCGCAAAGAGCCCGCGCGCGAGCGACCGCCGCCCCGAGGGGCCCGTGAGGTCGCGCTCGAGGTGCTCCGCGCCCTCGACGACCGCGAGGCGTTCCTGCAGCCGGCGCTCGAGGCGACGAGCGCGCGGGCCGGCCTCGACGCCCGCGACCGTGGGCTCGCCCACGAGCTCGTGAGCGGCGTCACACGCTACCGCACGCGGCTCGACCACGCCCTGGTGCCGCGCCTCAGTCGTGGCCTCGAAGCGACCGACCCCGCGCTGCTCCGCGTGCTGCGCCTCGGCGTCTACCAGCTCTTTTTCCTGACCCGGGTGCCGGCACACGCGGTCCTCGACCAGGCCAACGAACAAGCCCGACAGATCGGCCAGGACCCCGCCGCCCGGTTCGTCAACGGCGTGCTGAGGGCCATTCAGCGAGAGGGCGAGCAGCTCCCGGCCGGCCAGTCCGTCGAGGCGCTCTCGATCCGTCACGGCCATCCGGCGTGGCTCGTCGAACGCTGGCTCGAGCAGCTCGGGCCCGAAGAGGCCGAGGCCTTGCTCGTCGCCAACAATCAGCCGGCGCCGCTCACGGTCCGGCTCGCGGCGCCCGTGGAGGCCGCACGCGCCGCCCTCGAGGCCGAGGGCGCGCACCTCAGCCCCACCCGGCACGTGCCCGGGGCGTTCCATCTGGAACACCCCGCGGCGTTCGCCTCGCCCTCGTTCGCCGCGCACCTCTGGCGCGTGCAGGACGACGCCGCGCAGCTCGTGGCCCTCCTCGCCGATCCCCAGGCCGGCGAGCACGTCTGGGACGTGTGCGCGGCGCCGGGCGGCAAGAGCCTGCACCTGGCGGACCTCCTCGAGGGCCGGGGCCGCTTGCTCTCGACGGACACCCACCGCGGCAAGGTCGAGCGCCTGCGGGAGACCCTGGCCGGCGTGCCGATGGCCGAGGTGCGACTGCACGACGCCACGGTCGCGCTCGGCGAGACCTTCGACCGGGTCATCCTGGACGCGCCCTGCAGCGGTCTGGGCACCCTTCGTCGCCACCCCGAGGTGCGGTGGCGCCGTGACCCCGCGGCCATCGAAGCGCTCGCATCCCTGCAGCGCAAGCTTCTCGAGGCCGTCGTACCCTCCGTGCGCCCGGGCGGCGTGCTCGTCTACAGCGTGTGCACGCCCACCCTGGAAGAGGGCCCGGCGCAGGTCGAGGCGTTCCTGACCGCCCATCCGGACTTCACGCTCGAGGCGCCACACTCCGACCGCGTCGACTTCGCGCCGTTGACCGACGCCTCCGGACGGGTCCAGACCTGGCCCCACCGGCACGAAATGGACGCCTTCTTTGCCGCCCGCCTCCGTCGACGAGCCTGAGGAGCCCCCCCATGTCGATGCGCCCGCTCATCGCCCCCTCCATCCTCTCCGCCGACTTCGGTCGACTGCGGGACGAGGTCCGCGCCGTGGCCGAAGCCGGCGCCGACTGGATTCACATGGACGTGATGGACGGTCACTTCGTTCCGAACCTCACGTTCGGTCCGCCCATCGTCCGGGCCGTGCGCGACGCCTGCACGTTGCCCTTCGACGTGCACTTGATGATCGACGACCCGGACACCTACGCCCCCCAGTTCCGGGACGCCGGGGCCGACTCGATCACCATACACGTCGAGGCCACGCGACACCTGCACCGCTCGATCCAGGTGGTCCGCGCCACCGGCGCTCGTGTGGGTGTGAGCCTCAACCCGCACACGCCGCTCTCGAGCATCGAGCACGTGCTCGAGGACGTGGACCTCGTGCTCCTCATGACCGTGAACCCGGGCTTCGGCGGCCAGTCCTTCATCCGCAACGTGCTGCCGAAGATCCGAGCGCTTCGCGAAATCGTTCAACGGCGCGCGTTGCCAATTGACATCGAAATCGACGGGGGTGTAAACGACCGTACCGTTTCGGAACCCACCGCCGCAGGCGCGAATGTGCTTGTTGCGGGCTCGGCGGTCTTCGGTGCGAAATCTTACCGCGAGGCGATCGCGGCGATTCGAGCTGGGGGCGTCGAGGGGCTCTCGAAGTGGTTCACGCCTGTCGGGGCGTAGCGCAGTCTGGTAGCGCACATGCTTCGGGAGCATGGGGTCGGAGGTTCAAATCCTCTCGCCCCGACTGAAAGAGCCGGTGCCGCCTCAAGCGGCACCGGCTTTTGTTTTTTCCAGCGCCGGCCGCTTCAGCGGAAGTCGGCGCAGTCGCCGAGCCCCTCGCGCAGGATCTCGGGCACCTCGGTCGTCAGGTCGATGATGCTCGACGGAATGCCCGGCATGTCGCCGCCGTCCACGGTGGCCGCGAGCCCGTGCCCGAAGACACTCTCCGTCGACCACGGGTCGTTGAGGTTGTCGCCCGTGTCCGGGTCGATGGCGCTGGTGACGATGAGCGGTCGGCCCGCGGCCTCGACGATGGCCTGGGGCACGATGTGCGCGGGGACACGCACGCCAATCCGGCGACGGTTGTCGCCGGTGACCCGCGGCAGATTCCGGTTCGCCTCGAGGATGAAGCAGTAGGGTCCAGGCAGGTACCGACGAAGGATCCGGAAGGCCCGATCGTCGAGCAGGGTGTGCTCACTGACGTGCTTCAGGTCTCGGAAGACCAGGGCGAGCGGCTTACGGGGATCGAGTCGCCGCAGCGCCATGAGCTGGTCGACGGCCTTTTTTCGGTCGGGCAAACAGGCCAGGGCGTAGGTCGTGTCGGTGGGAATGGCCACGACCCCATCGTCCTCGAGGAGAGCGACGACCTTCTCGATGCGCCGGGGCGAAGGGTAGCGTCCGTCGAGCTGGAGGATCACTTCCCTGACTTCTGCGAAGCGGACGCGCTCCGGCCCGAGGGCTTGCGGGCCCCGGACTTACGGCCGGCGTTGGGGGACTTCGGCTTACGGCGCGGATCGATCATCGGCGCGGTCCGCTTTTTGGCCGCGGGCGCGGCGGGCTTCCGGCGGGGTTCGGGCGCAATGGACTCGGGCTCCGGGCGCGGTGCCTCTTCGAAGCGGCCCGGCAGGTTCACGGCAGGCTCGTCGAATCGGCGGCGGTAGAGGAGCGCGGTGCGACCGATGACCTGCGCCACGTGGGCGCCGACCAGCTCCGCCAGGGCGAGCGGGGCGGTCTTGCGGTCGAGCGGGGACTCCGCGTTCACCGAGATCTTGACGAGCTCGTGCTGCTCGAGGATCAGCCGGGTGAACGCGACCAGGGCATCGGTGATGCCGAGCTTGCCGACCTGCACGAGCGCGTCGAGGTGATGCCCCTGCCCACGCAGGGCGCGCTTTTGCGCCCCGGTGAGCGCGAGCGGATTCTTGAGAACGACTTCCACGGGCTCAGACACCTCGCTGCCTCCGGCGGCGCATGATGCCGACCACACCGAGAGCGAGCAAGCCCACGAGGCCCGTGCCGCCATTGGACCGCGCGTTACAGGTGCAACCGTCTCCGGTCAGGAACCGACGTTCGTCGGCGGCGGGGTCGGCGCTGCCGCCGAAGCCGGCGTCGATGCTCGGGCTCAAGCTGCCGGGACCCTCCAGGCCCGCGCCGTCCTCACACTCGCCGCGGTGGCAGGTGTAGCCGCTCGGGCACACGGTCCAGCCGCACGGATCGTCCACACAGCGTCCGGCCTCGCACATGAAGCCGGGGCCGCAATCGACCTCGAAGCACGGGTCGGGCTGGCACGCGCCGTTCTCGCAGACGAGGGGGTACTCGCAGGCGACGCGGGCGCAAGGATCGAGCGCGCAGATCCCGTTCACGCAGACCTCGCCGGTGTTGCACCGAACGTTGTTGCAGCTGTCGAAGCACACCCCGTCCTGGCAGCCCTGCTCGGGTCCGCAGCCGGCCGTGGCGCACGGGTCGCCCTGGCAGACGCCCTGGAGGCACCGCTGGCCGTCGGGGCAGCCCACAGGTCCGTAGCAGTCGTCCGGCACACACTTCGCGAGGCTGCAGTAGCTGCCCGTGGGGCACTCGATCCCGTCACAGGGGTCGCCACAGCGCCCACCCTGGCAAACCTGGCCGTCAGGGCAGTCGATGTTGTAGCAGGGCGTGACGCAGTACCCGTCCACGCAGACGAGGTTGTTGAAGCACTCACCGAACTGGCAGGGCGGCGCGCACTCGCCGTTCACACACGCGTCCTCACCGCGGCAAATCACGCCGGTGTCCGACGCCCCATCACAGTCGTTGTCCACGTTGTCGCAGACCTCGAGGCGGGTGTTGCCGCAGTAGCCGCACGCGTTGTAGGCGTCCTCGTCGATCTCGCCGTCGCAGTCGTTGTCCAGGCCGTCGCACTGCTCGGGCGTGGGCTCCACGGCGCCTCGGCAGATGACCTCGCCGTCGACGCACGTCGGCACGCCGGCGGTGCACTCCCCGGTGTCCGTGCCGCAGGGCGCGCCCTGCTCCGGGAACGCCTCGTCGAACCGGCCGTCGCAGTCGTCGTCGAGCTGGTTGCAGATCTCCACGGGCTCGGCGCCGCACTCGTTGCAGCGATTGAGCACGCCGTCGTCCACCTCGCGGTCACAGTCGTTGTCGACGCCATCGCAGATTTCGGGCCGTGGGTCGCAGTCACAGGCCGGACAGTTCATGCCCTCGTCGATCCCCCGGTCGCAGTCGTCGTCTCGGCAGTTGCACACCTCGCTCGGCACGTCTCCACATGCGCCGCAGGCGTTGAGCACGCCCTCGTCCGTGCGCTCGTCGCAGTCGTCGTCGCGGTTGTTGCAGACCTCGATTGGGAGGTTGCCGCAGTCCCCGCAGCGGTTGACCTGGCCGTCGTCGATCACGCCGTCGCAATCGTTGTCGACCCCGTCGCACACCTCGGCCTGGACGTCGCCGCACCCGCCGCAGGCGTTCAACACACCCTCGTCGATCTGGCCGTCGCAGTCGTCGTCGTTCCCGTTGCAGGCCTCGGCCTGGGGGTCCGCCGCCTGAACGGAGCAGATCGTGCCCTCACCATTCGGCGCGCAGATGATCTCACCCTCACGCTCGCACGCGCCGTTCCCGACGGAGCACGGGTTGCCGAGCAGCCCGAAGCCTTCGTCGATCCGGCCATCGCAGTTGTTGTCGCTCCCGTCACACAGCTCCCGCGGCTCCGCCTGGGCGATCGCGTCGTTCAACACCGCCACGAGGGAGTCGGGATCCGCGGCCTGGTAAGCCGTGCCGTTGCGCAGGTCGACGTTGCCGCGCGCGTTGACCGCGGTGCCGCCCGCCCGCGCCATGGCGTCGAGCTCGGGCGCGAACTCCGTGCCTGGTCCGAAGCCGACGACGAAGGTGCGCACGTCGTAACGATTGCCGTCGACCTCGAGCGCCCGAAGCGCCGACGCTCCAGCCACGAGGTCGTTACGAATCCGGTCCCGGTCCGCGGGATCGGCCGCATCCTCGCCGGGGCACTGCTGCCGACCGTCCGTCAGCAACAGAACGAAGTACGGCCGACAGGTCGACTCGGGGTCGTTGCGGATGATCGACCGCATCTCGACCGCGGCGTCCTCCACGGCGTAGCTGAGCGGCGTGTAGCCGTTCGCGCGCAGCTCCTTATTGCCCGGGTAGTTCTCCCGGTTGTCCATCCAGCTCAACACCGAGGCGCGGCTGTTGGCGGAAGGCGCCACGAGGAGGTCCGCGCCCGAGCAGGGCTCCGTCGCGCCGTCGTAGTTGATGTCGAGAATCGTGCCCGCGGCGTTGCGGTACTGCGCACCCACCGCCTGCTGTCGCGTGCCGAATCCCGGATCGGCGGGCTCGAGCTGGCGGTAGCGCATCAGTCCGAACTCGACGTTGTCGGACTCCGACACGATCTGAGACATCGCCTCTTTCGAGAAGCGCATCTTGCTGCCGAGGTCGCAGGTGTCGCGCTCCGGGAAGTCGATGGAGCCGTCCCCGCGGCAATCGCTGATGTCCTCGTAGTCCCAGAGCATGGAACCCGAGGTGTCGAAGATCACGAGCACCCGTGGTGTGGTTTGGGCAAAGGCCGCCGAAGCGGAAAGTGCGATCGCGAGGGGCGCGATCGACAAGGCGTTGCGAATGGAACGACGCATCGCAGGTTTCTCCCGGTACGCGCGAGGGGCGCGCCCTTTAGCAAACTGCGTGCCTCAGGCCAAGCAACGTTCGCGTTATCGTCGCGTGGCGCGAAAGCGCGGTCCGCGCCGACGCCCTCAGCGGAACGACGGAAGCTGGGTTGGCCGGGTGGCGACCTCAACAGCCGCCATGAGGCGCGACGGCCTCAGGACCGCGGCTTGTTCCGCAGCGCGGCGATGATGCTCGCCTTTCGGCTGGCGTCCGCGAGCGGGGCGCCTGCATCGGCGTCGGGCTCGGCAGAAGCAACGCGCTCGAGGAGCTGCGCTTCGATCAAAAGCAGCTTCGCGCGAACTTGAGTCGCCGCCGAAGCCTGAACACCGTCGAGTTTGCTGCCGAGCGTCTCGCCCGCGCCCAACGTGGCGCCGGTCCGCATGCGGAGCACACGCTCCTGCTCGGCCGTAAAGCCCTCGTCGAGCACCTCGGTCTCGGTCACGACGACGGGAGTGCGCCTGGTCTCGTTCTTCTTCACGCCGACCCTCGTTCTCCAGGAACTCCGCTCAGCCCCAGTGTCGGCGCGCCCTTCGCGCGCCACCCTCGGGCAACCTCGGTTCGTCGACCCTCGCGACCCGGCGGATGCTCCACATATAAGTCAGAGACGCCTAGCGGCCAAAAATTTTCAGGCGGGTTTTCGTAGGCCCTCGATTTCACTCGACTCTCCATGCGAGGCCGGCAACGCGGCTTCTCAGTCGTCAGGGGGTCACGGCCCTATGCACTTCGTGTTCCATGAACACCTCGACCAACGTCGCGTCCAGACGCCCCCGGTCGGCCTCACTCCAGAGGATGTCCCGGGCCGCCTCGTGCGGGAGGCTGGCCTTGTACGGCCGGTCGGCCGCCGTGAGGGCGTCGTAGATGTCGGCGATGGTGATCATGCGACTCTCGAGGGGAATCGTCTCGCCGCGCACACCGTCCGGATAACCCGAGCCGTCCAGCTTCTCGTGGTGGAGCGCCGCGATGCGCGCCAGGCCGTCGAGTTCCCGCCCCCAGGGGATTTGCTCGAGGAACCGGCGGGTGTGCACGACGTGCTCTTGAATCGCCAAACGCTCGCCTTGCGTGAGGCTGCCGAACTGGACCGTCAGGCACTCGTGCTCGCGGGGGGTCAGTAAGGGTCGAGTCTCCCCGGGCGCTCGACGCCAGGCCTTCGACGCCATGGCGTTGAGGAACTCCCGCGTGGAGCCGTCGATCGGGTTCGGCTCGTTGGCGCCGATGATGCGCGCCAGCGCGCCCTCGAGCTCTTCCCTGTGCTTCGTCACGAGCTGTTCGCCAGCGCTCACGTCGAGCTCACCGGCGACGACGCGCCTCAGGACCTCGACCTCGGACGACAGCACGGCCATGTCGAAGCGCTGCTCCAACTGCGCGAGTTCGTGCGGGTACAGGCGCTTCGCCTTGAGCAGCACGTCCTCACCGACGCCGATCTTCCCGAAGTCGTGGAGGAGCGCGGCGTACTCGAGTCGACGGCGCCGGGCGTCGTCCAGAGGCAGGACCGCGGCGAAGCGCGTGTCTCTCGCGGCGGCGTCGGCGAGGCCGACGGAGAGGCGACTGACACGCAGGCTGTGGCCACTGGTGCAAGGGTCTCGGGCGTCGATCGCAAAGACGGCGGCGCGGACGAAGCCGTCGAAGAGCCGACGGATTTCGGCCGTGAGTCGCGCGTTCACGAGCGCGATGGAAGCGGCCCCCGCGAGAGACAGCGCGAGCTGTTCGTCTCGCCCCGAGAAGGGCATCACGAGCTCGGGCACTCGGCTCAGCTCGGCAAGACGGTCGTGGGGGTCCCGCTTGCGATTGATGAGCTGGACCGCCCCGAGCACCTCGCCGTCCGCCGCGAGCAGGGGCACGGTGAGCATGCTCACGGTCCTGTACCCGGCCCGCAGGTCGAAGGAGTTGTTGAACGTGATGCCGAGGGGCGGCAGGTGCTGCACGTCCGGCAGGTTCAGCGGACGCCGATGGGTGACGACCCACCCCACGATGCTCGTCGTGTCGATGGGCAAGAGCCCCTGGGGCAACCCGCCGAGGGTCAGCGTATCGTTCTGGGCGACCCGGAAGGCGAGCGCACGTCGACCCTCGCCGAGGTCCTCGACCACGTAGAGCGTGCCGGCGTCCGCGGCCGTAAGTTGCCGCATCGACTCGAGAATCCGCCCGAGGAGCCGGTCGGGATCGCGCTCGGCGTTCAGGCTCGCGGCGATGTCGAGGACGTGCCGGATTTCGAAGTTGAGGCGATCAGGCTCGCTGCGATCGAACTTCAGGAGCGCGAGCTCGACCTGGCGCGCCTCGAGGTCCTCCACCCGCGCCCAGTGGGTCTCGACACCGAGCGCCGAGAGCGTGCGCGCGTCCATGGGGGTCGGGAGCCCGCCGACGACGTAGAGCGGCGCCGGCGGGTCGCCGCGCAGCTCGAGACGCTCATGCGCGGGCCGCAACAAGAAGTCCGGCAGCACGACGAGCACCGTGCGATCGCCCTGGCGGACCTGGAGGTGGTCCGCGTCCGGCGCCGAGAGCACGGTCTCGACCCCGACGAGGCCGGAGAGACGATCTCGGAGGCGCTGCCATCGGTCTGTGGATTCTTCCATGCGGAGACCCCGACTCAGCCCGTGGGTCCGTCGCCACGACCAATGCGCTCCTGCACCTTGCGGGCGTGGGCATTCCGGTCGATGACGCCCCGCTCTGCGAGCTCCTGCAGCAGGGTCCGGTGGGCGAGGGCCGCCTCGCGAAGGATCTTGTACGCGCGGTCGACCTTGTCCTGCAGCTCGACGACCTGGTAACGAAGGCGCACGAGCTCGTCCTGGGCGGCGGCACCCACCGGCGGCGTCTCGGCCTCGGTGCGCGTGCCCCCGGTCGAAGAGCGGCCCGCGCGACCGTCATCCGCGAAGCTGAAGGGCTTGTGCGCCCCCGTGGCGAGCGAGGGCGCGCCGGAGCCCGGTTCCATGGACGGGTGTTCCGACGAGCGGTCGAGCGAGCCCACGCTCGACCGCGAGACGCTGGCGTCGGCCGTATCGGTCTGTCCCCGATGAACCTTGACGACGGGACCCGTGCGGCGCGCCGTCGGCGGAACCGGCACCACCGAGTCCGTGGGCGACGGCGCTCGAGGCCGCGCGCCGGTGCTCTCGTTGAAATCGTTCGAGGCGACGCCGTGTACAAAGACATCTTCGGGGAGCGGAGAGCTCTCGGGCGGCACGGTGATGCTCGGTCCCGAGGCGGTGACCAGCCGGGCGCGGCGCGGCGCACCGAAGTAGAAGTGCTCGATGGCGTCGGCGAGGTCGCCGGGCGTCGCGGCGAGCGCCTGCACGTCGTGCCCGGTCCGGAATCGCAGCTCGTCGAGCAGCTCGTAGGCCGCAGGATCGGCGACGGCGACCTGCAAGGTGCCGCTGCGACCATCGAGG
Organism: Bradymonadia bacterium; assembly: GCA_049318805.1. Taxonomy (GTDB): domain Bacteria; phylum Myxococcota_A; class Bradymonadia; order UBA7976; family UBA1532; genus CANLBD01. Next base: position 25,734 of record JBMOFP010000036.1, read on the forward strand.
TCGAGGGGGAGTACCTGTTTGTCTCGCGCGAAGGCCGGCGGGAGCAGGCGGAGAATGCGCGGCGGAATCACGCTGATCTCCGCGAGCGGCGCGATCCCCACACGCAGCTGTGTGGCGAGGGCTTCGAGGATCTGCGCGTCGGTGCAGTGCCCGCGCGCCACAAGGACCTCACCGACTCTTTTGCCCCAACGCGCCGCCTCGGCCAGCGCCGAGCGGAGCTGAAGGTCATCGATGACGCTGACCTCAATCAGAATCTGGCCGAGCCGCTTGCGCATCCTTCGTGTGCTAACACCCCGGGCGCCGGCCCCGCAACGTCCTCGGCGCGGCAGAGCCGACCTGAAGCCACGCTCGACGTTGGTGCCTGTTGACCCCGTGGTGCCGCGATGGCACACGCCCCGTGACTTCGAGGAGACCCCAATGTCGATCGTGAGTACCGATTCCGTCCGCCGCGCCCTTGCCGGCATCGAAGGCCCCGACGGCCGTGACCTGGTCGCCGCCGGACTCGTCGGCGACATCGAGGTGAGCGGGACCGAGGTGATGGTCGTGCTGCGCTTCGAGAGCGTCGCGCGTGAGGTGCGCCACGCCCTCGAAGACCGCGCGCAGTCCGTGCTCGAGGCCCTCGAAGGGGTCACGGAGGTCACCGTAGACGTCGTGGTCCTCGGGGACCCGATGATCGACGCCGCGCCGCGCGGCACGCCCCGCGCCGCGGCGCACGGGCACGACCACGGGCACGACCACGGGCACGACCACGGGCACGACCACGGGCACGACCACGGGCACGGTCCGGCCAAGCCGTCGACCGCGACCGCGCCGGCGAAGTCGAACAACCCGCTCCCTGGGGTGAAGAACCTCATCGCGGTCGCCAGCGGCAAGGGCGGCGTCGGCAAGTCCACGGTCGCCGTCAACCTCGCGCTCGCGCTCAAACAACGAGGCGCGCGTGTGGGGCTGCTGGACGTCGACGTGTACGGCCCGTCGGCGCCGCTCCTGCTCGGCGTCGCCGATGCCCGACCCGGCGCGACTCCGAACAACAAGTTCCTGCCCGTCGACGCCTATGGCCTGAAGGTGATGTCCATCGGGTTCCTTCTGGACGCCGACCAGCCAGGCATCTGGCGCGGACCCATCGTGGGCTCGATCGTGAAGCAGTTCCTGACGGATGTGGAGTGGGGTGACCTCGACTACCTGTGCATCGACTTGCCCCCGGGCACGGGCGACGCGCACCTGAGCCTGACCCAGACGGCCCCGATCACCGGCGCGATCATCGTGACGACCCCGAGCGAGCTCGCGCTGGTCGATGCGGTGAAGGGGCTGCAGATGTTCCGCAAGGTCGAGACGCCGGTCATCGGCATCGTCGAGAACATGAGCCACTACGCCTGCCCGAACTGCCAGCACGAGAGCCAGCCGTTCAACTCGGGCGGCACGGACCGCGTCGCCGCCCAATACGGCGCCAAGGTCCTCGCGCGCATCCCCATCGACATCGACATTCAGCGTGGCGGCGACACCGGCCGACCCGTGACCGCGGTCAAGCCCGAGAGCCCCCAGGCGCGCGCCTTTCTGGGTCTCGCGGACGCCGTCATCGAGACCTGCCCGTTCGCTCGCCCCGAAGAGAAGAAGAAGGCCGGCTTCCTCGCGAGCCTCTTCAAGCGATGAAGCTGGAGACGCGGCTTGCGGCGGGCACGCTCGCCGTCGCGCTCGGCGCCTGCGGGGGAGTGCAGCCCATGACACCGAACGAAACGAACGCGGCACAGCGTCAGGTCGAGGCCGTGTTGGACGACTTCCATGCCGCGGCGGCCGCGAGCGACGAGGCCCGCTACTTCGACCACTTCAGCGCGCAGGGTGTCTTCCTCGGCACGGACGCGACGGAGCGCTGGACGGTCACCGCCTTCCGAGCCTACGCACACCCGCACTTCGCCGCGGGCAAGGGCTGGACCTACACGCCCGTCGAGCGCCACGTCGGCTTTGATGCCTCGGGGCAGGTCGCCTGGTTCGACGAGCGCCTGTCTCACGCGAAGTACGGGCAACTGCGGGGTTCGGGTGTTCTCGTCTTCGAACGTGCTCGATGGCGCGTCGCGCAGTACAATCTGACCTTCCTCGTGCCCAATGAGACGGCCTCGGAGGTCGTGGAGTTGATTCGCGCCCCTGCCTCGAAGACGCCCGGTCGGTGAGCGGTCCCCTCGCCCGCCTGAGGGACTACGAGCTCGTAGAGCTCGTCGGCGAGGGCGGGATGGGCGAGGTCTATCGGGCGCGCCACCTGCTGCTCGAGACGGACTACGCCATCAAGTCCGTGCACCCGAACCTGGGCACCAGCCCCGAGGTGCGCGCGCGTTTCCTGCGTGAGGCGCAGACGCTCCAGCGCCTCGACCACCCGAACATCCTCCGCTTCGTCACGCTCTTCGAGGAGGCCGGCCGGCTCTATCTGGTGACGGAGCTCCTGGAGGGGCGACCGCTGGACCAGCGCGCGTCCGACACACCGGCCGCACCGCCGGACCAGCGCGCGCACTGGCTGATTCAGGTCGTGCGGGGCGTCGCGCACGCCCACCGCCGCGGGGTGCTGCATCGAGACCTGAAGCCCGCGAACATCCAGGTGCTCTCGGACGACCGCTTGAAGATCCTGGACTTCGGCATCGCGAAGCCCATTGCGGCGCGGGGTTTGACCGCGAGCGGACACCTCGTGGGCACGCCCGTGTATCTCCCGCCGGAGATCATCCTCGGTGAAAAGGCCAGCTCCGCGGCCGGGCCCACGTGGGACGTCTTCACGCTCGGTGTCGTCGCCTTCGAGCTCTTCGCAGGCCGGCTGCCCTTCGAGGTCGAAGCGAACTCCCCGCCTCTGCAGGTCTTGAGTGACCTGAGCCGATTGTACGCTCAGCGCCGACCGGCCCCGGATGTGCGGCTCGCGTGCCCCGCGCTCTCGGACGCATGGGCGACGGCCATCGCACGGGCACTGTCGACGGATCCTTCGCAACGACCGAAGGACGCCGGTGAGCTGCTCACTCTCCTCGACGACGCCCCTGCGCTGCGCGCCGCGCGCCTCGCCTCGAGCGCACCCGTCGATCTGGCCCCCGAAGACGCGACCCAGGTGACTCGCCGAGCGGTCCCGGTCTCCCTCGCCCCCGACGAGCCGACCCGCATCGTGCCCCTCGCGCAGCTCGAGCGCCCCCAGGCGGCCCAGCCGCACCGCACGCCCCAGCCCGACGGGCGCCGCCGCCGCGCCGCACTGGCCGGTGTGGTCGGCCTCACGGCCCTCGCGTTCGTGGGCGCGTTTCTTTTCTTTTTCGGCGGCGCCCCGGACCCTACCGACGCGAAAGTGAGGGACCCGGCGAGCGCTCAGGCCGCGGGGACGCTCGCGCCACCGCCGACGGCGCCCACGGTTCCGGACTCGACGGCCGCCGCTGCGTTCGAAGCGCCGTCGAGCGCGCCCCCGAGCCTGGCCGTCGTGCCCCAAACGGATGTCGAAGCGCCGACCCTGGCCTTGGAGCCCCTGGACGTGAACGACGCCCGCGTTCGACGGCCGCCCCCGGCCCGGGACCCGACGCCGCTCAGACCCTCGTCGCAGAAGGCGCCGTCCCAGGCCGACGGCGCCCGGGTGGGCTTCCTGGCGGTCGACGCGGAGCCGCCGGCCCTCGTGTACGTCGCCGACCGCTTCATCGGGGAGACCCCCGTGAAGGGACACTGGCTCAAGCCCGGGGAGCACGTGGTGAAGCTGGTCGGCGTCCGCCCGTATAAGTTCTCCAAGGAGTACCGGACCCGAGTGCGGGCGGGCGAGAAGACCCACATCCGCCATCGCGAGCCGTCGTCCCGTCGCGCGCCTTGACGTTTGTTCAGTGGTGAACGTAGGTTCGGCCCATGCCCGCAGCCGACCAGATTCTGGAGCGCTGGGCGCGCCACCCCGAGCGCGGTCAGCCCTTCGTCGCACGGCATGAGGAGGCGTCCCGCCCGGCCCGGACCCTCCCGTTCCCCGCCGCGGTCCCCGAGGCCTTGCGCGCCGCGCTCCGGAGCCGGGGCGTCGACGCTCTCTACAGCCACCAGGCCCATGCGGTCGAAGCGATCGCGCGCGGCGAGAACGTGGTGGTGGCCACGCCCACGGCGAGCGGCAAGACCCTCGTCTACAATCTGCCGACTCTGGCGGCGTGTATGGCCGACCCGGCCGCCCGTGCGCTCTACCTGTTCCCGACCAAGGCGCTCGCCCACGACCAGGTCGCGGAGCTGGATGCCCTCTCCGCGGCGGCGGAGGCGGGGATCGCGGCGTTCGCTTACGACGGCGACACGCCGGCGGACGCCCGCCGGGCGGTGCGCGGCTCCGGACGCATCGTGGTCACGAACCCCGACATGCTGCACAGCGGCATCCTCCCCCAGCACGACCGCTGGCAGGCGTTCTTCGCAGGTCTGAAGTACGTCGTGATCGACGAGGTGCACACGTATCGCGGTGTGTTCGGCAGCCACGTCGCCAACGTGCTCCGTCGTCTGCTCCGCGTCTGCCGGTTCCACGGCAGCGACCCCCGCTTCATCGTGTGCTCCGCGACGATCGCGAATCCGAAGCAGCACACCGAGCGACTGCTCGAACGCCCGGTGACGGCCATCACGGAGAGCGGCGCACCGCGCGGCGGGCGCACGTTCTGGATCTACAATCCGCCCATCGTCGACGGGGCGCGCGGGCTCCGCGGAAGCTACGTACAGGCGGCCCGGCGCATCGGGGTCGCCCTGGCCCGCGCCGAGGTCTCGACGATCTTGTTCGCGAATTCGCGCCTCAACGTGGAGCGCCTCACACGGCACCTCAAGGAGGACCTCGCGAGCGAGGGCATCGACCCCGAGTCGGTCTCCGGCTACCGCGGCGGATACCTCCCGGACCACCGACGCGCCATCGAACGCGGACTCCGAGAGGGCCGCATCCGCACGGTCGTCTCGACCAGCGCGCTCGAGCTCGGGATCGACATCGGCCAACTCGAGGCGTGTGTGCTCGCGGGCTACCCGGGCAGCATCGCGAGCGCGCTGCAGCGCGCCGGCCGCGCGGGCCGACGCCACGACGGTGCGACCATCGTGATGGTGACCCGCAGCGAGCCCTCGGACCAGTACATCGCCGCCCACCCCGAGTTCTTCTTCGACCGCTCCCCGGAGCACGCGCGGGTCCACCCGGACCACTTGTTGATCGTCGCGGACCACATCAAGTGCGGCGCCTTCGAGCTGCCCTTCGAGGTGGGCGAGGGCCTGGGGGGCTTCGGTCCCGAAGCGACCGCCGAGGTGCTGGGCTACCTTCAGGACCGGCGCCTCGTGCACGAGGGGGCGCGTCGCTGGCAGTGGACGGGCGCGCCGTATCCGGCAAACGGGGTCGGCCTGCGGAACCTCGCCGAGGGCAACTTCACGGTCCACGATCGCGCCCACCAACACACGGTCGTCGGCGAGGTCGATTTCCACGCCGCCGCCAGCACGCTCTATCCCCAGGCCATCTACATCGTCGCCGGCGCCACGTACCAGGTGCTCTCCCTCGACTGGGTCGGGCGCCGGGCCGAGGTCGAGCCCGTGCACGTGGACTACTACACCGACTCGATGACCCACGGCGGCGTGCGGGTCCTCGACACCTTCGACTCGGTTCAGGGGCAGCGGGCGACCCTCGCGCACGGCGAGGTCCGGGTCTTCGAGCGGGTCGTGGGCTTCAAGAAGATCCGCTTCTCGACCGGCGAGAACGTGGGCTACGGCGAGGTCAGCCTGCCCGACAACGAGCTGCACACGACCGCGTTCTGGATTCGGCCGGAGCGCGCCCTGGCGCGCGCCCTCGACCTGCCCCGACATCGCCTGGTCGACGCGCTCGAGGGGCTCGGCGAGGCTCTGAAGGCCGTGGCTACGGTGCACCTGATGTGTGACGCGACCGACATCGGTCTGAGTGTGGTCGGGGCCGAGGCGGACGGCGTCGCGGAGGCGTTCGAAGCCGGCGTCCCCGGGACACCCGACCCGCGCGCGACCCGCGACCCGCTCGAGCTGCCGACGCTCTACCTCTACGAACGCTACCCCGGCGGCGTCGGCTTCCACGAGCCGCTCTACGAGACGGCCCCAGCGCTTCTGGTGCGCATCGGTCTGCTGCTCGACAACTGCCGCTGCGAAGATGGATGCCCGGGCTGCGTCGGAGCGCCCGCCTCGGGGGCCCCCGGGCTGCTCGCCAACGACAAGCTCCGCAGCCGCTCTACGACCCGTCGCGTGCTGTCCGCCCTGCTCGAGGGTGTACCCGTGCCGGAGCGCGACGGCGTGTAGGCGCCCGCCTTGGCCCTCCCTCCCGAGCCGCCGGACGCGCCCGATGGGTCGAGCGGGCCCGGCGAGGTCCGACGTCGGCTGGATCGCCTCGCGGGGCGCGCGCTACCGGCCCGGGCCAGCGACGACCCGCCCCAGAGCGCGCCGCGGGCGATGCACACGGCGCTCTCGGCCCTGCACCGGCGGATCTCGGCGATGCACACCCCGCGCGAGGCCTGGCTCCGCCCCCTGTCCACCCCGGAGCCCGTCGCCGCGCCCACGGAGCCGAAGGGCGCACCTGCGGTCTCGCCCTCCGAGCGCCCGCCCGCCGCGTCGCCGCGCGAGCCGGTGGCCACGCCTGCGGCGCCTTCACACGCGCCGAGGTCCCGCGCGGACCGCCTCGACCAGCTTCGGCGCCAGGTCGGCGCGCGCGAGGCCGAGCCGCCCACGCAGGCGCAGCCGAGAAACGCCCGCCTTCGAGGCACGTTGATACACGGCGTCGAGCGCCCGACACCCTACGGCCAGGCGCGTGTGCGCGTCGAACGATACGCCGAGCACGTGCATCACGGTGACCGGGCGCTCGGCCTGGGTCTGCAGGTCGACGCGCGCGCGCTCTCGCTGTTGGACGGTGATCCCCGCTTCGTGAGTTTCGATCCCGCGGCCGCCCTTTTCCTGGACCTCGAAGCCACCGGCCTCGCACACGGCGCCGGCACGCTCCCGTTTCTGGTGGGCGCCGCGCACTACCAGGGCGACACACTCGTGCTCGAGCAGTGGCTCATGGCCACGCCCGACGAAGAGCAGGCGGTGTTGCACGAGGTCGCCGCGCGGGTCGCCCAGTTCGACTGGCTCGTCACCTTCAACGGCCGCACCTACGACGTCCCCTTGCTGTGCAGCCGGTATCGGTCGCAGCGGATGGACGCGCCCTTCGAGGGCCTCGCCGGGCACCTCGACCTACTCCCGCTGGCCCGCCGAGGCTTTCGTGGCGGCCTGCCGAACAAACGCCTGGGCACACTCGAACGGCTCGTGCTGGGGCTGGAGCGGCACGAGGACGTAAGCGGGGCCGAGGTCCCGGAGTGCTACCGCCGATGGCTGCATGACGGCGATCCCGGGCCGCTCGGGCGTGTCGTGGACCACAATCGACTCGACGTGCTCACGCTCGTGACGCTCCTGCACGAGACCTCGCATCGGGTCACCGCCCCTGAAGCCACGCTCCTGCGGGACCCCGAGGCCGCTTTGGCCCTCGCCGAGCGGGGGCGACGGGCCGGGCAGTTCGCGCTGGCACGCCGTATCGTCGAGGCCGCCACGCTCGTGCCCGAGACCCGCGACGCCGCGGTCCTCGCCGAGCGGCGCCTCACCCGCGCCGAGCGACGCGCCGAACGCACGTTGAAGCCACTTTCGGGCGCGTGATAGCGTGCGCGCGCAATTTCACTCTGGAGCTTGTGCCATGCGCCTCATCGCCCTTCTCGCCCTCACGGCGCTGCCGTGTTTCGCCCAGGCCGCCGAGCCCGCCGCCGCGGCGCCGACCCAGTCCGTCGCGCCCGAGCACCGCGGCGCGCCCTTCACCACCACGGCGAAGGACACGACGACCCTCGAGTCCATCGCCGCCCAGGCGGACCAGATGAACGGCAAGGTCGTGCGCGTCGACGTCACCGTGTCGTCGGTCTGCAAAAAGAAGGGCTGCTGGATGGGCATCAAGAGCGAGAAGGGCACCGTCGCGCGGGTGACCTTCAAGGACTACGCCTTCTTCATGCCCTTGGACTGCGAGGGCCGCAAGGCCACGCTCGAGGGGGTCGTCGAGACCAAGCGCCTCGACGCCAAGGAGCGCGCCCACCTCGCCGAGGACGCCGGCAAGAAGGTCGACGAGATCCCCGAGGTCGAACTGCGGGTGGTCGCGACGGGTGTCGAGCTCGCCGGTCGCTGAGTCCGCTGCGGGCATTGACCCGCTCGCCCCAATGTGACAATCACGTGCGCATTGGGTGACGAAATTGCCACAGCGAAGGCCCAGAAGCGGGCTTCCCCGTTTGGGCTTCAGGTCCGCGTGCATGATGCGGCTCACCTCGAATGGGAGGTGACCGCGCCCTTGCCCCCTCCGGGCGCCTCGAAGCGATACGAGGTCGACCTGACGGTCGAGGTCCCGGAGTCCGTGTGGTCCTCCCACGACCCGTGGCGCCGGTTCTGGGCGCGCTCGCGCCTGCAGGCGCCGGCTCGCCGCGCCGACGACACGTCTCGTGACCTGTCGACGTGGGTCCTCGCGACCGTTCGAGACGGGAAGGGCGCGCTGAGCGACGTCCGCAAGCAATGGCGTTCGGCCGCACGCGGTGAGCTGGGAGACGAGGCCCTCAAGGCGCTCAGGGCACGGACGGCGGAGCGTTTGTCCGTCGCGGAGTCGAGGTTCTCCGCGACTCCGCCCTTCGAGCCGGGGTCCGCTCAGCTGTACCTCGCCGGTCGATGGTGGACGGAGCTCTCCGAGGCCCTGGTGAGCCTCGACCGGCTCAGCACCACCCAGCCTCGGCTCAAGAGTCTTCGAGGGCTGGTGACGGACCGCATTGAAGCGGCCATCGAGCGGGTCAGGTCGATAGCCCCGTTCAACCTCGTCGACGAGCGCGAGCGGGAGCGTTTCCTGCGCCGTCTGGGCGACCTCAAGCGCGCCTTTCACCGTCGCCTCTACCTGGACGCCGTGGTGATCGACGCCGACAGCAGGTACACGCACCTCGTCGCGGCTTTCGTCGCGATCGTCGCGTCCTCCTGGGCGTTCCTGTGGCAGGTCGCGCTGATCAACCACCTCGCGGGCGCTGCGATCACGGGCACCGCATTGCTCACCGTGGGCACCCTCGTCGGCGTGGTCTATGCGGTGAAGGACCGCATCAAGGAGATCGGTCGACGCTGGCTCCACGGCTGGATTCGGACGAGCTACGCCGGACGCGTCGTGAGGCTGTATCTGCGCCCCGACACGGACCCGCGCCGCCCTCGGTTGCTGCGCTCCAGAGAGACCATCCGTGTCAGCACACGAGAGCGCCCGGACGGGTCACGCTTCAACGTGCTCGACGTCCTGCTTCGCCTGGATCTTCAGGGCCGCGATGCGCCGCGGGCGCTGGGCATCGAACGGGTGAAGCACATCCTCCGCTATGATTTCTCGGACATCTTGGTGGGCCTGGAGCGTGCACCGCACATGCTCGCGGTGCCGTCGTATCCAGGAGAAATGAAGATCCTGGCCGTCGACAAGACCTACGAGCTCCCGTGTGAGTGCCGCGTCCGAGTCGACGGGACGGACGCTCGGGTCTGGCGCGGGACGCTCCACATGAGCGACCGCGGCCTGGAGACGCTCGAGCGCAGATCCGAATCTCCCGCGAGCCCGCAGTGAACACCGATTGACCTGAACCCCTCGATCGGGGATGAACGCGCCATGGCTCGCATCCTGCTCCTGATGGGACCTACGCCCGGGCGCGTTACGGTCGTCGCGGCCCTTCGGGAGGCGGGGCAGACCCCCCTGGAGCCGCCCGAGGCTTGGCTGAAGTCCACGGATGCCCAGTCGCTGGTCGCGATCGTCGAGAAGGCGGCGCCCGACGTGGTCGTGCTCGGCGCCGATCCGGACTTGAACCGCGCGTGCGAGCGCTGTGAGCAGTTGATGGACGACGAGCGCACGCGCGCGATCCCCACGTTGGTTTGCGTGGCGCGCACGCCCTCGGAGAGCCAGACGACGCAGATTCTCGCCGCGGGCGCGCGCGACGTGCTCTCGCTCGCGGACCCGCCGGCGCTGGTCTCGGCGCGCATCGACAACATGGCGCGGCTCAACCACCTGCGGCGTGTCTTCCGGGTGCATCACGACGCGCTCCAGGCACGCAATCAGGAGCTCGATCGGGTCTTCGAGACCGTCGCGTCCGGGCTGGCCATCGCCGACGCCGGGGGCAACGTAGTCCGCATGAACTCGAGCGCCTTCGAGATCCTCGGCGCGCGCGAGCGACACTTCGCGACGCGCACACGGCCCGGAGGCGCCGCGGCCTCCACGGTGGCCGACCGCGAGGACCACCCGCTCCACCGCGCGGCCATGCGCGGCGAGCGTGTTCGCGGCGAGCGTTTTGTGCTGCTCGATGAACGCACGGGCGGCGACCGCGTGCTCGTGGTGGACGCCGAGCCCATCGTGAGCGAAGACGGCGATCGCCTGGGGGGCGTGGCGGTTTTCCGGGACGAGACCGAGGCGATCCGCCTGCAGGAGACGCTGCGCGAGAAGGCCACGGAGCTCGCGCAGCGCACCGAGGAGATGGAGGCCTTCGTCTACACGGCCTCGCACGACATGAAGAGCCCGCTCTGGACGATCCGCCGCTACGCCGCGATGATCGTCGAGGACCACGGCGAGGTCCTGCCCGAGGATGTGCGTCACATCTTGTCGCGCATCGAGGTCAACGCGACGCGCCTCGGCAGCCTCGTCGACGACCTGGTGCGGGTCGTGAAGGTCGGGAAGATGGAGCTCATGCTGGAGCCCGTGCCCGCGGAGCAGCCGGTGCGCGACGCGATTCGCGGGCTCGACGCGGCCATTCGGCAGGCCGACGCACGCATCGTGCTGCAGCCGGACCTGCCGACGCTGCTGGTCGATCCCGACCGCATGGTCGACCTCTTCGTCAACCTCATCGGCAACGCGGTCAAGTACCGGGCGCCCGAGCGCCCCTGCACCGTCGAGGTCGGCGGCGAGACGACGCCCGAGGGCGCTCACATCTGGGTGCGAGACAACGGCATCGGGGTGCCAGAAGACCAGTTCGAACGGATCTTCGGACTCTTCCAGCGCCTCCACACACGAGACCAGATCGAGGGTTCGGGCCTCGGCCTGGCGATCGTGAAGCGCATCGCCGAACGTCATGGCGGTCGGGTCTGGGTGGAATCGGCCCTGGGTGAGGGTTCGACCTTCCACGTCCAGCTGCCCGTGCCGTGATCCCGCTTCGGGACCACAACCGGGCGGAGCGGTGGGCGTTCGTCGTCTGGACCCTGATCGCGATCAACCTGTGGGCCTTCTGGCAGGAGCTCCAGCTCGGGGAGGCCGTCGGCGCGTTCGTGGACCGGCACGGCATGGTCCCTGCGCGGGTGCTGTCGCTGGCGCGGTGGGAGAACCAGCCGTGGACCCAGTCCGTAGGGCCGCTGGTCACCCACATGTTCCTGCACGGCGGGTGGATGCACCTTCTGGGCAACCTCCTGTTTTTATTCGTCTTTGGAGACAACATCGAGGGGCGCCTGGGCCACTTCACCTTCCTCGTCTTCTACCTGGCCTGCGGACTCGGGGCGGCCACGGGTCAGGCGCTGGCGGACCCGACCTCGACCGTGCCGATGATCGGGGCGTCGGGGGCCATCGCGGGCGTGCTCGGGGCGTACCTCGTGCTCTTCCCCGGGGCGCGGATCACGACGCTCATTCCGGTCTTCATCTTTCTGCTCGTCCGACAGATCCCCGCGTACTTCTTCCTCGGCATCTGGATCGCCCTCCAGGTCCTGCAGGGCTGGCTCGACCACCGTTCGGCCGGCTCGGGCTCGGGCGGCGGGGTCGCCTGGTGGGCACACGTGGGCGGCTTCGTCGTGGGCGCGGCGTGGATGCTGCTCTCGCCCAGCGCACGCCGACCCGTGAAGCGCAGGACACAGGGCGCCTGAGCGCGGCTCGACTCCGCAGTTTCCCCAGGTGGCTGTTGCGTGGCCGCACGAGGATGGAGTGACATCCTCCGGCGATGCCCCGTCTCAACACCCAGAAGCTCATCGGCGTGCACGTCCTCGTGGCGTCGTTCTTTCTCCCCATGGCCCTGCTCTTCGCGATCACGGGCGGGCTGTACACGTTGGGGATCAAGGGCGC
>JBMOFP010000037.1:0-37552 GCA_049318805.1 Bradymonadia bacterium
AATGGCTCCGACAGTAGGACTCGAACCTACGACCCGGCGGTTAACAGCCGCCTGCTCTACCAGCTGAGCTATGTCGGAATATCGGGGCGGGCTTTTAGCGCGCCGGCGACGTTTCGTCAAGCGGCTTGTCGCGCGCCGCGTGTACACGGATGATGGCCGCATGCCGGAACGTGACCTGCTCGCGAAGTACCTGTTTCGCATCGAGATCGAGGGCATCTCGCAAGCGGGCTTCCGCGCCGCGACCGGCCTGTCGTGGGAGCACGAGGTGCTCGAGTTCCAGGAGGGCGGCCGCAACGCGTCGATGGTCCGCCTGCCCGGGCAGCAACGCCTGGGCACGGTCACCCTGACCCGCGGCTTTCTCGTGGGCGCCGAGCTGGCCCGCTGGGCGCGTGAGGCCCGCGAGCTGGGCGAGACCGCCGCGAAGATCCGCCGTCCGGTGGACCTGGTCCTGCTGCATGACGACCTGTCCGAGGCGGCCCGCTACACGCTGCTCCGCGCCTGGCCCAGCAAGTTCGAGACGCAGGGCCTGGCGACTCAGGGCGAGGGCCTCGTCGAGACCCTGGAGCTGGCCCACGAAGGCCTGATGCGCACCGGTCAGCCCGGCCCTCGTCCGTCGCCCGGGCAGGCGCTGGCGCAAGGCGCGGCCCGCGCCCGCCTGGACGCGGCGTCTCAGGCGGCCCGCGACGCAGCCCGCGCGGCCCGCGGTCCGGCAAGCTCGGTGTCCGATGCCCTCGGGGGCGCGCAGGCCGCGGTCGGCGCGGTGGCGGCAGCCGCTGCGGCGGCCGAGGCGGCGGCACAGCTGCCGGCGATGCCTCCACCCCCGGCTGCGGCCGTCAGCGCCCTGGATGCGGCCTACGCGGCGGCGGCGCAGGGCGGCTCGCCGTCGGCGGTCGCCGGGGCTTCTGCGGCGGCGGTGTCGAACGCGCTGCTCGGCGGCGAGACGGACCCCGGCGCAACGACGCACGGCTCGCCGGACGACGTGCGTGCCGCCTGCGCGGTGCCGCCCGCACCTTCCGGCGCACCGCCGGGCGCGCCGCCTCCCGGGGGCGCATCGAACGCGGGCATGGCGGCCACGGGCGTGACCGGCGCCCCCGCGACCCAGCAGGGTCAGTGGTCCGACGGGGTCGAGCGTCGCCAGCCGCCGGGTGACGTCCCCGAGCCGCCCATCGAGCCCGGAAACACGCTCGCCGTCCGCGCCTGATTTACCGGAACTGCGCGTCCGACGTGTTCCCCAGGTGCCCCAGGTCGGTCAGGCACTCGAGTGCGCCCTCGGGACGTGGCTCGTCCACGCAGGTCCCCTGGGGGCTGCCGCGGTCGATGCACAGGGAGTTGGCCGCGAGGCTGTAGTCGCGCGCAGCCCGGTCGACGAACAGTGGATCGAAGTCGGTGAAGACACTCTCGGTCTGGAAGCCGCCCGGCCCCAAGGATGCGCCGCCGAGCCCGTAGATGAAGCTCCACCCGGCGATGATGGCGCCGTCGTCGCCCGTGCCGATGCCGTTGCCGTCGCCGAAGGCGACGATGCTGTTCACGAGCGAAACCGTGGCCTCCGCGTAGGCGCCGATTCCGAGATCGAGGTAGACGTCGGGCGGGGCGATGCGTGGGTCGAAGCGGCTCGGGTGGCCGAAGTCCGCGACCGTCACGTTGTAGGCGAGGCCGCCCGCGTCGCCGTCGTCGGTCGGGCCCACGAAGGCGAGGCCGACGCCCCCGGTGTGACCGACGATGTGGTGCACGAGTGTGTTCGAGACCTGGGTGCCGTCGCTCTCGCTCACGATGATGCCGAACGCGTCGCCGCCGCGTCCGGGTCGGCCGAAGGTCTCCTCGACGCCTCGGATGGCCTCGAACGGGGCGCCGCCGTCGCCGCTGAAAATGTCCCGCACAGTGAGCCCGACGATCGCGCTGCCGGGGGACCGCTCGATCCACAGGCCCGCCGCGCGCCCCCCTGTGCCGCCCAGCGTACCGACGGACGCCCGCCCGCCCCGGCCACCGCGCACGCGCTCCACGAGCCCGCCCTCGAAGCGCACGTCGCTGCTGTCGATCACCCGAATGGCGGCCACGCTCGGCGCGGCGAGGCCCTCGCTGGCGTAGGGCCCGGGGAGACCGTCTTCGCCCTGCACGCCGGAGATGCTCAGGCCGCGGACAGTCGCGCCGGGGCTCGCACGCAACGTGAAGTCGGCCAGGTTGGTGGATTGCGCGGGACCCTGCAGCGGCGCCGGTTCGAGCGTCACACCCGCCGCGCGGTTCACGTACCAGACCGCCTCGCCCTCGACGAAGTTGAAGGCCTCGCCGGGCTCGACGAAGCCCAGCAAGTTGTCGAGGGCGTCAGGCTCCTCGAGGAACACACCGAAGACCCCGCCCGCGCCGGGGGCAGGGGGCGGGAGTTCGCCCGAGAGTCGCCCCGCGAGCCCGCCCTCGCCGCCGACCAGGTCGGTCCCGCGGTTGCCTGTGAGGCGATTGCCGGCGCACCGCCCGCGAAGCTCGACGATGCTCGCGCGCCCGCCCGGGCCGGCGTTGCCGTGGGCGCTGCCGCTCTGCCCGCCGCGCCCGCCGACCAAGGCGCGCACCACGTTGTCCAGGACCCGCGCGTCGTTCGTGTCGCGCAGCCGCACCCCCGCGATGGCCCCGCCGCGCCCGCCCGTGGTGAAGAAACCCCGCGCCGGGCCGTCCAGCGCGCCGGTGCCGCCCTCGCCCCCGCGCAGGTCGCTGATGCGGTTGCGCACCAGCTCGACCCCGTCGCTGGCGATGACGACGATGCCCGCGGCGTCGAGCCCAGGCGAAACGAGTCCGCCCGAGGTGGGCTGCTCCGGTTGCTCGCCGTCGAAGCCCGCGATCTCGTTGTCGGCGACGAGCGCGCCCGGGCAATCGACCAACACGACCTTGCCCAGGTTGGTAGGGTTGCGGGACACGGTGAGCGTCTGGTTGCGGAGCTGCCACCCCGGCGTGGCGTGGCAGTAGTGCACGGGCTCGCGGTCGACGGTGTTGCTGGGCGCGACCTCGTTGTTCAGCGCGGGCTCGTCGGCATCGAGCGCCTCGATGAGGTCGGCCGGAGGCAGCGCGCCCACGGGTACGTAGGGCGCGAAGTAGAAGCCGAAGCCCGAGCCCGCACGGCCGGCCAGGCTGAGGTCACGACCGCCGCCCGCGTCGCCGCCGAGGCCGCCGCCGACCTCTTCGATTCGGTTCGCGAGGACTCGATTGCCGGCGCCCTCGAGTCGCACACCCGCGCCGAGCCCGCCGGGGCCGCCGTGGCCGTCGGCCAGATCCTCGGGGCGCGCGTTGCCTTGTGCCGCGCCGCCCTGACCGCCGCGCACCCTCCGGATTTGATTGCGCGCGACGATGTGTGTGCCTGCGCTGTCGGCGAGCAGCACGCCGTAGCCGTTGCCTCCACGACCGCCACCGCCCGAGCCCAGGCAGGGCGGGTTCGCGGGGGTGCCGCCGCGCCCGCCGACGATGTCCTCGATGACGTTCGCCGTGACCCGCGAGGTGGTCGCGCCCGCGTCCAGGAGCACGCCCACGGCGGCGCTGCCGGCGCCCGGGATACACGGGCCGCCGTCGGGACCGACCGCGCCGGTGATCTGCGAGATTCGATTGCCGTGAACGACGTGGCGCCTCCCGCTGCGGATCCGAATCCCGGCGCGGGGCTCGTTGTTGGGGCTCCCTGGCCCGACCCGCACGACCTCGGTGTCGACCACGGCACAGCCGCTTTGGCAGTCCAGGGTGATGCCCAGATCTCTCTGCGCCGCAACGACCGTGAGGTCGGCGACCCGCGCGTACTGCCCGAAGATGCGCACGCTCCCGTTGATCACCGTGCGCTCGGCGCCTTGTCCCCGTAGGGTCACGTAGCTCGACCTCAGCGTGACGTCCTCGTCGTACTGCCCCTCCGCGACGTCGATGATGTCGTTGTCGTCGGCGGCGATGGCGGCATCGCGCAAAAGGCGGTACGGGCGCTCCACCGAGCCGTCGCCGCCGTTCGGCACGTCGAGGCCGGTGGCACGATTGACCCGCAGGATCCCACCCACGCGCGGCGCCTCGCATCCCGTCGCGGGGTCGCCGTCGCGGTCGTGTTGGAAGTCGACGCACCGACCGATGAAACACTGGCCGGCCTCGCACAGTGTGCTGGCGACCCCGGCGACCGCGTCACAGGCCTGGTCGCACCGACCGCAGTGGTTCACGTCGGTCTGCAGGTCGAAGTCCTCGTCGACCTCGCCGTTGCAGTTGTCGTCCAGCCGGTTGCACACCTCGGGGCGAAGCGGGCAGGGGACCTCGGCGTCGGGGACCTCGGCATCGGGGACCGCCGCGTCCACGATGCGCACAGCGTCGGGTGCCTCGACCGCGTCGGGCGCCTCGACCGCGTCGGGCGCCTCGACCGCGTCGGGGAGGTCCGCAGCGTCCTCGACGACCGCGTCGACCACGGCGTCGACCACGGCGTCTACGACGGCATCGACCGCCGCGTCCGGCGCACCCTCGTCCCCGCCTGGCGCATCGATGTCCGACGCGTCCACAACGCGCGCGTCCTCGAGCGCGTCGACCTCCGGGCTCGACGCGTCCACCAGGGGCCGAAGCGCGTCTCCCGCCCCGCTCGCGTCCGGTCCGCGTTCAGCGTCGGGCCCGACCGGCCCGCGCCGCTCGACACACGCCGAGGCCACACATTGTTGGTCGTCACGGCAGTCCGAGTCGCTCTCACACGGCGGGAGCGCGGGCACCTCGCCGCAGCTCACGAGGAGCGCGACGCCCAGGAACCATAGCCCCCGCATCACCAACGCCCTTGCAGGCCCGCGCCGAGGGCCGCCCCGGCGCCCGGGCGACCCGACTCCACCGGGGCGATGAACGGCCACGCGAAGAGCACTCCGGACGTACCCGCGAGTGCGGTGGCGGCCCCGCCGAGGACCCACGCCCACGTCGACGCGTTCTCGTGCGACTTCGTCAGCTCGGCGTGCCGCTCCACCTCCGCCGCGCTCAGTCGCCCCGCATCGTCCGAGGCCGCGCGCGCCTGCAGCGTGAAAACCACGGCGCCCGCCGCCGCGGCCACCGCGAGCCCCGCCGTCGTCCACGCAGCCACGACCCGGGTCTCCGACGACGCCCGGCTCTCGCGACGCACGGGCGTGGGCGTCGGCGCCACGCCTCGCGCAGCCGCGGCCTGCTCGGTCCGGCGAGCCGCGTCGCGCCGGTCCCGCTCGGCCTCCAAGGCCGCGATGACCTGCTCTACGTCGACGCGGTCCGGCGCGTTCGGCGCGAGCGCGAGGTAGTTGCGGTACTCCGCGATCGCCTCGCCGAGCGCCCCCGCGCGCTCGAGACTCCGCGCGAGGTTGTACGAGAGCTTCGCCGAGGTCGGAAAGAGCTGCAGCGCGACCCGAAACTCGAGGGCCGCCGCGGAGAACTCGCCCTTGCGGTAGAGGTCGATGCCGACGAGGTAGCGCTGGTTGGCCGCTGCCGGGGCGCCGGCCTCGAGCCCGCGGTTCTCCGTGGCCGGGGGCGCGGTCGCGGCGGACTGCGCGCTCGCCGTAGGGCCCGCGAGCGCGCAGAGCGCCAGACAGACCTAGAGGGTTGCGTCGCGGGTGCGCATCACGATTGGGGGACGAGCGAGGCGTCGTCGAAGGCGTCGGGGCCACATGCCGGTAGGGTAAACGTGAAGGTCGCGCCCTGTCGTGCGCGACTGCGCGCGTGAATCTGGCCGCCATGCCCGGTCACGATCCGCCGACAGATCGCGAGGCCCATGCCCGTGCCTGCGTACTCGCTCGACGTGTGCAGGCGCTGGAAGACCTCGAAGATCCGCAGCGCGAACTCCGGCGGAAAGCCGATGCCGTCGTCCGTGACGTCCACGTGCACCACACCGGGCTGGCGCTCGCACCGCACGTCGATGCGCGGCGGCGTGGCGCCACGAAACTTGGACGCGTTCTCGACCAGGTGCCTGAAAACGAGCGACAGCGCGGTCCGGTCGCCCTCGACCTCCGGCCATTCGGCGGCAGCGGGCTCGAGCCGGACCACGGCTTCGCCAGCGCGCAGCTCCGCGTCGAGCTGGCCCAGGGCGTCCTGCAGCGGCAAAGCGAGCGAGAAGCGTTCGCGGTCCTCGGGATAGGCCTGCAGGCGGGTGTAAGCGAGCAGGTCGCGGAGCAGGAGCTGGACCCGACGCACCGACTGGTGCACGGCGTCGAAGACCGCGGCGGCGTCGTGCGTGAGGGCGTCGCGATGCTGGGCGTCGAAGAGCTCGGCGAACCCGAGCGCGGCCTTCAGCGGTTCGTTCAGGTCATGCGCGGCGGCCCACGAGACCTGGGCGAGGTCGGCGTGGGTGCGCTCGAGGTCGCGTGTGGTGCGGCCCAGCGCGAGCTCCGTCTGGCGGAGCGCGGTCACGTCCGTGAGCGCCAGGACCAGCTCGTCCAGAGGGTTCGCCGCGCCTCGGGGCACGCTGAAACGCGGCAACACATGCACGGTCTCCCCGCGCTCCACGTCGCCGTAGGTCGGGGCGTTGATCGGCAGCGGCGCCACGGGTCGGTCGCGGTCGGCGAGCGTGTCCGTGAGGCTCGACCACAGGCGCGCGAGCTCGTCGGGCGACTGCGACAGGTGCCCCAGATGGTCCAGCGCCTCGAGGCCGAGCCGCTGGCAGAGCGCGCGGGCCTCGGCATTCTGCGCGATGATCCGCACCTGCTCCGGGGCCGGCGTAGACGGTGAGGCCTCGAGAGACGCACGCGCGGCCGTGGCATTGAGCCGAAACAGGGCGACGGGCGCGCGCTCGAAGAGTGTCTCGAAGGCCCGCTCCCGCTCCGCCAGCCGCTCCCGCGCCCGCACCCGGTCCGTGATGTCCTCGGAGATGCCGAGCAGGAAGATTGGGCGTCCGTTCTCGTCGGCCACGGGGATCTTCTTCGTGTGCAGAATCCGCGTACCGTGGGTGGTGTGAATGGGCTCTTCGGGGATCTCGACGAGGCGGCCCGACGCGAGCACCTCGCGGTCCTTCTCGATGAAGAACTCCGCCTCGCCGGGGGGGAAAAAGTCGTGGTCGTTGCGCCCGATGAGGTCACGGCGCGGGTGCCCGACGAGCTGCTCGCCGGCGCGGTTGAAGTAGAGGAAACGAAGTTCGCGCGCATCCTTCACGAAGACCATGTCGGGCAGGTGCTCGACCACGGTCTCGAGAAAGAGGCGCGTGCGTAAGGCGCCCAGGGCGCGGTCGAGCTGCGCGATGGCGAACTGCCAGTGGTCGCGGTCTTCCGTCGTCGGCATCGCGGGGAGCGCGACGACGACCGAGGCGCCGAGGGCGAGGGGGCCGTGCAGAATGCAGACACCCGTCAGGCCGAAGCGCCGGGTGACGAAGGCGTGCGCTGGATCGTCGCTCGAGAGCGTCTGCAGGCCGGGGGAAGACCAAGCGGGGCTCTCGGCCGCCGCAAGAACCCGCGCGCCCATCGCCCCGGCCGACGACATCGCCGTCGCCGTCCACGCGTCCACCAGCGACCTCGCCATGCCGTGCTCGACGCACACCACCGCAAGGTCCCCAACCCAGCGTGGCCTCTGCACCTCGACGTTGGTCTCGCGCGGCATTGGACCGACGCCCTCCCAAGCGACTTCCCCGTCTGGGGTTAAAGCGCGGTCTGCCCGTCGCGTCAATCCGCGTCGAGCAGAGAGTCCGCCGCGGGCACCCCATCGGGGCCACGATTCAACGTCGCCGTCACCAGGACACGGTCTGGTCGTCGCGGGCCGGGCAGGGAGGCGCGCATGTGCCTCTGCAGGAGCTCCACCAGGCCCACTGGGCGCCCCTCGAAGACGACCCAGGCCAACAGCCGCCCGTCCCGCCACGCCACATGTGCATCGACCACACCCGGCGCGCCTCGGAGCGCGCGCGCCACGTCGGCCGCCATGAAGGTCTCGCCGCCGCGCCGGATGCGCCCCGCGCCCTCGTCCGCGCTCGAGGGGGGCGCCTCGAAGCCGGCGAACGGGCGCGGCGCCGACTCGGCCTCGGGGCCCAGGTGCGTCACACCGATGGGGTGCCCTCGCTCGGGATCGCTCCGGAGGGCCAGGACCGTCGTCTCGGGGCAGCGTCGCCGTAGGGTCGCGCGCGCCTCGGCGGAGACGGGACCCGCCAGTGAAACGCACCGTGCGGGGGGCGAGCAATCGGCCGCCTCGCGCTCCTCGAGGGCCACGAGCGCCGCCTCGAGTGTATCCGGCTCTCCCACGAGTACCTGTGCGTCGGCACTCATGAGCCGGTCCCACCGGGCCGAGGCGTGCTGCGCCTCCCCGAGCACCAGGCAACGGCGCCCGGCCTTCAGCGTCGCCAGTACGGCCACGAGGGCGTCCGTCGAGAGCGCGGCGTCGAGCAGCCCGACGTCGCCCGACGTGCCGTCCAGGACCGCCTGACCCCACGCGGCGAGCAGCCGGTCCAGGGCCTGAACGCTCAGGGATTCCGGGCGCTCGCCACCCTCGATCCGTGTCACCGTGAACAGCAGGGCCGCGTCCGAGACCGAAACCACGTCCGGCTCGAACTCGAGGGGCCCCTCGTCCGCGAGGAGCACGCGCGCGCCGCATTGAGCGGCCAGGGTCCCGCGCTCCAGAAGGAGCGCTCGGGGATCCAGCACCATCGGGCACAGGTCCTCGTGCCACGCGGCCAGCACGAGCGCGACGCGCTCCACGGGTGTGGTCGCGGAGATCGCGACGACGACGCCCGCGCGGGGCGCTGCGACGAGCCCGCGCAGCCGATCGCGCGCCACGTCCACGGCCTTCGCGAGCGTGGGGTCCTGCGGTCCGGGCCGCCGCCACCCCTCGAGCGCGCCGGCGCTCAGGGCCGCGGCCAGGGCGGGCCGGTTCATGGCGTGGCGCCCGCCGCGCGTTTCACCGCGTCGCGCGCATGGGCGGCGGCGCGGCCGAGCAGCGCCGTGAAGTCCTCGCCGACCTGTCCCGCCTCATGGGCGCTGCGCCCCGTGCGCACGGCCCGGTCCATGGCGCTGCGCGCCTCCCAGGGTCGGTCGAGGTGCAGCAGGCAATCCCCCACGCGGCGCTGACAATGCGCGACGAAGGCGAGGTCGACCGTGCCGTCGGCCTGGACACCTCGGGACTTCGCATCCGCGGCGCGCTCGAACCACTGCATCGCCTCGGCGTGGCGCCCCAGAACGAAGAGGCAGTGACCCACCTCGTGCGCGCTCGCGCCCACGCTGTCGAAGTCGACGACGCCGCGCACATCCCCCAGGTCCTTCGACGTGGTGGCCGCGAGGAAGCCCTCGAGGGCCGCTTCGGTCTCGCCCTTCTCGAGGTGGCACCACGCGTGTTGATGCAGGCTCTTGCCGAGACTCTCGTGGTCGACGCGCCCGACCCCATCGCCGACGCGCCCGCTCTCGACGGCGCGCGCGTACCAGGTGGCCGCCGCGTCCAGGTCGCCGCGCTGCAGGTGACAGTCCCCCAGCAAGTGCTGGGTGGCGCCCAGGCTCTCGTGGTCCACGCGGCCGCGCAGGTCGCCCTCGGTCTTGCGACGCGCCGCCTCCTCGTAGGCCGCCACGGCGTCGTCCAGACGCCCCTCGACTACATGGCAGTAGGCGAGCTGGTGGTGGCTGGAGCCCACGCTCGCGGGGTCGACACGACCGTGGGCGTCCCCGCGCAGCTTCTCGCGCAGGGCCTGCTGGAACCAGAAGCGCGCCTCACCGTGGCGCCCCTCCTCGATGAGACAGAAGCCGACCGCCTGCAAGCTCGTACCGACGCTCGCCGGGTTGACCTGGCCGTCGGCGTCGCCCAGGCGTTTCTCGTCGACCGCGCGCTCGTAGTAGACGCGCGCCTCCTCCGACCGATGCGCGAGTACATGGCAGTAGCCGACCTGATGCAGGCTGACGCCGACGCTGTCGTGGTCGACGCGAGCCAGCGCATCGCCGAGGAGCGCCTCTTCGACGGCGAGCTCGAAGCGATGCCGCGCCTCTTCGACCCGCCCGAGCTCGAGCAGGCAGGTCCCCTCGTGGTGCACGCTGGCGCTCAGGGCGTCGTGGTCGACGCGCCCGTCCGCGTCTGGACGTCTACGGAGCTCGGCGGCCTTGGCGAAGCACGTCAGCGCCTCGGTGAACTGCGCACGCTGGGCGTGCAGGTGCCCGAGCTGGTGCATGCACGCCCCCAGGCTGTCGTAGGCCGGGGCGCCGCTCGAGTCCGGCCGCGCGAAGAGCCGCGCCGCACGCTCGTAGTGTCGGCGCGCGTGGTCGTGACGCCCCTGCGCCGCCGCCGCCTGCGCGAGCTGATGACTCGTGGTCGCGACGGTGTGCGGGTCCGAGCGCTCGAGTCCGGGCACCGCCTCGAGGGCGTCGAGCGCACGACCGAGCCACGTTTCCGCGTCCTCGGCCCGGCCCTCGAGCAGCAGGCAGTAGCCGACCTGGTGCAGCGACGCGCCGACGCTCGCGGGGTCGACCCGACCGCGACGGTCCCCACGCGCCTTCTCGGCCGCGGCCCCCTCGAAACAGCGCCGCGCGTCGTCCACGCGCCCGAGCCGCAGCAGCACCATGCCGCGCCCGTGCAGCGTCGCGCCGATGCCCTCGGGATCCACACGTTGCTGCGGGTCTCCCTGTCGTCGGCACTCGATGGCCTCGAGGTACGTCTGGTCAGCCACCTGCAGGCGTCCGAGCTCGTACAGGGTGCACGCGACCTGCGAGAGGCTCGCGCCGACGCTGTCGGGGTCGACCTCCCCCTGGGCATCCCCCTTGCGGGCCGACTCGACCGCCGCCTCGAACCACGGCAGGGCCGCCTTGCTGTTGCCGGCCGCGGAGAGGCAGAAGCCGACCTGATGCTGGCTGACGCCGAGCGCTTCCCAATCACCCCGAAGCTCCGCGAGACCGGCCCGGAGGCGTGCGGCCTCTCGGAACGCGATGGACGCGCCGTCGTAGTCCGCGATCCGCGCGAGCAGGGCGCCCTTCTGGTGGTGTGTCGCGGCGACCCGTTCGAGATTGTCCGGGCTCGGCGGCAGGCGACGCAGCAGCTCCAGCGCCTCGTCGAAGGCCTTGCCGGCGGTCTCGCTCTCGCCCCGCTGCGCCGAGATCTGCCCGAGCTCGACCGACGTCACGGCGCGCAGCAGCGTGCCCAGGTCCTCGCCGCGCTCGGCGCTCTTCATCAGGGTGCGGGCGCGTCGGAAGGACACGGCGGCCTCGCGGACGCGGCCGTCCTCCCGCAGCGAGCGCGCTTCGGTCTGGAAAAGGCGCGCCTTCACCCACTTCAGCCCCGCGGTCCGCGCCGGGAGGGTCGCCACCAGGGCGCGCGCCTCGTTCAGCAATGCCCGCGCCGGGCCGCTCCGCGACAGCAAGAGTTCCACGTCCGCGGCGCCGAGCAGGCACTCCACGGCCGCAAGGGGCGCCGGGGGCGTCGCGTGCAGCCACTCCCGCGCCGCGGTCTGAAGCCATCGCGCGGCCCGGGCCTCGTCTCCGCCGCTCGCCAGGGTCGCCAGCGCGATGCGCTGGTGCACGCGGCCCGACAGCGCACGGTCGAGGCGTCGTCCGAGCCGCGTCAACGCTTCCAGGTTCTCTCGCGCGAGCGCCACGGCATCGGCGAAGGCCGCCAGCTTCAACCGCATCTCCACGAGGCGATCCCGCGCATCGATCAGCCGTTCGTCGTACCGATCGCCGGGGTCGGGGAGGGGATCGTGCGCGCCGAGGGCGGCCTCGAGCCCGCGCCCGGCCTCTTCCACACGCCCGTGGGCATCCAGCGCCCGCGCCAGCCGCACGGCCTGCTCCAGCCGCTCCGCGCGGGTCCGCGGTGACATCGACTGCGCGCGCTCGGCGAAGGGCAGCGCCTCCCGCACGTGCCCCAGGTCGAGGAGCGCCTCGGCGACACGCCCCGCGGCTTCGGGCTCCAGGGTCGTCGGCGCCACCGTGGCCACGGCCTCGATCAGCCGCCGACGACGACGCCGGTCCGCCGGCGCGGCCAGCGCGTCGGTCGCCGACCGGGTCAGCTTCGACGCCTCGGAATTGCGAGTGCCTTTCGGATTCACCGTGGGCGACTATACGCGAGATTTTGTCGACCTTCTGTGAGGGGAGTGCGAATGGCCCAGTGCGAGGTCGTCCGCGTAAAGCGACCCGGACGCGACCTCGTGGAGGTGCGGGCCGCCCCCGCGCACGAGCCGCTGGCGAGCTGTCGTTTCGAGTGGCCCGCCCGCTGGCAGGTGCGCACCTGCGATTGGCAGCCCCCGCCACGGTCCGAGCCGCGCCTGCTCTTCGGGCTCAGTGCGGGACCGGGCGACGCGCTGCTGGTGTCGGTCGTTCGGTTCGGTCTCGAGGTCGACGCCCTCGCCTGGCTCGAGGGCTGGCTCGGCTCGGCGCGCCTCTCCCAGGCGACGCGGGTGGGCTGGCGCGGGCTCTCCATCGCGCTCGTCGACGAAGGGGGGGCGGGGCCGGGCTGGCGGGCGGTGCTCACGGGTCCGTCCGTGCACGTCCTCGAGGCCCATGGACAGGCCCGGCGCTGGCTGGACCGCGCGGCGGCCACGCTCCGCACGTTGACCCCGTACGATCCGCCGGCGGAGGGCTTTCGCCCGGGCGCGCTGGGCGGCTTGGACCTGTCTTTGCCGGCGGCCTGGCGCGTCGATGCACCCGCCCCCGCGCCCCACGGACACGCGGTCACGGTCCTTCGTCGACTGACCGCCGACGGCCACCTCGCGAGCTGGCTCCGGCTGCACGCCCTCGATCGTCGCGTTCACCCGGGCCTCAATCCCGCCGTGCTCACGACGCTGACGAACCCCGGCCTCGAGCAGGCCGGCTTCATCCTGGACGCACCCACGCTCGCGGCCGGCGCTTCGGGGCCGGTCGAACGCCGCGTCGGCACGTGGCAGGGGCGAAGCGTCGAGACCGCCATGGGCGTGCGGCAGCTCGGACCCTACTGGCTCAGGGTCGACGGCGTGATGCCGGGGTCGGCGCGGGCGCCCGTCACGGCCTTGAACGGGCGCCGCGTCGTCGACGTGGCGCTCGCGACGGCGGTCGTCAGCCCGCGTTCTTGAGGAGGCTCTGCAGCTCGCCGTTCGCGTACATCTCGGTCACGATGTCGCAGCCGCCCACGAACTCGCCGCCCACGTAGAGCTGCGGGAAGGTGGGCCACTGGGCGTAGTCCTTGACGCCTTGACGGACCGTCGGATCCGAGAGGATGTCGAAGGTCGAGAACGGCACGCCGACATCCTGCAGCACGTCCACGACGCGCGCCGAGAAGCCGCACTGCGGAAAGTCCGCGTTGCCCTTCATGAACAAGAAGACCTTGTTGGTCTTGACCATGCCATCGATGCGCTGGCGAAGCGTGTCGTCCATCGGGGTGTCTCCTGAGCGGGCGGTCAGCGCCCGTTCGACTCGGCCTGTTGAGGCGTGAGGGTCTTGAGGGTCAGCGCGTGGATGGGGCCGTGCATCAGCTCACCGAGCGCGCCGAAGACGAGGCGCTGGCGCGCGATGGGCGTCTGGCCGTCGAAAGCCTGGGAGACGATGACCGCCTGCCAGTGGTCGCCGCCGCCCGTGAGGTCGCGCAGCTCGATCTGGGCGTCGGGCAGGGCCCCGCGCACGCGCCGAACGATTTCTTCCTGGAGCTTCATGGCCGCGCACCTCATCACAGGGCTCGTCGGGACGCAACCCACCGGGTCCGGCGAATCGATGCGCCGTCCGCCCTTCCGGTCGCGCACCTCGACGTCGGGAAGGCAATCGGCGGACCGGCGGTTGATCTGCGGGCATCGGTGCCTATGATGGCCGCGACCTGGAGAGAACGTGACCGAAGTGCTCGCCGAACCGTCGGGACCGACGCCGCCCCCTCGAACCGCCCTCGCGCGCCGCGCCACCAGCGACGAGCTCCTTCGGGCGGACACCTACACGCGTTACCTCTCGGAGCTGCGGCAGTACCCGCTGCTCACCCGAGAGGAAGAGCAGGCCGCGGCCCAGGCCTTCTACGACCTGGGAGACGTCGAGGCCGGTCGTCGACTCGTCACGGGCAACCTTCGCCTCGTCGTGAAGATCGCGCTCGAATACAAGCGGGCCTGGGCGCAGGTGATGGACCTGATCCAGGAGGGCAACATCGGGCTCTCCGAGGCCGTGAAGCGCTTCGACCCGGCGCGAGGCGTGCGCTTCTCGAGCTTCGCGCGCTACTGGATCCGCGCGCTGATCCTGCAGTTCATCCTCAAGAACTTCAGGCTCGTCTCGTTCGCGAACACCCGCGCGGGCCGCAAGTTGTTCTTCCGACTCGAGAAAGAGCGACGTCGGCTCATGCAGACCGAGTCGGAGGTCACCACCCGGCTCCTCGCCGAGACCCTCGAGGTGGACGAGTCCGAGGTCATCGCGGCCGAGACCTTCCGGCAGCAGCCGCTCTCCTTGACCGCGCCCCGGGGCGGCGACGACGAGCGCAGCCTGAGCGACGTGCTCGCCAACGACGACGTCGGCGTCGAGTCCCAGGTCGGGCGCGCCGAGCTCATGGGCGCCGTGGATGCGAAGATGAAGGCCTTCTACCTGCAGCTCACCGACGAGCGCGAGAAGGTCATCTGGCAAGAGCGGCTGATCGCCGAGGAGCCGGCGGCGCTGGCGGACCTGGGTCAGCAGTTCGGCATCTCTCGGGAGCGCATCCGGCAGATCGAGTCGCGCTTGAAGGACAAGCTCCGCGACTTTCTCACCCACGAGCTGGGTCCGGACTTTCAACTCGACTTCACCTCCCGCGACTGAGAGGAACTCTCCATGTCCGACCTCGGCAAGCTGCTCGACGACAAACTCAAAGAGTCGATGCGCGCCCGCGACGAGCCCATGCTCAACCTGGTGCGCATGCTCAAGACGAAGATGATGGAGCGTCGGACCGCACACGGCTTCTCCGGCACCATCGACGACGCGCTGTGGCTCGACGTCATCAGCGCCTACGCGAAGTCCGCGGAGAAGGCCATCGGGGAGTTCGAGAAGGCGCAGAGCGAGACTGCGCGCGAGCAGATCGCGACGCTGCGCTGGGAGGTCGAGGCGTGTCGCGCGTGGCTGCCCACGAAGGCCGACGACGCCCAGACCCGCGTGTGGGTCGAAGAGGTCATCGCCGGCCTCGGGGGCAAGGAGAAGGCCCGTATCGGTGCCGTGATGGGCGGCGTGATGAAGAACCACAAGGACGACGTCGACGCCTCCACGGTGAAGCGCGTCGCCGAAGCGCTCCTCGCGCCCTGAGGCGCCTACGACGAGGCTGACCGTCGGCTCCGCTGGAGCGTCTCCGCGTCGGCCGCCCTATCGTCGCGCGTTCGGCCGCTCGCCGTGACCAGCCCGGCGAGGTGCAGTGCGATGAGGGCGAAGGCCAGGGTGCGCACCCGTAGGCTCCGCAGCGAGCGGGGCGCCAACGGACTCAGGTCCAACAGCCAGGTCGCCAGTGCGCCGCCGACGAGGCCGCCGAAGTGTCCCCAGTGGTCGAGGCGCGGGAGCACGATCAGCAGGGCGGCGTTCAATCCGATGGTCTGAATCCAGAACGCGCGGGACGGTCTCATGTGCGCGGGCATCCGCGCGCCGAAACGAATCTGCAAGACCGCGAGCGCGCCGAAGAGCCCGAAGACCGCGGTCGACGCGCCGACGGAGACGCCGTCGGCGTTGCCCAGGGCCGAGACCAGCGCGCCCATCCAGCCGGCGAAGAGGGCCACGGAGAAGATCGCGGGCGCCCCCAGCAGGCGCTCCAGAGGGCGGCCGAGGCTCCAGAGCGCGAGCATGTTCATGATCAGGTGCAGCATGTCGGCGTGCACGAAGCTCGCCGTCGCGAGCCGGAACCACTGCCCCCCTTCGAGCAACGACCGCGCGTTCGCCCCCCACAGCAATGCCGCCGAGCCCTCGTCCGGCGCGAGGCCGTAGAGCACCCACAGGGACACCGCGCTCATCGACACGAGCAGCGCCGGAGTGGCCCGCAACGGCGGCGGGTCGGGCAAAGCGGAGACCGCCTGCTGCACGGAGGTCACGGTCAGGTGCGCCTGGGCCTCGGTGAGGCCTCGGGTCCGCGCGAGCAGCGCCCGCGCGAGGCTACCGACGGCGCGCGCATCCACGAACCGGGCGCTCGCGAGGGCGAAGCGCCGACCGGGCGCGTGCACGAGCAAGATCTCCTCGCCGCCCCGCTCCGCGATGCTCAGCGCGACGATCTCACTGTACTCGAGGATGACGGCAGCGCCCCCCGTCAGCGCCGAGGGGAGCGTCAACGCGTGGTCGTCCAGACGCACCGCATCCCCGCGTCTGCGTAGCTTCTGCGCGCGGTCGGCCAGCAACCAGGAGACGACGAGCAGGGTCAGGAGCCAAAAGATCCACGGCGTCCGAAGCGCCCGGGTCAGACCGGCCTCACCCAGAACCGCGACGAAACCGAGCGCCGCGGCGATCGCCCCGAGCGCGCTGCCACCGAGGCCCGAAATGGGCTTGACCTCGTACTGCTCGTGCGGGGGCGTCGACATCTCGAGTCCTCAGCGACACCGCGCCGTGTCGGGCGCGTCCTTGACGACCGTGCCGGCCGCGAGCAGGTCGTCCCGGGCCGCGAGGACCTCGGCGCAGCTCACCGCGTCATCTCCATCGGCGTCGAGGTCCCGGCCACCATTGCGGCCGTCGATGCGCTGCAGCACGACCCGAGTGCCGTCCGGCGGCGGCTCGAGCTGGTTCTCCGATGCGCAGAACGGGAGGGTCGCGCCGAGCACCTGCTGGTCCACCTCGGACCATACTGTGCCCTCGATGCGGTGCTCGTTGACGAGCGCGCCGCGGATACGATAGCGCGTGCGTTGGGCGAGGTAGACGTCGCAGAACCCGTTGCCGATGGTGATGGTGACACCCGGCGACCCGTCGCCATCCTGGTCGACGACCGCCGGATCGTCCGCCGTCTCGGGCATCGGCGCGTCCACCGGAAGGTCCCCCACACCCCAGAGCTCGACCAGCTCCTGAGACAGCCAGGTACTTCCGGGGCGTCGGCCGAGCGCGAACGCGTCCACGACCTGCACCGGCAGGTTGGCCGGGATTGCGGCGGGCACGTAGGTCTGGAGCCCGCCGACCACCGGGCTCATCTCCTCGCCGCACATCTGCAGGCGCTGACGCACGTAGAGCTCGTCGCCCGTCGCGCCCGGTCCCAGGGGGGTCAGCTCGGCCAGGTACCAGGCCCAGATGAGGTAGTCCACGGACTGGCCGGCGGCGTAGAGGCAGTATCGGTCCTGGATGAAGAGAAGCCACTGACCATCGGCCCGGAAGACCCCGTCCCCGAGGCTCGCATCCGGCGCCGACGTTCCGCCCGTGTCGGCCGCGGGCACGGCGTCGCGGTCCGGGAAGACGTTGGCCGGTCGCTCGGCCTCGCACGCGAGCAACCCGCCCACGAGCGTCCAGACGACCGCGCGCATCAGAACAACCACCGCATGTCGACCCCGGCAACGAGCATGTAGCCCCCGGAGCTGTAGCCCGGGAAGCCGGGGTTGCCCGTCTGCAGGCCACGTGTCTCGGCGGCGCTGAACAGCGGCGTGTCCTCCGCACGATCGGGCAGCTCGTCGCACACCGAGGTCGTCCCGGTGTCACAGGTCCGAGGCGACGCGGGCACCGACTTGGTCTCGCTCCGCGACAGCAGCGCGTGCGCTTGCAGGCCCAGGTCGAGCTGAAAGGTACGCTCGAAGAAGGTGAACTCGTTCCCCGCACCGAGTCCGACGACGATGCGATCGTTGTCGACGAAGTTCGTCCGGCCGCTCTGCGCCGGCACCGGCGAAGGGTGCCACGCGATGCCTCCGCGAAATCGGGTGCCTGTACGAACCAGGTAATCGAAGGCCGCGGCGACCGTGTAGCTGTCGTCGAAGCCCGCGAGCAGGCCCTGGGCGTCGCGGTATCGACTCCAGATGTCGAGGCTCCCGTCCACCGACACGGTCCAGCGGGGCGTGAGGAACGC
Source organism: Bradymonadia bacterium (assembly GCA_049318805.1). Taxonomy (GTDB): domain Bacteria; phylum Myxococcota_A; class Bradymonadia; order UBA7976; family UBA1532; genus CANLBD01. The sequence goes on from JBMOFP010000037.1 coordinate 17,794, forward strand.
CGCGCCGAGCTGGAAGCGCGGCACGGAGCCATGCTCGGTCAGCGCGATGCGCTGCGTCACCGGGTAGGGGTCCACGTTCTCCTGCCCGGCGATCTGCACCTCGCTCTGGCCCCGAACGTCGAAGGCGAGCTCGTCGTGGACCGTCAGGCCGAAGCGGAGGAAGTCCCACGGCTGGACGAGCGCGCCCGCGATCAGGGCCGTCTGCGTCTCCTGCTCGAGCTGAATGTTCATGTACACGTTGCTCGGGTCCGCCGCGTTCGGTGTGTAGACCTGAGTGCGGTTTCGATTGCTCTGCTGCACCTTCAAACCGACGCCGAGCGCGAGCCACTCCTCGAGGCGATAGCTCACACCGGCCGCGATCACCTCACCCCGCAGGCGCTCCTCGAGGCGCTCGAACCGCAGACGGTTGTCGAAGTACTGCTGCCGTTCGTCGGCGAAGTAGCCCTGCGTGTGGGCGAACCCCACGGACGGGAAATAGAGCATCGCGCCGAAGTGCAGGGCGTCCGAGAAGAGCCGCAGTGTGAGGCCGATGTTCACCCCGAGCAGGGGACCCTGGCCCGCGCTGTCGCGTCGGTTCTCGAGCCGCAGCGTGTAGTTGGGGGGATCGTAGCCTTGGGGACGCGCGGCCAGGAGAATGGCGGTCCGGTCGAAGGCCCCCGTCAGACCGACGGAGAAGGACGGCCGCGCGAGAGAGAGCCCGGCGGGGTTGTGCCAGACCGCGCCCGCGTCGTCGGCCGTGGCGGTCATGGCGCCGACCATGCTCTCGGCGCGGGCTCCGGCGCCGAAGACCTCGTACACGTTCGCGCCCGCGGTGGTCGGTGTGAGGCCCAGGAGGCACGCAACGCTCAGCGCGACCGATTTCATGCGATGCACAGGCCCACGATCCAGAGCGCGAAGCACGCGACGGTGAAGAGGCCCCAGCGCCGACCGACCCGAGGGACCGCTCGAAGGTCCGTGTCGAGCCCTCGAAAGATGAACCCGAACGCGCCGCCGATCCAACCGAAAAAGCCGACGGTCACGGCCAGGGAAGCGACGAGCTTCGGCGTCGGATCGAGTTGGAGCAGGCCGAGGTGCGACTCGGTCAGGGCGTCCACGGACTGCCCGCCGCCGAAGCCCTCGGCGACCTGCGTTCGTGCGGTCACGGCGGCCAACTCGCGGTTCGTGCGCTCCAACCGGTCTCCGAACGGGCTCCACAGGTGACGCGTGCCGAGGATGCCGCCGCGCAGGCGCCGGAGCGCGCGGAGCGCGGTCGGATCGTCCCCTCGGGCCAACGCCTCGCGCGCAATCTCCTCCAGCAGGTCCGCGGCGACACCGGGCGCCGAGAGCCCGGGGAGCTGAGCCCGCATCGCCCACTGCAGGTGGTCCTGGGCCTCGTCCAACCGCGCGGCGGCGAGCGCTTCGCGACCCGCCGAAAGGTGCCGGTCGGCGTCGCGCGCGAGGCGCACCCCGAGGCCGCCGAGCACCACGAGCACAGCCAGCGCCCAGGCCCAGCGGACCGAGCGCGGGCTTGCGTCGCCCTCAGACGAAGTCACGCCGGCTCAGCAGAATCGACGCGAGAATCAGCAGCAGTGCGGCGTAGGTCACGCCCTCGATCGTCGACCACAGCACGACCTCGCCGTTCAGGAACTTGTCGTAGACCACGTTCGGCGTGACGTTGTACTTGCCCAGGTCCGGCAGCACCGCCGACACCGCCCGGACGACGGCGCTGATGCGCTCGAGGGTTTCGGGGTCGTCCGCGGGCGACTGGGGCCGCAGCCGTAGGTTCGCCAGTGTGTCCGAGAAGCGACCCACGACAAAGATGCCGAGCGTGAGCATGCCCGACAGGAACGGCGTCGAGAAGCTCGAGAAGAAGAGCGCCACCGAGCCCACGACCAGCACCTCGATGAAGACCAACCAGAGCGCCTGCACCATGACCAGCCCGAACGGCTCGTTCATCGTGTGGAAGAGGCCCGCGAGCACCAGGCCCATCACGATCACCTGCACGCTCATGGTCGCGGCGGTGCCCAGGTACTTGCCCAGCAGGAACTGCCAGCGGTGAATCGGCTTCGGCAGGATCGTGTAGATGGTCTTCCGCTCGATCTCTTTGTAGACGAGGTTCACGCCCACGAAGATGCAGATGAGCGCCGAGAACGTGGACGTGAGGAAGAGCCCGATGTCCTTCATCAGGCGCACCTCCTCGTTGAGCGACGCGGAGCTCACGGCGAGCGTGAGCAGCATCATCAGGATCGAGAAGATGATCAGGCTCGTGAAGATGCGGTTCCGAACCGCCTCACGGAACGTGTTCACGGCGATGACGATGATCTGCCTCATGCGCGTCCTGCCTGCTCGACGAAGAGGTCCTCCAGAGAGCGTCGCTGCGACGTGAGCGCGGTCAGTCGGGCGCCCGACTCGACGAGGCGCGCGACCGCGGCGTCGCGATCCTTTACCGAGCGCAGGTGGAAACGGGTCGCGCCGTGGGCGACGGCCACGCGGTCACACATCGGCTCGACGAACGCCCGCGCGGCCTCTGACACCTCGGTCGCCACGATTTCCACCGGATGGTCTTCGTCCACCAGCAGCTCGCTCAGCTTGCCAGCCACGTGGATGCGTCCGCGGGCGATGATCGCGACCCGGTCGCAGAGCTGCTCGACGTCCTGGAGGATGTGGCTCGAGAAAAAGACGGTCTTGCCCTGGCCGCGCAGCTCGAGCACGAGGTCGCGGACCTCTTTACGACCGATGGGATCGAGCCCGCTCATGGGCTCGTCGAGCACGACCAGGTCCGGGTCGTTGATGAGCGCCTGCGCGATGCCGATGCGTTGGACCATGCCCTTCGAGAAGCGGCGAATCGGCCGGTCCACCGCGTGGCGCAGGCCGACACGATCAATCAGCTTCTCGGCGCGCGCGCGGCGCTCTCGCGCCGTCATCGGGAACAGGCCGCCGTAGAAGTCGAGGAACTCGCGCGGCTTCAGGTACTCGTAGAAGTAGGGCTGCTCGGGCAGATAGCCCAGGCGATTGCGGGCGGCCCTGTGCCCCAGCGGATGCCCGAGCACCGTGCCGCTGCCGCCGGACGGTCGAATCAGGCCCATCAGCATCTTGATGGTCGTGGTCTTGCCCGCGCCGTTCGGGCCGACGAGGCCAAAGACCTCGCCCGGCTCGACCGCGAAGGAGATGCCGCGGACAGCCTCGACGCGTTGCGCGACGCCCTTGACCTGCAAGCTCGCGGCGAGGCGGCCCAGGAACGGCAGCGCTCCCAGGAAGCCGAGATGAAAGGTCTTCATCAGACCCTCGACGCTCAGGATCGGTCCCGTGCTCATGAGGCGGTTTCTCGCAGGTTTGAAGGGCTCAAGCAAGGCGTCGGGGCTTTGCGGTCGAGGCGACCCCGTGCGAAGGTGCGCCCCGTGAAACCGCAGTCCTTGTCCATCGTCATGGCCGCCTACAACGAGGTCGAAGCACTCCCCGCCTGCGTCGCGCGGACCCTCGACTTTCTGCGGACCCGAGTCGACGGCGGAGAGCTCATCATCGTGGACGACGGCTCCAGCGACGGCACCGGCGCGCTCATCGACGCGCTGGCCGAGCGCGAGCCCGAGGTCGTGGGTTTACACCTGGAGCGGAACAGCGGCATGGGGGCGGCGCTGCGGCGTGGCTTCGCGTCGGCGCGTTTCGACTGGGTCACGATCATGCCCGCCGACGGGCAGATCGATGCCTTCGAGCTCGAGGACTTCTTCGCCGTGGCCGACGGCGCCGACCTCGTCACCTCCCTCTATCGCAATCGTCGCTACTCCTTGGGCCGCAAGGTGCTCAGCTACGGACTGCGCACGTTGACCGCGGTGGTCGTGGGCACCCGGGCCCGCACCGAGGGCATCTATCTGGTCCGACGCGCGGTGCTCGAGACCCTGGGCGCCAGCTCGTCGAGCTTCCTGCTCAACCTCGAGATCCCGATTCGCGCGAAACGGAGCGGTCACCGCGTGGAGACGGTCTTCATGAACGTGCACGACCGCTCGGCCGGCCACTCCAAGGCCACGAGCACCCGGCGCGTGGTCCAGACCTTCCAGGAGCTCTTCCAGCTCCGTGTGCGCATGGAGCGGGAACGCCTCGAACGCTGGCGAGGACGCGCCCGTTGACCGACAGGCCGCCCACGCGGCGGGTGCTGCTCTGGGGGGCGCGCCTGGCCGTGCCCGCCCTCCTCGGGCTCTGGCTCTGGAAGTGGGCCGACCGGGACGCGCTCCTGAAAGCCCTCGAGGCGCTGCCCGTTTCCGCGCTCGGCGTCGCGGTACTCCTGGGCTTCGTCAACGTGGGCATCGGCGCGTTCCGTTGGGGTCTGCTGATGCGCGCCTTCGATGCGCTGCAGTTGCCGTCCCGGGCCGAGCTCTTCCGCGCCACGCTGGTTTGCCAGTTCTACAACACCTTCGTGCCCGGCTCCGTCGCGGGGGACCTCGTCCGCGCGCTCCTCATGCGACCCGCCTTTCCCCAGGCGCGCACCGGCCTCGTGCTCGTCGTGGCCGAGCGCCTCCTGGGCCTCTTCGCGCTCGTGCTCATCGCGTGTCTCGGGCTGTTGCTCGGGCCGTCTCTCTTCGGGGACGAGGTGCAAACGACGGTGCTCGCCGTCGCGCTCTGCGGGACCCTCGCCGTGGTCGCGCTCCTCGCCGTGCGGGCCTCGGGTCGCCTCGCCGCTCTGCGCGCGCAGATCCCCGCCGTGCCCAACCTCGGCCCCGCGGTGCTGGCCTTCGGGATCAGCTTCGTCGGGCACCTGGTGAACGTCGCGCTCTACGGACAGCTCGCCGCGGCGATGAACCTGCCCCTCGGTCCGACCGACATCCTGCTCGTCGTGCCCCTGGCGCTACTCGCGAGCGTCGTGCCCTTGTCATTGGCGGGTGTGGGCGCGCGCGAGGTCGCCCTGGTCGCCCTGGTCGTGCAGCTCGGCGTGTCCCAGGAGCAGGGCACGGTGCTGTCGCTGGGCTTCTCCGCCGTGATCGTCGTGCTCGGCCTCTGCGGCGGCCTCGTGCAGTGGGTCTACCCGAGCTTGCTGCGGTACCACTGAATCGTGCGTGTCAGGCCCTCGTCGAGGTTCACCTTCGGGGTGTAGCCGAGCAGCGCGAGCGCCTTGTCGATGTTCGGGATGCGCAGCTCGACGTCCGTCCGATTCATAGGCACGAACTCGACCGCGCTCGACGAGGCGGCGAGCTGCACGATCATCTGCGCCAGATGGTAGATCGTGAGTGTGCTGCGCGGGTTGCCGATGTTGAAGGCCTGCCCCACGGCCTCGTCTCGCTCCAGGGCGGCGACGATCCCGTCGACGATGTCGTCGATGTAGCACCAGGAGCGGATCTGCGAGCCGTCCCCGTGAATCACGAGCGGCTCGTTGCGGATCGCCCGTGCGATGAAGTGATGCACCGCGCCTTCACCGACCTGGCGCGGCCCGTAGATGTTGAACGGCCGAATGCTCGCGGTCGGGAGCCCGTACTGCTTGTGGTAGCTGAGCGCCAGGTGCTCCGTCGCGAGCTTCGAGACCGCGTAGGTCCAGCGGGCCTCACCCACGGCGCCGAGGCTCGTCACGTCCCCTTCGGAGACCTTGTAGGCGTAGCGCCCGAAGACCTCGCTCGTGCTGAAGTCGAGGAATCGCTTGCACCGGCCGCTGGCGAGCGCCGCCTCGAGCGCGTTGTAGGTGCCGATGAGCGAGACCTTCATGGTCAGCACGGGGTTCTTCAGCACCGTGTCCACACCCGCGATGGACGCCATGTGTACGACCATGTCGGCGTCGGCGGCGGCCGCGGTCAAGGCGGCCACGTCCATCACGTCTCCACGGATCAAGCGGACGTTCGGGTGCTCGAGCAGGCGCGTGCTCTTGACGGCGTCGCGGTGCAGGTTGTCGAAGAGCGTGATGCGGTTCTGGGCGCAGAGCCGCTCCGTGAGCGACGAGCCGATGAAGCCGGCGCCGCCGGTCACGAGGATGTGAGCGTCCTGGATCATGGAGCCTCGAGGGTCTCGGACGTCGTCTCCACGACGACGCCCCGGGTCAGGTGGGAGAGGGACTCGTCGACCGAGTCCTCGCCGGCAAAGTGGAGGAAGAGGGCGGGCGGCACATAGGGAAATGTCATGCGACGTCGGTTTTCGAAGACCTCGGTCTCATTCGCCAGCGCGTCCGCGGAGGCACCCCGCAGGGACCTGATGCGCGCGCGGATGGCGGCGCGCTGCTCTGGATCGTCGGCCTCCGCCAGCGAGTCGATCAGGCTCTGGACCGCGATCTCCGTACGGCCCAGTCGGTTCGCGGTGCCGGTCACGAGACGCCGGATCGCCGGCGACGCGCCGGGCATGTTCGCGGCGCGTTCGAAGTACTGCAGGCCGATCTCTCGATAGCGGGCACGCTCGTCCGGATCCGAGGACTGCATCTCCGTGTAGTAGTTGATGCCGAGCCGAAACGCCGCCTCGCTGTCCTCGGGGAACGCGGCGAGGGCGCGTTCGAAGAAACGATTCGACCGCTCCACGTTCTCGTTCGTGAAACGCCGACCGTAGAGCACGTTCACGCCCGCCCAGTGGTAGATGCGCCTGAACTGGGGGTCCAGGCGGATGATCTGGTCGATGAAGTGCTCCAACCACGTGTACTTACGGTCCGTCGTGAAGTGACGGCCGAAGTACTCCAGCGCGCGGAGCCACTGCACGTCGGCCGCCGCCTGGGTGTAGCCGAGGAAAAGCAGCCGCAGGCTGCGGTCGTCCGGCACGTACAGCGTTTCGGACGCGATGACGGCAGTGTCGCTGGCGCGGGCCACTCGGGCCTCGAGCAGCGCAAGCCTGTTCACCGACAAGACGGTGAGGAGCAGCGCCGCGAGCAGCGCGATTCGAAGCACCCTCTTCTCCATGGGGGCCCGATACCAAAAAAAAAGGCGCGTTCGCAAGGAACGCGCCCCTTCCGGTCGGCGGTCGAGTCGAGGCTTACTCGAGCTCGTTCGCGGCGAAGAGGCCGGCGCCGCCGTTCACGTTGTTCTCCGCGTCGACCGTGCCGATGCGCTCGAAGGTCGAGAACACGGCGTCGCAGTTGAGGTCGCCGTTCGCGGCGGCCGTGAACTGCGCGTCGACGCCGGTGCCCGTCGAGGTGTAGGTGTAGGCGTAGAGGTAGGGGTCGTCGATGGAGAAGTTCAGGCCCTGCCACGTGGGGTCGATGAACTCGTTCGCGCTCGGCACGTGCTTCTGGCTCGCATTCGCCACGCAGAAGTTGGTCGTCGGATCCCCCGGGGTCTGGTCCACGGTCGCAGGGAAGGACTTGGGAAGCGGCGTGCCGTTCCGCTCGGAGTGCTCTTCCTGGTAGTAGGAGACCGAGCTGTCGAAGAGCTTCCGCAGGTTCATCGTCGCTTCCGACGTCTTGGAACGGCGGATGTACTTCATGAACGCCGGGATGGCGACCGCGGCCAGGATGCCGATGATCGCGACCACGATCATGAGCTCGATGAGGGTAAAGCCCTTCGCCTTCTTCTTCAGATTTCGCATCTCGTTACCTCGGCTGCGCTTGTCCATCGGTGGGCACGACGACCCACCGGAGTTCTGAAGCGGTGCGCACCATGCGCTCCGCTCCCCGGTGCTACTGTCCTTCGTTGAACCGAACCACGTCGGCTCGCAGAGAGTTGGTCTCGAAATAGGAGAGGCGGCTGCCGTCGTTCATGGCCGCGCCGCTGCACAACGCGCCGTCCGCGTTGTTGTTGAAGTCCCCGCAGGCCGCCGCGAAGTACCACGCGCGGTTCTGCACCTCACCCGGCCGGAACGGCGCACCACCCGGCGGGTTCTCACCCGCACGACCGGCCACGATCAGGTACTGGAACCACACTCGACCGGGCGAAGACACGTTGAGGGCCTGGAAGGTCCCCTCGTTGATGGGCTCCCAGGCTTCCTTCACGAGTGTGGGCACGCTCTGAGGCCAACGCGCTCCGTTCACAGTCCCCGCGTACTGACCGAACGACTGGAAGTACGCCTCCTGGGCCGCGCGAATCGCGCCGAGCATCTGGTCGGCCTCGGCGTTGCGCGCCGCGTGCTCGTACTTCCGGTAGGCGAAGAGCGCGATGACGCTGAGGATGCCGACGATCACCACCACGACCATCATCTCGACGAGGGTGAACCCCCGAGGAGCGCGCCGCATGGGCTGACCGTGATTGGAACCCCTCGTCATCGTTTCCCCGCCTTCCGTGCTTTCTAACGAATGCACCGGCCGTGCCATCGACGTTTTTTGTCCCGTCGTGGCGACCGACCGCGCAACGTGAGCATTGCTGCGGTGTGCGGAAAAGTCTAGAAATGTCAGATAGGCGAAGATGAGCGCCCAAACACGGCACCGGTGACGATTTTTGTCACTCGCCGTCGCCCTCGTCGGGGCCCGTCTCCATGTTCAGCTTCGCCAGGCGATAGCGCAGCGACCGGAACGTGATGCCCAGGAGCTTCGCCGCGTCCTTCTTCACTCCGGCGGCGCGGGTGAGCGCCTGCGTGATGAGGCGTCGCTCGACCGCGTCCACGTAGTCCTCGAGGTCGAGCCCGCGGCTCGGGAGCTCCAGGCCTTCCGCCGATTGGGTCGTGGGGCTCGTCGCTCGAGCGCGCACGGCGGCCGGCAGCGAGCGCAGGGAGACCCGATCCGACTCTTCGAGGGCGACGGAGCGCTCCATCGCGTTCTCGAGCTCGCGGACGTTGCCCGGCCAGGTGTGCTCCTGCAGCGCTCGGAGCGCGTCCGGCTCGATGTCGAGCACGGCCTTCTCTTGCTCCTGGGCGAAACGCCGCAAGAAGTGGAACGCCAACTGAGGGATGTCCCCGGCGCGCTCGCGCAGTGGCGGGAGCTGAACCCCGATGACGTTGAGGCGGTAGTAGAGGTCCTCGCGGAATCGCCCCGCGCGCACCTCCGCCTCGAGGTCCCGGTTGGTCGCCGCCACGACGCGCACGTCCACCGGGTGCTCGCGCACGTCGCCCACGGGGCGCACTCGACGCTCCTGGAGCGCGCGCAGCAGCTTGACCTGCATGCCCAGCGGGAGCTCGCCGATCTCGTCGAGCATCAGCGTCCCGCCCTGGGCGGCCCGAAAGAGGCCGTCCTTGTCGGCGTGGGCGCCGGTGAACGCGCCCTTCTTGTGCCCGAAGAGCTCACTTTCGATCAGGTTCTCGGGGATGGCGCCGCAGTTGATGACGAGAAACGGCGACGTACGGCGGTCGCTCTGCTCGTGAATCGCCCGTGCGACCAGCTCCTTGCCGGTGCCGCTCTCGCCCAGGATGAGCACGTTCGTTCGTGTCTTCGCGATGCGCCGCACCAGGTCGAAGACCTCGGCCATGGCGCGGCTCTGGCCGATGATGGGCTCAAACGCGGAGCGCGCGTCCAGCGCGTCGCGCATGCGGCGGCTCTCGACGACGAGGCGTCGCCGGTCCAGGGCGCGGTCGATGACGATCTGCGCCTCGTCCATCTTGAACGGCTTCTGGAAGTAGTCGTAGGCGCCCATCTTCATCGCCTCGATGGCCGTCTGCGTGGTCGAGAACGCGGTCATCACGATGATTGGGGTCTCCGGGTGCAGCTCGCGGCACTTCTCGAGCACCACCATGCCGTGCGCCCCCGGCATACGCAGGTCGGTGAGCACGAGGTCGAACTCCTCCTCCTCGATCAACGTGCGGATCGCCGCGGCGCCGTCCGAGGCGGTCTGCACACGGTGGCCGAGCTTCGAGAGGAAGATCTCCAGGAGCTCGCGCAGGGAGAGCTCGTCATCGACGACGAGGATGCGCGCCGAGAACGCGGGGCTGGTCATTGGAGCGAGTCCGCCGGGCTGAGCTCGGGCTGGACCGGCGCGCGCGCAGGCGGCGGCAACCACACCGTGAAGGTCGCGCCCAGGCCGGGTTCACTGTCCACGCTCACGGTCCCCCCGTGTTCTTCGACGATTCGATGCACCAGGGCCAACCCGAGGCCGGTCCCCCGCGTCTTTGTACTGTAGAAGGGGTCGAAGACGCGGGCGAGGCTCTCCGCGGCGATCCCGACACCGTGGTCCACGATGCGGACCTCGACACCATCGTCGGGTCCACCGGCGACGCCCACGACCCGGGCGTGAATCTGGATCAGGCCCCCCTCGGGCATCGCGTCCGAGGCGTTGTTCAGGAGATTCCAGAACACCTGCTTGAGCTGTCGCGGGTCCGCGAGCACCTCGAGGCCCTGACCCGCCATGAGATCGACGCCGACCCGCGGCCCGGCGCCGTCGCGACTCAGGTAGCCGAAGACCTCGACGACCTCGTGGAGCAACGGTTCGAGGCGCACGCGCTCGAACCGCCCGATGCCCGGGCGCGCGAACTTCAAGAAGTCGGTGACCAAGCCGTTGAGGCGATCGATCTCGCGGAGCACGATGTCCATCAGCCGACGGTCCGTCGAGTCCAGGCCCTCGGCACGCTGGAGCATCTCGATGCCCCCGCTGATGCCCGCGAGGGGATTCCGAATCTCATGCGCGATGCCGGCGGCCATCTTGCCGATGGCGGCGAACTTCTCGGCGCGCCGGATCTGCGCCTCCATCTGGCGCAGCGGCGTGAGGTCCTGGAAAACGAGGATGTCGCCTCGGTGCACACCCTGGGCGTCGAGCAACGGCGAACGACTCACACCGAGAATGCGCACCTCGCCATCCGGCCGTGTGTGCGCCTGCTCCCAGCGCTGCAACGGCGCGCCGGCCCCCGCGTCCTTCGTGTCGACGGGCGGCAAATCCGTGAAGACGGCGGAGATCGGGCCGTAGACCACGGTCGACGCTGCGACCCCGAGGATGCGTTCGGCCGCGGAGTTCATGAACAGCACACGGCCATCGAGCGTGTGGCTGATGAGGCCGGACTGGATGCTTGTGATGATGTGTTCGTTCAGGGCACGGAGCTGCTCGAGGTCCGCGCTCGCGGTCTGGAGGCGTCGTCCGGCGTCGCGCACTTGCTCGCTCAGATGTCCCGCGAGCAACGCCACGAGGAAGACCGCGGACACGTTCGTGAGCCCAGACAGCAAGAGGCTGCGACTCGCGGCGCCGGGCGGTACACCGGGCGCGCCGAGCAAGCCGAGCCACTCCCGGAGAAAAATCGTCATCAGGACCGCCGCCGAAACGGCCGCGAGGACGAGCGCGCCTCGCCGGAAGAGCACGATCGCTGCGTTCATCACGACGAGCGAGAACATGAACACAAAGAGGCTCTCGGTGCCGCCCGTGAGCAACACCAGCGCGAGGGTCGTGAGCACGTCGCCGACCAGCTGCGCGTAGGCGAAGAGCTCGTGGGTGCGGAGCCGCGGCAGGACCAACGCGTAGACGATCGTGGCCGCGTAGGTGCCGACGATGAGGCCCAGGATCGTGAGGGTGCCGGGGTCCGAAAAGAGGTCGGCGTCGCTCACGTTGATGAGCAGCGTCGAGCCCAGGAGGACGGTGACCATCACCACCCTCAGCAGCATCAGCCACTGAATCTTGGCGACGATCTCCGAGGCGGGGGCGCGCTCGCCCTCGACGGTGGCCGTCACGGCGGCGTCTGCCGTTTCAGGACTTCACGTTCCCGGCGATCTCGAAGATCGGCAGGTACATGGCGATGAGCACGGTGCCCACGATGCCGCCGATGAAGACCATCATCAGCGGCTCCAACAGCTTGGTGAGGCTGCCGACGGCGACCTCGACCTCTTCCTCGTAGAAGTCGGCGATCTTCTGGAGCATCACGTCCATGGCGCCGGTGCTCTCACCGACGGAGATCATCTGGACCACCATCGAGGGGAAGACGTTCGTCTTCGTGAGCGGGTCGGCCATGTTGCTGCCCTCGGAGATCTTGTCCCGCACGAAGTAGATCGCGCGCTCCACGACCTTGTTCCCGGCGGACTTCGCGACGATGTCGAGGCCGTCGAGGATCGGCACACCCGAGGCGATCATGGTGCCGAGCGTTCGGGTGAACTTGGCCACGGCGACCTTGCGCAGCAAGGGGCCGAAGATGGGCGCCTTCAACATCACCGTGTCGAAGATCTCGCGACCCCGATCGCTCGCGTAGAACTTCCTGAAGCCCCAGACGCTCCCGATGGTCGCGATCACGATGAGAATGAAGTTCGCCTGGAACCAGTGCGAGGCGTTGATGACGAGCTGCGTGAGGGCCGGCAGCTTCGCGTTGCCGAAGTTCGAGAACATCTGCTCGAAGGTCGGGATGACCCACTTGAGCAAGGCCGCCACGACGCCCAGGGCGATGATCATGATGGCCATCGGGTAGACCATCGCGCCCTTGACCTGGCGGACGAGCTTGACGTTCTTCTCGATGTAGGTCGCGAGACGGTTGAGGATCGTGTCGAGGATACCGCCGATCTCACCGGCGGCGACGAGGTTCACGAAGAGCGAGTCGAAGACCTTCGGGTGCCGCTTCAGCGAGTCGGCGAAGGTCGCGCCGCCTTCGACGTTCGACTTCACGTCGAGGATGACACGCTTGAAGTTCTTGTTCGGCTGCTGGTTGCCGAGGATTTCGAGGCACTGCACGAGGGGCAGGCCAGCGTCGATCATCGTGGCGAACTGCCGCACGAAAACGACGAGCTCCGTGGCCGCCACGCTCCCGCCGCCGCCCAGGCTCGGCAGGGTGAAGCCCTTGGACTTCTTGCGGACCTTGTTCGGCTGGATGTTCTGCTGACGGAGTTTCAGGAGAACGTCACGCTCCTGATCGGCCTCCATCACGCCTTTGCGCGTCTCGCCAGAGCGCGTGCGACCTTCCCAGACCCACTCGGCCATGCTGCTCCCCGCCGGTGACGTGACCTCGCAAGCCTACCACGGTGCGTCGCGCGGCGACGACATTCTGCTGCGACGTTCCGCGCTCACTCCGCCGGTGCGGACGGTGGCACCGACGGCGCCAGAGCGGTGATGCGTGCCTTGCAGTACGCCAACTCGGCCTCGCACTTTCGGTAGAACTCGAGGGCCTTGTCCTTGTCGCCGGCCTTCTCCCAGCAGTAGCCGATCGACGACTGGAGCCAGCCGAAGCGCCCCATCGCCGGGTAGTCCACGGTCGCGGTCTGGGTGGCCTCGGCACACCGGCCCTGCCGGGCCTGGGCGTCGGCGAGGATGCCCCACGGGTCGTGTCCCCGAGGCTTGAGCTCGCCGGTCCGAAGGGCCGCGCGCTCCGCGCCCACGTAGTCTCCCTGACGATCGAGCCACGCCGCGAGGCTGAGCCAGCCGTAGGGTTCATAGGGCTGCTCGATGACCATGCGCGACCACAGGGTGCCCGAGTCCTTCCAGATCTGGATGCCGCGCTGGGTCTGCACAAAGAAGATGGCCGCGACGGCGGCGGCGAAGACCCGGAGCGGACGGGCCGGCAGGTCGTCTCGCACGAGGAGATACAGGCCCGCCCAGAGGCCGGGTCCGCCCAGGTAGAGCCACCGCGAGAAGCCCGGCCAGTCGCGCAGCGCAAGCGGCACGACCGGCAGGACCGACGCGAGCCACCACAGCAACATGAAGGTCGGCACCCAGCGCTTTCGCAGGAGCGGTGACAAAGCCACCAGGCTCAACAGGGCGAGGCTGCCCCACGCGACCGCCTTCTGCGTGGCCGTGAGCGCGCCGGCCCACAGGTACAGGTAAGTCACCGACAGGTCGATGGGCACCAGGAGCGCTTGCAGGCACTTCAGGAGGATCGCCGCGCCCGAAGAGAGCCCCTTGAGCGTCTGGTTGCCGAGCCCCGAGTCGACCCCGGGGAACGCCCCGCCCGTGAGCACTTGCGACCGCACCCAGCCGTAGAGGGCGAAGGCGCAGATGCCGGCCAACGCGACCACCACGCCCCGGAGGACCCGCGCCTTCACGCCTCGCCCCTCGAGGTCCGGTGCTTGCGTCGAGAGCAGCACCGCGACCCCGGCGAAGACCGCGCCGGACTCTTTGCCGAGCATCGCGAGCAGCAGGCAGGCCGTGACCACCAGCTCACGCAGGCCGGCGACCCCGCGCAACGGGCGTCCCGTCGCCGCCAGGGCCGCGAGCGCCCCGAAGAGCAGCGCGAAGATCTCGGAGCGGCCGTTGATCCACGCCACGGCCTCGTTGTGGATGGGATGGATCGCCCAGAACAGCGTGACGGCCACGGCCTCGAGCGGCGCCATGAAACGCTTGAGTAGATTGAAGACGACGACGGTCGTCAGCGCATGCCAGAGCACACTGCTCAGGTGGTAGCCGAAGGCGTGCCCCCGAAAGAGCTGGTAGTCGATGACGAAGGACGCCAGCGACAGCGGCCTGTAGGTCGCGATCACGGCCTGGTCCATCTTCGCCGACCACATGGCGTCGTGCCGGAAGACCTCGATCAGCGCCGGCCAGCCTTGCAGCCGTGCGTTGTCGACCAGGTTGTTGGTGTCGTCCCAGGCGAAGCCGCCGAGCAGCGACGGCGACCACACCAGGAAGGTGACAGCCGCCACGAACAGGTTTTGCTGCTTCGGGGTGAGGTCCCGCAGCCAGGTCATGAGCATGGCGTGCCGGACTTCAGCGGGCGTGGGCGGTGTTGCCGCCGGCCAGCATCGTCTTCAGCTCGTCCATGTCGTTCGAGTGGGCCAGGGCATCCTCGAGCGTGATGTCCCCGCGCTGGTAGTGTCCGAGCAACGCCTGATTCATCGTCTGCATGCCGAACCGGGTCTGACCGACCTGCATCTGGCTGTAGACCTGATGCATCTTGTCCTCGCGGATCAGGTTCCGAATGGCCGGTGTGGGCACCATGACCTCGCACGCCATCACGCGGCCCACACCCGAGGCCTTCATGATGAGCTGCTGCGAGACCACACCTTCGAGGGTGAAGCTGAGCTGCGCGCGGACCTGAGCCTGCTGGTGCGGCGGGAAGAGGTCGATGATGCGGTGGATCGACTGCACGGCGCTGTTCGTGTGGAGCGTCGCCATGCAAAGGTGGCCGGTCTCGCTGATCGTGAGCGCCGCTTCGACCGTCTCCAGGTCCCGCATCTCGCCGACGAGCACCACGTCCGGATCCTGGCGCAGCACGTACTTCAGCGCGGTCTTGAAGTCGTGGGTATCGGCACCGATCTCGCGCTGGTTCACGAGCGAGTTCTTGTGCGGGTGCAGGTACTCGATCGGGTCCTCGATCGTGAGGATGTGGTAGTGCTTCTCGGTGTTGATCTTGTCGACCATGGCCGCGAGGGTCGTGGACTTCCCCGAGCCCGTGGGGCCGGTCACGAGCACGAGGCCCTTGGTCTTGTTGGTGAGCTCGGCGACGATCGCCGGGAGCCCCAGCTCGTCGAAGTTGTGAATCTTCATGGGGATGACGCGGAAGCTCGCCGCCACCGCGCCACGTTGCATGAAGAGGTTCGCGCGGAAGCGGCTCAGGCCCTTCACGCCGAAGCTGAGGTCGAGCTCGCAGGTCTCCTCGAACTTGTGCTTCTGAGACTCGGTGAGGAACGAGTAGCAGAGCTGCTGGCAGTCCTCCCGCGTGAGGGCCGCGGTCTTCAACGGGATGAGGTGGCCGTCGATGCGGAGCTGAGGGGGCGAGCCGCACGTGATGTGCAGATCGCTCGCGCCCTTCTCCACCATGAGCTTCAGGAGTTGATGAAGGTTCGCCATCTCAGTCCGCCGCCGTGTTGTTGACCACCTCGTCGATGGTCGTCATGCCCTCGAGGAGCTTGCCAATCGCGGCCTGACGCAGCGTCTTCATGCCGAGGCGGATGGCCTCGCGCTTGAGCTCGACGCTCGAGACACCCTGGAGGATGAAGTCCTTGAGCTCGTCGCCCGCGAGCATGACCTCGTAGAGCGCCACGCGACCCTTGTACCCGGTGTCCGAGCAGGTGCGGCAACCGGCGCCCTTGAAGAGCTGAGCGGTCTTCGCCTTCTCGAGGGGTACGCCGATGTTCGTGAGCTGCTCGACCGTGTGCTTGATGGGCTCCTTGCAGTCCCGGCAGACGCGCCGCGCGAGACGCTGAGCCACGATGGCGTTCACCGAGGCGGTCACGAGGAAGGGCTCGACGCCCATGTTCAGCAGACGTGAGACCGTCGAGGGCGCGTCGTTCGTGTGGAGCGTCGACAGCACGAGGTGGCCCGTGAGCGCGGCCTTCACGCCGATTTCGGCGGTCTCGAAGTCACGAATCTCGCCCACCATGATGATGTCCGGGTCCTGACGCAGGAAGCACCGGAGCGCCGCGGCGAAGTTCAGCCCGATGCCGTCGTTCATCTGGCACTGGTTGATGCCCGGCAGGTTGAACTCCACCGGGTCTTCGGCCGTGCTGATGTTGTCCGTCGTTTTGTTCAGCTCCGACAGCGCGGAGTAGAGCGTGGTCGTCTTGCCGGAGCCCGTCGGGCCGGTCACGAGCACCATGCCGTAGGGTCGGTCGATGGCGTACTTGAACTGGTCGAGCTGGCCCTGCTCGAAGCCCAGCTTCGTCATGTCGAGCTGCAGGTTGCTCTTGTCGAGCAACCGCATGACGATCTTCTCGCCGAAGAGCGTGGGCATCACGCTCACGCGGAAGTCCATCTCGCGCCCGCCGCCGAGCTTGATCTTGATGCGGCCGTCCTGCGGGAGTCGGCGCTCCGCGATGTCGAGGTTCGCCATGATCTTCACGCGGCTCGTGATGGCGGCCTTGAGCTTCAGAGGCGGGTTCATGATCTCGTAGAGGCTGCCGTCGATGCGGAACCGCACGCGGAAGCTCTTCTCGTAGGGCTCGATGTGGATGTCCGATGCGCCCTTCTTGATCGCGTCCACCAGGACCAGGTTCACGAGGCGAACGACGGGCGCCTCTTCGCTCGAGCGCTCGAGGTCGACGACGTCTTCTTCCACGTCGGACTCGGCGACCTCGACCTGGTCCTCCTGGAACTCCTCCATGAGGGCCGCGATGTTCGACTTCTGCTCGTAGTAGCGCGCGATCGCGTTGCGGATCGCCTCTTCGCTCGCGACGACGACCTCGATGTTGTAGCCCGTGAGGAACTTCAGATCGTCGATGGCGTGCAGGTTCGAGGGGTCGCTCATGGCCACGATGAGCGCGTTGCCGGCCCGGTTGATGGGCACGACCTGGTGCTGAAGCGCCATCTCGCGGGGCACGAGCTTGATGACGTCCTCGTCGATCTCGAACTCGGCGAGGTTGATCGACGGCACGCCATACTGCTTCGCGAGGAAGCTCGTCAGCTCGCGCTCAC
Organism: Bradymonadia bacterium; assembly: GCA_049318805.1. Classification (GTDB taxonomy): domain Bacteria; phylum Myxococcota_A; class Bradymonadia; order UBA7976; family UBA1532; genus CANLBD01. The sequence goes on from JBMOFP010000037.1 coordinate 34,836, forward strand.
CGATGAAGCCCTGCTTCGTGAGCACGTACTGGAACTTCTCGCCGGACTTCCGCTGAACGTCCTGCGCCTCTTTGAGCTGCGTCAGGCTGATCAGGTTCTCGCGGACGAGCAGCTCACCGAGGCGGTTCGACATGGGCTCTCCCTAAGCAGGCATGGGCGCGCCGACGCTGGATCGGGCTCGCCGTGATTAAGACGCCCGATGCGGAGTGTCAAGCGAGGCGGCGGCGCGAACGGCGGCGGCTACGGTGGCGTAGGGCGCGATACACCCCGTGAAACGTTCGAAGGCTGCGAGCCCCTGCCGAACCAGCATGTCCAGCCCGTCTCGTGTCTCGAGACCCGCGCGGGCCGCCGCGGCGAGGAATGCGGTCTCGAGCGGGCGATAGACGAGATCGACCGCGACGGCATCTCGAGCCACCCCGGCGAAAGCGAGGTCGGAGAAGGCGAGCGGGTCGAAGAGCGCGGCCGAGGTCGCCTGCACGACGAGGTCGGCGCCCTGGAGCGCGTGCGTCAAAGCGTCGAAGGGGAGGGGTCGACCCGTGTCTGGCGCGAGGCGTGTGACGAGGGCGCGCGCGGCCGTAGGGTCTCGCGCCACGACGCGGAGTTCGCGCCAGCCGGCGTCGGCCAGGGCGCAGACCACGGCGCGCGCGGCGCCGCCTGCCCCCAGGACCACCGCGACGCCCGGCTCCAGGTCGGCCACCGATGCGGCGAAGCCCGAAACATCGGTGTTGTCGCCGCTCCAGCCTGTCGCGGTGCGCCAGACGGTATTGACCGCACCGAGTCGATTCGCGGTCGAGGTGCACGCGTCGAGGCGGGCAACGATCGCCACCTTGGCCGGCACGGTGACATTGAAGCCCGTCAGCGCCCTGGCCTCATGCGCCATGAACGGGTCGAGCTCGGCGAGACCCCGATCGAAGAGTCGATACAGGTCCGGCGCGTCGGCGTCCGGGTGCCCCACGGCCCGCGCGGCGGCCGCGTGCAGCGTGGGCGACAGGCTGTGCGCGACCGGGTGTCCGACCAGGCCGAGCCGCAGCCGATCTCTCATGGCGCGGTGGCGTCCGACGCGAGCAGCGCCCTGCATGCGCGGACATCGGCCTCGATCTGCACGACCAGCGCCTCGACCGTGGTGTACGCGACCTCGTCCCGCAGGCGGTGGACGAAGCCGAGTCGAACCTCGCGACCATAGAGATCGAGGTTCGGACCGGCGGCCTCGGGCAGCACGTGCGCCTCGATGGAGAGGGCGTGCGGGCCGAAAGTGGGGTTGTGGCCCACGCTCACCGCGGCGGGTAGGAGAGCGCCCCCAGCGTCGAGCCATGCCGCGTAGATGCCGGGCAACGGAAGGAGCTCGTTGCGGGCGGCGATGTTGGCCGTCGGGAAACCGAGGGCCCGACCGCGACGCGCCCCGTGAACGACCGGGCCGATGACCTCGAACGGTCGCCCGAGAAGGCGCGCGGCCAGCGCGACGTCTCCCGCGGAGACCGCGCGACGAACGGCGCTGCTCGAAACGACGAGCCCGTCGTCCAAACCGACGGCGTCCACCAGCTCGACCGTGAAGCCCCAGTCGGCGCCGAGCCGCGCCAGGACCTCGGCGTTGCCTCGCCGACCCGCGCCGAAGGTGAAGTCGTGGCCGACCACGACATGGGCGCACGACAAACGGCCCACGAGAAAAGTCTCGGTGAAGACCTCGGCCGTTTGCGCCGCGAGCGTTCGATCAAAAGACAGCGCCACCACCTCGTCGACGCCCGTCGCGAGGAGCGCGCGACGTTTCTCGTCGGCCGGGAAGATGCGTTTCGGGGCGCGTTCGGGCGCGAGCACGGCGACCGGGTGCGGCTCGAAGGTCACGATGACGGAGCGCGCGTCCAGGGCGCGCGCGCGCTCGATGACCCGGGTGATCAACGCCGCGTGCCCCAGATGGAGTCCATCGAAGTTCCCGAGCGTCGCGACGGCGTGTCGTCGAGCATTCGGCTGAGCCGGGTGGTCGGTGGGCGGTGGCATCGGGTCGGTCGTTGCAGTCATTGCTGGGCGTGGTGGGGCGACGCGGGAGGCGGACGGAAACTCAACACGCGCCTCTGCGTCAACAGACCGTGTCGCGCATGGGCCGGATGGGCTTGGCGCAACGCGTCATGGCGCCCGGAAGGCATTCACGCCCTTTTTGCTTTACTCGGGGGGGATGGCGGGTAGATTACGGCCAACTTTCACGGCCCGAAGAGCCAAAGCGTGTTGAATATTCGCGCTGGTTCCGTCGTCCCTCCCGCCGCAGCTCGAGAAACTTCAAAAAGTTTCTTGCGCGGTGTGTGCCCCGTGATTACAAGGTGTGTAGATGTGGGATACGCCAGTGTCCCAGTGTGCGATTGACTCCGGTGTGCGGAGAGTCCCGTCCCGGAACCCTGATGTGGGCGAAAGATCGCCCATGATTTCAAGGAGTGAGAGATGAACAAGGCTTTCCTCAGTGGTGTGGCGGCCGTCGCGGCCCTCGGCATCAGCACCGCCAGCGCGGTGGAGCTCGACGGCAAGAAGGGCATCGGCGCGGCGACCGCGATCGGCGGCGTCACCGGCCTCGCCTTCAACTACGGCACGGGCAACCTCGCGATCGAGGGCATCCTGAGCGTCGACAACTTCGTGGCCGGCAAGGACATCGACGGGGTCAACACCATCAACCTCGGTGTCGGCGCGCACTTCATGGCGCTCCGCGCCGACAAGGCCGCGTGGTCGGTCGGTGG
>JBMOFP010000038.1:0-37127 GCA_049318805.1 Bradymonadia bacterium
TGCAGTACGCGCTGCACGAGGACTCGGTCGACGAAGCCGCGCCCGACGGCCGCACGCTGAACCGAGATGGGTTCACGCTGCGACGCGCCCGCCTCCGCACGCGGTGGGAGCGCGGCTTCTCCCGCGGGCTGCTCGAGCTCGACGCGGGCACGCACCGCGAGATCCCGGTCACCCCCCGCCGGGTCGAGGCCACCGTCGAGCCGTGGCCATGGCTCGTCGCGACGGCGGGCCTGACGCGGCCGCCCTTCGGGGCGGAGCTGCCCCTCGGGAACGAGGCGCGGATCTTCCTCGAGCGGACGGCGGCGTCCCAGGCCTTCTTCCCTGGGGAGACGGACCTCGGCGCGGTCGTGAGTGGCGCCGCGGGGCCGCTCCGCTGGTCGATCGCGCTGATGAACGGCGCGCCGGCCGAGGACGGACACCTGCCCTACGCCGAAGACCCCGCGAGCGCGCACGACCTCATCGGGCGCCTCGGCCTGCGTCTGCAGGGCGATGGGCTCGTGCTGGACGTCGGCACGAGCTACCTGACGGGCGAGGGGCTCCACGAAGGGGTGCCGGCGACAAAGTCGGGCGTGACCTGGAGCGACCTCGACGAGGACAGCGTCATCGACACGGGTGAGCTCTCGCCCCAGGCGGCGCGGGCCGCGACCCCATCGAAGGCCTTCGACCGTTGGGCGGTGGGTGCGGACACACGTCTCGATTTCGAGACACCGATCGGCGTGACCACGCTCGAGGGCGAGGTGATCCTCGCCACGAACCTCGATCGCAGCGGGGAGGCGGCGGACCCGATCCTCCGGGGCTTCGACCAGCGCAGCCTGGCCGCCACCGCGAGCGCCGTGCATGCCTGGCGGGGTGTCCTGGTGGGCTTCCGCTGGGAGACCTTCGCCCCGGACCTCGACCTGACGGAGAGCCGACGCGGCGGGCAGGTGCCCGTGGACCGCGGCAGCACGACGTACTCGCCGCTCGTGGGCTACGCGTGGGCGGAGACCTGGCGCCTGGTCGCGCAGTACGACCACGTGGTCGATACCCGCGGACGCGACGTGCGCGGCGTCCCGGTCGACCTCGCCAACGACGTCTTTGTCCTTCGACTCCAGGCGGGCCCGTGACGCGCGCCACTTCCACGCTCTTTGCGTTGCTCTCCGTGCTGGGCGGGTGCGGTGTGGGCGTCGAGGACGACCCGGCGCTCCATGAGCCCGTGCAGGTCGTCGACGGTACCTTCAGATCCGGCGCGCTGCCGGGGGTCGAGGTCGCGGATCCCGAATCCGGCGAGGGGCCGCGCATCACGGCGCTCGAAGCGCCCGGCGGCATCGCGCCCCAGGGTCAGCGGGGCCGAACCGTGACCGGCCGGGCGTCCGCCGAGGCCTACGCGGTCGCCATGGTGCTCGACGGCGCCGGCACGGGCTACTGGGTGCGCCCGGTCGACGCACCGGACCCCGCGAACAAGGGGGAGCGGACGTTTCGCTTCGAGTTCGACGTGGCCGAGAGCGCGCCCGTCGGTCGGCAGATTCTGCGCTTCGTGGCCCTCGACGCCGCCGGCGTCGCCGGGGTGCAGCGGCCCCTTCGTGTGTGCGTCACGCCCCCGGTGCCCGACAATCTCAACGCCTGCGACCCGACGATCGCTCCGCCGGCATTCGTCGTCGAGCTCACCTGGGACGCGGTGGCCGACCTGGATCTCCGGGTGCTCACGCCCTCCGGTCGATGGGCCTCGGCCGAGCGCCCTCGAACGGTCGACCCCGCGGCGCCCGCCGATGGTGAGGCCCCACCCGCCCCGGCCGGGCCCGACCCCACGGTCGGCGTCTTCTCGGGAGACGCGGGCGCCGACTGCCGCGACACCGGGCCACGCCGAGAGACTCTGGTCTTCCAAGAGGAGCCCGCCCCCGGCGCATACCTCGTCTACGCGCGGCTCTTCGATGCCTGCGGCGTCGACGACGTGCCGTTCCGCGCGACCCTGTGGACACGTGTCTCGCAAGACGACGGCACCTGGTCGCCGAGCCCGCTCCAGACCCGCTTCGGGGTCCAGAGCTGGCGGGATGCGGGTCCCGATGGCGTGGGCACCTACCTATTCTCTCTCGATCTGACTGGACGCTGAACCCCCATGAACGAATCCGAAGGGATCATCGAGAGCCTGCTCCGCGTCGCCTTGCTCGGCAGCGAGTGGGTCCTCTATCTCCTCATCCTGATGTCCGTCGTCTCGTTCGCCGTCGTGGCCGAGCGGTGGTGGTGGTTCCGCAAGCAGACCGCGGGCAGCCGCGAGCTGACGGTCGGCGTGCGCACGGCACTCCTGGCCCGTGACGGCGCCCTCGCCGCGCAGGTCATCGAGGGCAGCGAGTCCATCGAGGCCCGGGTGCTCAAGCGCGCCTGGCGCTGGGTCGACGCCGGGCCCGAGGCCATGACCGCGGCCATCGAGAGCGAGCTCGCCGAGGAGAAGGAGGGGCTCGAGCGAGGCCTCAACTTGCTGGGCACCGTAGGCAACAACGCGCCCTTCGTGGGTCTCCTGGGCACCGTCATCGGCGTCATCGGGGCCTTCGACGCCCTCGGAGGCACGGGAGACGACGGCAACATGGGCAACGTGATGGCCGCGATCGCCGAGGCGCTCGTCGCCACGGGCGTCGGGCTTTTCGTCGCGCTGCCCGCGGTGGTCGCCTACAACAAAGCCCAGGTCCGCATCGGCGAGGTCGAGAGCCGAATCCTCGGGATCTCGCACCTCGTGAACGCGTGGCTCCACGCGCGCGTCCTGCCGAAGAGCGAGGTCTAGGGTGGCCGGCACCACCGGGGCGCGCGGCCGCGGCGCACGGCGCACCGGCATCGTCGGCATCAACGTCACGCCTCTCGTCGACGTGGTGCTCGTGCTGCTCATCATCATGATGGTCAGCGCCCGCTACATCGTCTCGCGCAACCTGCGCGTCGAGCTGCCGAAGGCCGCGCAGTCCGATGCCCCGGCGGCCTCGCCCGTCTCCGTCACGATCCGGGCCGACGGCAGCCTCGCCTTCGGGACCGAGCTCGTGGACGAAGAGAGGTTGAAGAAGCGCTTCGCGGAAGTGGCGCGCCCTGAGACCGACCTCGTCGTCAGCGCCGATGCGGCGGTCCAACACGGACGCGTGGTCCAGGTCGTCGACTTCGCACGCACCGCCGGCATCACCCGGTTCGCGATTCAGGTCCGGTCACCCGAGAAGTGAGACTGCGGGCCGCCATACGGGCCTTGGTCTTCGGCCTCGTCAGCCTGGGCGTGCATGCCGTCCTCGCGGGGCGCATGGAGCGGATCCGTCCGCCGCCAGAGAAGCCGAAGGCGACCCCGATCCGGATGTTCACGGCGCCGCCCCCCGCCCCGAGCGCGGCGCCGCCGCCGCCGCCACCGAGCGCCCCGCCGCCGCCCGCGCCCGATGCCTCCGCGCGCCCGAAGCCCGCGGCGCCCCGCGCCCCGAAGCCCTCGGCACCGACCCCCGTCGCCAAGGCCGCCGCCGCTGGTTTCGCCGACCTGGGGCTCGAGCTCGGCGGCGGCACCGGCCCGGGCGGCATGGCGGTGCCGACCGGCGGCGGTCCCGCACCGGAGGCCCCGCCGGTCGAACGGCGCCCGGCCAAGCCAGCCAGGGTCCAGAAGGACACGCCGCCCTGCGACGATCCCCCGACGAAGCCACGCCCGGTCGAGACGCCGCTGCCGGTCTATCCCGAGGCGGCGCGGGCCGCGGGCGTCGAGGGGCGCACCCGCGTCGAGCTCGAGGTGGACGTGCAGGGCAACGTGGTCGACGCGAAGGTGTTGGAGAGCCCCGGCCACGGCCTGGACGTCGCGGCGCTCGAGGCGGTGCGCCGATGGAAGTTCACACCGGGGCAGCACTGCGGCGTCGCGACGACGAGCCGCTTCAACGCCCGCGTGACCTTCGCCCCATGAAGGCCCGCCTCCTCGCTCCGCTCTTCGTGCTCCTCGGCGCGACGGCCGCCGCGGCCGCCGATCCCGAAACACCGCCCGGCGCCGCCGTGCCGCCGGTGCTGCAGGCGTTCGTGCCCGCGAGCTATCCGCCCGAGGCCGCCGCCGCGCGGATCGGCGCGTCGGTGTTGCTGCGGCTCGAGATCGAGCTCGATGGCCGGGTCGCGGGGGTCGAGGTCGTGGAGTCGGCCGGCGCCGCGTTCGACCAGGCGGCGACCGAAGCCGCGCGCCAGTTCGTCTTCACGCCCGCGCGGGTCGCCGGAGAGCCGACCCGGGTGCGGATCCTCTACCGATACGCCTTCGTACCGCCGACCCCCCCGCCGACCACGGGTGAGCTCTCGGGCCTCGTTCGACTGCAGGGCGCGGCCACGGGCCTGGGCGGGGTCGTTGTTCGGTTGGGCGAACGCGCGTCCACCACGACGGACGCCGAGGGGCGGTTCTCGTTCGACGCCGTCGAGCCCGGCGAGCACCGCGTCGTCATCGAGGCCCCGGGTCGCCCCCAGGTTCAGGTCGCGGAGCGTGTGGCCGCGGGCGAACGCATCGACGCGACCTACGAGCTCGAGCCGCCGAGCGCTTCGACGGAGACCGGCGCCGGCGAGGACGACGATCTGGAGATCATCGTGCGCGCCCCCGCAGTGCGGCGTCAGGCGCAGGTCACCGAGGTCAGCGCCGAGACGGCCCGCCGACTCCCGGGCACCCAGGGCGACGTGGTGAAGGTCGTGGACGCCATGCCCGGCGTGGGTCGCGCGTCGACCGGCAGCGGGGACGTGATCGTGTGGGGGGCTTCGGCCGACGAGACACGCATCTACCTGGACGACGTGCCGCTGCCGCGCCTCTACCACGACGGCGGCGGTCGCTCGGTCGTGGGCTCGGACCTCGTCGCCGGGGTCGAGCTCGTGCCCGGCGGCTACGGGGCCGCCTACGGACGGGGCCTCGGCGGCCTGATTCGGGTCCAGGGGCTCGACCTGGCCTCGACACCCGAGCGACTCCACGCGTCGGCCTCCGCCGATGTCTTCGACGTCGCGGTCGGCGGTCATGGGCCGCTGCCCGGGGGCCTCCGACTCGGCGGCACCGCGCGGCTCGGCCACCTGGACCGGGTCGTCTCGGCGCTCGTGCCGCCCGAGGACCGTGGCTTGATCCCGGCGCCGCGCTCCCGGGACCTGCACCTGCGGCTCCAAGCCGAGGTCGGCGCCGGGGGCCGACTGGACCTCTTCGCACTGCACAGCGCCGATGCCACCCGACGTGCCGTCACCGACGACGATCCCGATCGCACCATCGACGAGCGCCGGGACTCGGGCTTCGAGCGCCTGGCGCTGCGCTTGAACCTCCCCGTGAGCGGCGGGTCCCGGGTCACGCTCACCTCGTTCTGGGGCCAGGACCGGAACGAGACCCGCAACGCCGTGGGACCGGTCGAGACGTTCGAAGCGCGGGACGCGCGCCTGGGCGGCCTGCGGGCCGCGCTCCAGCAGCGCCCGCTGGAAGGCCTGGACCTGGAGGTGGGCGTCGACCTCGAGCTGAGCACCGCGGACCTCGAACGCGGGGGCGCGCCGACCCAGCCGCCGCGAGAGGGCGATCCCCGGGTCTTCGGACAGGCGCCGCCCGTGCAAGTGGCGTTGGACGCCTGGACCGTGGACCAGGTCGGCGTGGCCCCGTTCGTGACGGCGGACCTCGCACCCTGGGGGGATGTGCTCCACCTCGAGCCCGGACTCCGCCTCGACCCGAACGTGCGCAGCGTGAGCCGGCGCGACCCCGCCGTGGGCGACACCCCTGAGATCGGCCTGAATCGGCAGGACCTCGAGCTGGAGCCGCGCCTCGCGGTGCGGACGAAGCCGTTCGAGGGATGGCAGTTCTCTGGAGCCGTGGGCCGCTTCCACCAGCCCGCCCAGGACAGGGACCTGTCCGCCGTGTCCGGCAACCCCACGCTGAGGCCGTCCCGCGCGGACCATGCGCTCGTCTCGGTCGCGGCGACGCCGAGCGCATCGGTCTCGGCGGAGGTCACCGCCTTCGGTCGATGGTCCGACGACCTGGCGGTGCGCGCACAAACCGCGACCCCAGAGACGGCCCGAGGTCTCCTCGCGGAGGGGGAGGGCCGGGTGCGCGGCGCCCAGCTCAACGTGAAGGCGAGCTCGGGCACACGTTGGCTGGGGTGGCTCGCGTATACATGGTCTCGGTCCGAGCGACGCTCGCCGGGCGCGGCTTGGCGCCTCTCGGACCTGGACCAGACCCACGTGCTGACCGCCGCCGGGAGCTTCCGGCCCTTCGAGGCCGTGGAGCTCGGCTCTCGCCTGCGCTTGAGCTCGGGCTTTCCGGAGACGCCCGTCGAGCGGGCGTACTTCGACGCACAGCGCGACCGATGGGAGCCGGTTTTCGGGGATCCGGCGTCTGCGCGCGGCCCCTACTTCCTTCAGTGGGATCTGCGGGTCGCGACGACCCTCGACCTGCCGAACCCCGAGGTCGAAGGGCGCGTCGAGGTCTGGCTGGAGGTACAGAACGTGCTGAATCGGCGAAACGTCGAGACCTGGGTCTACGACGACGACTACGCCGGACGGGAAGGTTTGGCGGGGCTGCCGACTCTGCCCTTCCTGGGGGTGAGGTGGTCACGATGACGGCTCGGTGGGTCCCGCTCGTCGCGCTGCTCGGCTGCGCCCCGTCCTTGGACGACGCCGACACGCTCGTCTCGGCCCCGCGCGTGCTCGCGGTGAAGGCGGAGCCCGCCGAGGTCGTGCCGGGCTCGACGACGACGCTGTCTGCGCTCGTGGTGGGTCCCATGGGGCGCCTCGACGACGCCCCCCTGCGTTGGCAGGTGTGTCTGAACCGCAAGCCCCTCGTCGAGTCCGGCGTCGTGGCGACGACTTGCCTCGAGGCTCTCGACCCCGAGGACACGCCGCCCGAGCCCGCGCCCGACGCCGGTCCGAGCGATTCTCCGACGAGCGCGGTGGGGACCGAGGTCGCGCTGACCGTCCCCCAGGAGGCGTGCCGGGTCTTCGGTCCCGATCCGCCCCTGGTGGAGGTCCCGTCTTCCCAGCCCGAAGGGCCCGCGCCCGATCCTGAAGGGACCAGCGAGCCCGTCGAACCTGCGCGTCCGGGTCGTCCCGTGGATCCGGACTTCACGGGCGGCTTTCAGCAGCCGGTCGTCCTGCGCGGCGAACCGCTCGGGCTCGAGACCGCGGTGTACGGGGTCCGCATCACGTGCGCGAACCCCGGCGCGACGCGGGCCCAGGCCACACAGCTCGGGCGCTTCGGTCACGCCAACGGGCAACCCGCCCTCGACGCCCTCGAGTACCAGGACCCGCGCGGGGCGTGGCGCGCTTTCGGGGAGACACCCGCCGAGGTCGGACCCGGCGACGTGCTCACGCTCCGGGCGCGCTGGCCGAAGTGCCCCGCAGAGGGGCGCGACGCGTGCGGTGACAAGGTGTGCGGACCTCGGGAAGATGTTGCGGGGTGCCCGGGCGATTGTGCGCCGTTGCTCGGTTGCGGCGGCGCCGAACGCTACTTGCTGCTGGATCCGACGACCGGCGAGGTGACCGAACGCGAGGAGCGCTTGCGGGTGTCGTGGTGGAGCACCGGAGGGCGCTTCGGCGCGCCACGCACCGGCCCCGAGTCCGACCGCGCCGAGAGTCAAGACACCTTCGAGGCACCGGATGCCTCGGGTCTCTACACGCTCTGGGTCGTATTGCGTGACGAGCGCGGGGGCGTGGACTGGCGTCAAGTCGAGGTTCTTGTGCGGTGATCTCCTCGTGGCTTTCGTGGCATCCCCGCGTCGCGCTAGGGTGTCGTGAGAGAGCGGGGGGGGGTCGACGTGCACAGCTCGCATGGAGTTCGAGGCCTACTGATGGGCCTGGGTCTGGTCGCGTGTACCGTCGCCAACAACGGACAAGGCGACGACGAGGCACCCCCGGACTCGGGCACCGGCGGTACGAGCCCGGCAGACAGTGGCGAAGCGCCTTTGGGCGGCGGAGCGTCGGCGGGCGGTGAAGCACCCGTCGGCGGTGAAGCACCCGTCGGCGGTGAAGCACCCGTCGGCGGTGAAGCACCCATCGGCGGTGAAGCACCCGTCGGCGGTGAAGCCCCCGTCGGCGGTGAAGCCCCCGTCGGTGGCGCGGCGCCCCCCACATGTGAAGACGGCGTCACGCAGACACGCCCCTGCGACGGCGGCGGCGAGATGAGCCGGACCTGCGAAGGCGGCGTCTTCTCTGCGTGGAGCGAGTGCTTCGGGGTGCCATGCTTCGAAGAGACCGTGGAGTCGCGAGCCTGCCCCGACGGCGGCGTTCAGACACGACGCTGCGCCGAAGGTGAGTACACGCCGTGGAGCGAATGCCCCGCGCCCGGCGTCTGCGAGGACGGCGAAACGGACCGTCAGCCGTGCGGTCTCAACGGGCGCGGCGTCGCGCTCCGGCGCTGCATCGACGGCGCCTTCGGCCCTCTGAGCGACTGCGCGGACCCGGACGTCTGCGCTGATGGCTCGACGGAGGAGGCCGCGTGTGAAGGCGAAGCCAACCTGCGCGGACTGCGGACCTGCGCGGAGGGCCGCTGGCTCGAACCGGTCGGCTGCGTGTGCGCCGAGGGCGCGCGTGAGACCCGACCCTGCGGGCAGAACGGGCGCGGCCTGGAGACACGGGTGTGTGTCGAGGGTGCGCTCGATGACTGGGGTGCCTGCGAGGACCCGGACGTGTGCCCGGACGGCGTCCAGGAGTCCGCGGCCTGCGGTCCGAACGGGCGCGGGGTGCAGAGCCGCACCTGCGAGGCCGGTCAGTGGTCGGCCTTCGGCGCGTGTGTCGACGACGAGGTCTGTGTGGACGGCAGCGAGGAAGCGCGTCCCTGCGGTGTGAATCTGCGGGGCGTACAGCGCCGGGAATGCATCGGCGGGGCTTGGGGCGACCTCTCGGGGTGCGAAGACCCGGACACATGCCTCGACGGCGCTCAGGAGTCCTTGGCCTGCGGGCTCAACGGACGCGGTGAGCGGCTCCGGCGGTGTGTTGCCGGCGCCTTTGGCGGCTTCAGCGCCTGCGCCGATCCGGATGCCTGCGTCGACGGCGAGGTGCGTTCGACGCCGTGCGACGAGGTCGGCCTTCGGGAGGACACGTGCGTAGAAGGGCTCTGGCGCGACGGCGAGGTCTGCGTCATTCCGGCCGGCTGCGATGCGCCCGCGTTCACCTTCGTGCTCGAAGAGGGCTTTCAGCGCGCGACGCGTGACTTCGACACCCGTGCGGGCGGCGACACGTTGGTCGCGACCTGCGGGGCGGGCGCTGCGGGCCATGAGCTGGTGGTCTACCTCGAGGTCGTGGCCGCCCAACGCATCGGCTTCGACCTCACGAGCGACGAGGTCGACCCTGTGCTGCACCTGCGCAGCGACTGCGCGAACCTGGAGTCCGAGCTTCAGTGTGACGACGATGGCGGCGGCAACCGGGCCTCCAGACTCGAGGTGGACCTGGCGCCAGGAACGTATGCGCTGGTGCTCGACACGTACGTGGGCGGACCACTCCCGGACCTCGGGCGCGTGACCCTCACGATGACGCGAGAGAACGAGGCGTGCGTCGGCAATGGCGCCCAGACCGAGGCCTGTCCCTTCGACCCCGCGGGCGGGAGCATCCGGGCGCGTCGATGCGAGAACGGGACCTACTCGAGCTGGAGCGAGTGCTTCAGCCGATGCTCGGTCGCGAACGCCGACTGCCTCGCGTGTACGGACGCCAGTGAGGTCAATGACGTCCAGGCCCTCGCGAGCGAGGTCGCGCCCGGCTCGGTGGTCCGCAACCTCAACCTCTGCGAGGGCCTCGACGAGTCGGACTGGTTCGCGACGTCGGTCCCGGCCGCCGGGGTGCTCACGATGACCGCGACCCGGGCCCTCAACGGCGCGTTCAACTTCATGCTGGGGGCCGTGGCCCTCGATGAGGTCAACATGGCGACGACCCTGAGGAGCACGCCGGACTCCACGGCGGTCATCGCGTACGTCGATGCCGCAAGCCCGATCGCCTTCAACGTGACGCCGTACTTTCCCGAGGTCGGGACACGCTCGGGCTATTCGCTGTCGACGTCTTTTCAGGGCAGCTTCGCGTGCGAGCACAACGGAAACGCGCCGGGCTGCCTCACATGCATCGACCCGGGCCCCGCCGACGACGCGCGCGCCCAGGCCCGAGAGCTGCAACTCGGGCAGGCCGTGAACGGGGTCGTGTGTTCGGGGCTCGACGCCGCGGATTGGTACACGTTCTCGCTGCAGGCCCAGACGTCGATTCGAATCGAGACGACTCGAAACTCCGCGCTCGTCAGCCAGGGCTTGATGAGCGAGTCCACCGTCGTCGTCGACGAAGGCGGCCGCTTCATCGTCAACGGCGCCAACCTCGAGAACGGCGTCTTTGTCTCGCGTGCGAGCCTCGCGCCCGGTCGCTACTACATCCCGAAGGACATCGTCGCCGGCGTGAGCCAATATCGATTCACCGTGCGCGTGGGGAACTGAGTGCGACACTTCCTTCTGCTGGTGGGCTGTCTGGCCGCGTGTGACGACGGCGCGTCGAAGGCGAGCGCGGTGACCGACACCGGCCCACGGGACCCCGACGTCTCCCTCGCCGACGCCGAGGTATCAGAAGACCAGGGCACCGCGGACGACGTGCCGCTCCTGATTGACCCCGACGCCAGCGCGACGTGCAACGACGGCCAGACACGCTGCGCCGACGACTCGACGCTCGAGACCTGCGCGGCCGGGGCTTGGTCCCCGAGCGTCTGCCCCGAAGACACCCGCTGCGCACGCGACGCCTGCGTTTGCCCGCCCGGTGAGGCCGTCGGGTGCGATGGGCCTTTTCGCCGTAGGGTCTGCGGGCCCGACGGCATCCTGTCCCTCGCGTGCCCCGTGGACCAGTGGTGCGACGCGGGGCAGTGCGCGCCCGCGGCGTGCGGCGTGGATGACGCCTGCCACAGTGATACCCGATGCGTGGACGGCGTGTGCACCGCCTTCCCGGACCCGCCCGCCGACGGCACGTTCAACGCGTGCCGGCTCCCGCTCGAGGTCGGGGACTTCGCGCCCGAGGTCCAGTGCCGATGGCGCTCCGGGGACGTGTCGATGCAGCCCATCGTCATCGACCTCGACCGCGACGGCACACCCGAGGTCGTCTTCGTGAGCTCGGGGCGCCTGACCGCGATCCGCGGCGACGACTGCACCGAGGTGGCGCGCACGGCGCAAGGCAGCCTCTACAGCGGCGAGTCGTCGATCGCGGCCGGAGACGTCGACGCCGATGGCCGCAACGAGGTCGTCGTGATGGGCGTCGGCGGCGTCACGGTCTTCGACGAGACCTTGCAGACCATCGAGTGGATCGCGGCCAGCCCGGTGCTCGCCCTCGCCACGGCCCCTGTCATCGCGGACCTGGACGCCGACGGGCGCCCCGAGGTGATCGTCGGCGCGACGGCCTTCAACGGCGAGGACGGCTCGGTGCACGGCCGCGCCGTGGAGCCGCCCGGGCACGGCTTCGGTCCAATCCCCGTCGTGGCCGACGTGGACCAGGACGGCCTGCAAGAGGTGTTGTACGGCAACCGGATCTTCGACGCCCAGATGCAGGACATCACCCCCGACGCCATGCGGCGCCTGCCGCCGGGACACGTTGCGGTGGCCGAGTTCGACGCCGAATCCCCCGGACCCGAGCTCGCGGTGGTGACGGGGCGCACCCAGGTGCGGGTGCAGCGCCTCGACGGCACGGTGATCTTCGGACCCTACGCGGTGCCCGACTCCATGTGGGCGGGGGGCGCGCCGAACGTGGCGGACTTCGACGGCGACGGGCGCCCCGAGATCGGGACCGCGGGCTCGACGCTCTACGCGGTCTTCGACCTGGAGTGTGTCGGGGAGCCCCTGCCCGAAGGCTGCGAGGCCGAGGGCATTCGCTGGACCCGCACCGTGCGCGACACCTCCTCGGGCTCTACGGGCTCGACGACCTTCGACTTCGAGGGCGATGGCAAGGTCGAGGTCGTCTACAACGACGAGTGTTTCCTGCGGGTCTTCGACGGCACGACAGGCGAGGTCCGGCTTGCCATCGCGAACACGACGGGCACGCTCATCGAGGCGCCGATCGTCGCCGACGCCGACGGTGACTACAACGCGGAGATCGTCGTCGGTTCGGATACGGGTTTCCCCTGCAACCAGCCGGACGAGAGCACCGGTACCCCGTCGGCGCAGACCGCGGGCATCACCATCGTGCGCGACGTACGCGACCGTTGGGTGCACAGCCGACCGATCTTCAACCAGAACGCGTACAGCATCACAAACGTGGAGAGTGATGGGTCGATCCCTGCCGTCCCAGAGGCCAACTGGCTGAAATACAACAGCTTCCGAGAGAACGCCGCTCCGGACGACAAGGCCCTGGAGGCCCCGGACCTGACGGTCGACGCCGAGGTCGAGGTCGAGCGGAGCGGCTGCGGCGAGGTCGAGCTGACGTTCACCGTGCACAACCGCGGCTCCCAGCCCGTGGCGCGGGGCCTGCCGGTGCTGGTGTTGGATGGACCGGCCGACCTCGGGGGGCGCATCGTCTGCGAGCTCGAGACCTCGACCCGCATCGAGGCCGGGGACGCCGAGGAGATGGGCTGCGCCTGGCCCGACGCACCGGACGAAGGCGGCGTTCTCTACGTCTACGCGGACGCGGTGCTCGAGGGCGGCGTGCTCGTGGACCGCAACGCCGAGTGCCTCGAGGGCAACGGCTGGACCGTCTTGTACGTGCCTGGCTGCTGACCCGCACGCTCAGGGGGGCGCGCCGGCCTTCACGAGCCGCGAGAAGACGAGCGTCGCGAGCATGCCCAGGCTGCCGCCCAGGATGAACGTCCACTCGGGGCCGATGGTCGTCCAGAGCAAGGCCGCGACGAGGGGCGCCGGCCAGAACGCGAGGGACCGCAGCCCCCAGTAGAGCCCGACCGCGCGGGCCCTGATCTCCGGGGGGAAACCCGTGGTGATCAACGCCTTGCGCGCGGGCTCCCCGATCTCGCGCAGGCCATTGAGCGCGTAGGTGATCGCGAGGGCGACGGCGACCGGCAGGCCGGTCTGCGGCAGCAGCGCGAGGTTCAATGGGAACAACGCGAAGAGGAAGAACGTCAGGCCGATGAAGGGGCGCGGGCTGGGCGAGCGGTCGACCCAGCGACCTACGGGCACGTAGGTGACGAGCGCGACGAAGGCCGCGAGCGCAAGGTAGCCCCCCCACTCCGTCGGGGACTGACCCAAGACCCCAGTGACGTACAGCGCGGCGAGGTCGCGGGTGAACCAGTCACTCCAGCGCAGGATGATCTCGGCGGTCAGCAGTCGCCGCAAGTCCGGGGGAATGGCCGCCAGCACCTCGCGCATGGGCTGCGCGGGCGCGGCATCCTTGGGCTGCATGCGGTCCAGGAGGCGCCACTGAACCAGCGTGACGACGGCTGTGAGGCCGAATGCGACCGCGAGATTCGCGCCGAAGCCGAGCGCGAAAAGCAGGCCGCCGAGCAGAGGGCCCACGACCTGTGGCAGTCGCTTCTGAATGCTCTGGAGCGCGAACGCCGTCGTTCGGCGCTCCTTCGGCAGCGACGCTCCGACCACGTCGAAGGTCGCCGCGAGGGAGAGCGGCTCCCAGTTCGTGATGAGCAGCGCCGTGAGCACGACCGCCCAGGGTGACTGGGTCGTGGCGAAGACGGCGAAGCCCAGAACCAAAGGGATCGCGCCGATCGCCAACGTGCGTCGCGGGCCCCAGCGATGGGCCAGTCGGCCGCCCAGGATGTATGCGGGCGCCTCCAGCAGGTTGAGCACGGCCGAGAAGACCGCCACGACCCACACGGCCTGCCCGAGGTCGGCGGTGACCGTCTCGAGGTAAGGGCCGAGGAAGCCACGCCACAGATGCTCCGCAAGGCCGAGGCCACCGATCGCGACGAGCACGCCGGCCGTGGCCCGGTTGATGCCCACACGCTCGCCGAGAGATCTGAGACCCATGCCGACTCCATCTTTCAGCGACGCGCCGGATACAACCTGATTCGGGCCTCTCGGACGGTTCACGCTCGCCGGCGCTTCGAACCCGGCGTCCGCGCCGCGCGTCACCCAGTCGTCGCTTTCGCTCGGCCCCGCCGCGCGGCAAACTTCACCCATGAAGCTCTTCACTCCCGGCCCACTGACGACGAGCGAGGGCGTGCGCGCCGCGCTGCCCTTCGACTTCGGCTCGCGCGATCCGCGCTTCATCGAGATCGTCGCCGAGGTGCGTCGCCGGCTCGTCGGCCTGGCGACCACCGATGGGACCGACGCGTTCACGGCCGTCCTGATGCAGGGCAGTGGCTCGTTCGGCGTCGAGGCGATGCTGGGGACCCTGTGTCCGCGCGACTCCCGGACGCTCGTGCTGGTGAACGGCGCCTACGGCCGTCGCATCGCGCACATGCTCCAGGTCATGGGGCGGGCGCATGAGGTCCTCGAGACCCCGGAGAGCGTGCGCCCCGATCCGGACGCGGTCGCGGCACGGCTCGACGCCGCCCCGGACCTGAAGACCGTGGTCGTCGTGCACTGCGAGACCACGACGGGTCTGTTGAACCCGGTCGAAGCGATCGCGCGTGTCGCCGCGGCGCGGGGCCGGCGCGTGCTCGTCGACGCCATGAGCAGTTTCGGCGCGGTCCCGATGGACGTGGAGGCGTGGGGCGTCGACGCGGTCGTTTCGAGCGCGAACAAGTGCATCGAAGGTGTGCCGGGCTTCTCCTTCGCCGTGGTGCGGCGCTCGACCCTCGCGGCCAGCGAGGGCAACGCCCACAGCGTCTCGCTCGACCTGCATGCGCAGTGGGTCGGGCTCGAGCGGGACGGGCAGTTCCGGTTCACGCCGCCCACCCAGGCGCTCGCGGCGTTTCGGCAAGCATTGCTCGAGCTCGAGACCGAGGGGGGGCCTTCGGGGCGCCTCGCGCGCTACAGCGAGAACCGGCGTGTATTGCTCGAAGAGGCCGCGTCGTTGGGCCTGGAGGCGTACCTGCCCGAGGCGCTGCAGTCGCCGATCATCACGACGTTCCATCAGCCCGTGGATCCGGCCTTCGACTTTCGCGGCTTCTACGACGGCCTGGCCGAGCGCGGGCTCTACATCTACCCGGGCAAGCTGACGCAGGCGAACTGCTTCCGGGTCGGCACGATCGGGCGCCTCTTCCCCGAGGACTTCCGGACCCTGGGCGCCGCCATGCGGGCGGTGCTCGCGGCACAGGGTGTGAAGGACGCGCGGGGCCCCCACGCCGCCGTTTGACCGCCCGCGACCGGTCACGGACAATGTCCCCATGAAGCCCGTCTCCGATGCCGAGGCCGATGCCATTCCGCGTGCGCCGACGCAGGCCGCCTGGGACACGATGAGCCCCGCCGAGCGGGCTGCGACGCTCGAGCGCCTGGGCCCGATGCCCGAGCACGAGGCCGCGCCCTCGGAGGGTGACTGGCACATCGAGGCGGTGCGCGTCAGCGAGGACGCCCTCGGGGGTCACTTCGAGAAGCGCAATCGCGGCGTCTACATCGGCCGCGGCAACACGGTCTACTACCCCGACGAGCGTCGATTCGCCCCCGACCTGTTCATCGTGCTGGACGTCGAAACCCACAAGCGCACGGTCTGGGTCGTGAGCCAGGAGAAGCGCGGGCTCGACTTCGTGCTCGAGGTCCACTACGGCGGGCGCCGCCGCAAGGACGCGGAGGAGAATGTCGCGCGGTACGCGCGGCTCGGCATCCCCGAGTACTTCATGTTCGACGCGCGGCGCGTCGTCCTTCACGGATGGCGACTCGAACACCCGGACGACCGCACCTACACGCGCATCGTGCCGCAGAACGGGCGTTGGGCCGTGCGGAGCCTGGGCATGGAGCTGGGTCTCAAGAACGCGGTGCCGCGTTGGTACGACGGGCTGGGCATCGTACCGTTGGTCCGCGAGCTGAATGCCGAGCTCTCGGTCTCGCTCAACGAAGCCCTCGAACGGGCGCAACAAGCGGAGTCGGAGCGGGACGAAGCGCTGGAGCTCGCCCAGCAAGGGACTGAAGCGCTCGAGGAGGCGCAGAGACGCGCCACCGCCGAGTCCGAGCGCGCCGCCGCCGAGTCCGAGCGTGCCGCCGCCGAGGCCCAGGCACGGGCGGCCGCCGAGGCCGAGCTGGCTCGCCTGCGCCTCGAGCTCGAACGCCTTCGCGGCGGCTGACGCGTGCGCCCTTGACCCCGTCGAGCGGGGGGTCGCACAGTCGCGGCATGACGAAGGCGATGCGTTGGGGCTGTCTCGGTCTGAGTCTGGTGCTCGTGGCGTGCGGCGAGGAGACCGAAGAGTCGCCCACGCGTCCGCCCGCCGGGGGGGCGGACCCCCTCGACGGGGGCGCCCCGACCCTCGACGCGGCCGCTCCCTCCGACGCTGAGCAGCGCGCAGAGGGCGGCGCGTTCCCGGACGCCGCGCCCGCCCCCTTCGATGTCGGCCCGCGCGTCGACGTCGCCCCGCCTGCGGACGCGAGCCCGCCCGACGCCGCACCGCCCGTGCCCGACGCGCGCCCCGCCCCCGGACCCTACCCGGAGCCCGGCGCCTGGCCGCCGAACCGCGGACCCGGCGGGCCTCGCCGCGCCTTCCTGCCCGAGGAGCTCGGCACGAACTGCGCGTACCTCGACGGCGGCGCCGGGGATACGAGCGACCACCACAACCTCGTCGTCATGTACGACGGCTACTTGCTCATGCCGTGGTCGCCCGAGTTCGGCCTGACGGGCGGGCTGACGTTCTGGGACATCACGGACCCGTGCACACCCGTGGTGGCGGGCTACGGCACCACGGACCTGATGCGAGAGACCCACGCCATCGGCTTTTCCACCATGGGCGGCCGATGGGCGGTGACCAACCACCAGGAGGCGCTGGTGCGGGGCGGGGTGCTCTTCTGGGATGTCAGTGACACCCGGACGCCCGCCGTCGTCTCGAGCTTGAAGTTCGACGGCTTCTTCTACCCCGACGCCTACGCGCGTGTGGTCCTGAGTGTTTTCTGGCAGGCGCCCTACGTCTACGTCGCGACCGCCGACAATGGCATCTACATCGTCGACGCGAGCGATCCCCGAAACCCGACGCTCGTCGGCCAATACATCTTCGAACCGGTCCTGCGCGCGGGTCAGGTCCACGCGGTCGGCAACCTGCTGATCACGACCGCCGCCGAGGGCACACGCGCCGCGCTGCTCGACATCTCGAACCCGGCCGCCCCTCGACCGATCCCCGGCGGAGACTTCGTCCTGCGCACCGGGGCGGGTGAGGCGAAGGAGATCTACTTCTCGAACATCGGCAACGGCTACCTCTACGGCGCGCGCAAGCAGGGCGGCGGCGGCGTCATGGTCTACGACATTCGAGACCCCGGGGCGCCGACCTACGTCACGGACATCGTGAGCAACGGGAACGGCGGCTACGTCTTCGTGAAGGACCAGTTCGCCTTCACCGGGGAGTCGGACTTCGCGGTGCAGTACGACCTGAGCGACCTGGCGAACCCGGTGGAGGTCCGCCGCTTCAACCTCGAAGGGGACCTCGATACGGCGACCCCCATCGGGAACGTCCTGGTGCTGAGCGCCGACGACAAGGCCGAGCGCGACCAGGGCAGCGCCGTCGCGCCGTGGGCGGCCGAGCCCGATACCACGCCGCCGCGTGTCACTTGGGTCTATCCGTCGGACGGCGCGACGGGCCTCGCGCTGACCTCGCGTTTCGGCTTGAGTTTCAACGAGATGGTCGATCCCGGCAGCGCGTGGGTCGGTTCGATCCGCCTGTACCGCGCCGACCTTTCGCCGGACGCGGGCCGGGTCGACGGCTACGTCAGCGCGCAGGAGAACATCGTGAACTTCTGGCCCGCCGAGCCCCTCGCGCCCAATACCCAGTACACTTTCGAGGTGCCGGCCGGCGGCATCGTCGACTTCAACGGCAACCCCATCGCCGAGCCCTTCACGGCGACGTTCACGACAGGCCTGTGAACCGCGCCTTCCGCTGGGCTCTGGTGCTCGGGCTCGGGGGCTCGGCCTGCGAAGGCGACCCGGCGTCGAGCCCGCGCGACGCGACGCCGACGGGAGGGCCGGAGGTGAGCCTTCCGGACGCCTCGCCGGAACCGCTCATGGACGCCGCGCCGACCCCGGCGGATGTGCAAGTCCCGGTCCCCGACCTCGGCGCAGGGGTCGACGCCACACCCGTCGTCGACGCGGCCCCCGTCCCACCGGACGCGGCGGTGCTCAGCGCCGCGCTCGACGCGCCGACCTACGCGGACGTGGCCGAGCGCGTGACGCTGGACGCCTCACGGAGCACCGCGGCCGTCGGGTGGCTCTTCGACCTGGGAGACGGCCGCCGAGACACGGAGCCCCGCGCCGAACCCCGCCTCGAGGCCGACTGGCCCGAGCCGGGCCGCCACCGGGTCGAGGTGACCGCGCTCGACACCGACGGTCGCCGCGCGTTCGCCTCGGTGCTCCTGAACGTCACGCGCCCTCGCGTCTTCACGCCCGCGCGACACGGCACCGTGCTCTGGTCCGAGGCGGACGCCACGGGGTACGCGGTCGTACCCGACGCGGGCACGGTCGTGCGTTTCACGCGGCGCCCCGAGTCGACCTACGGCGTCGCCGAGGCGCGTCCCGTCTGCCCGGATCCCGTCTATCTCGCCGCCTGGGGGGCGCGCACCGCCGTGGTGTGTCGCGGCGACGAGACGGTGCGCACGCTCGACGGGCTGCGGGTCGAGTTGCCGTGGGGGTCGCGACCGTCAGCCGCCGTGGCCCTCGGCGACCGCCTCTGGGTGGTCCTGTCGGGGCGGGGCGCGCTCGCCGCCGTGGAGCCCGACGGCGCGCTGAGCCTCTTCCCCGTAGGACCCGACGACGCGGCGTCCTTCGGCGCCGATCTTCGCGGGGTCGAAGCGCTGGCCGACGGGCAACTCCTCGTGACCCGGTGGCGGGCGCGCAACGACGAGTCCGGCTTGTGGCGCTTCGACCCTGTCACCGCGACTTTCGCGTGGGTGCCGCTCACCTTCGACCCCCAGCGCTCGTCGGATACGGAGATCGGCGGGGTCCCCAACGTACTCGGAGACGTGCGGGCGGATCCCACGGGGGTGGAGGTCGCCGTGCCGTCGCTCCAGGCCAACGTGACGGACGGCGTCTTCCGCAACGGCGTGGAGCAGCGGCACGACACGACTGTGCGCGCCATCGTCTCGTTCCTGGAGACCGCACCGAACCTCGCCGAGCGCTTCGGCGACCGAAAGCAGTTCGACAACCGCGGCGCCGCGACGGCCGTCGCCTACGCGCCGCGTGGGGACTACCTCTTTGTGCTCACCTCGGGCGCGAGGACTGTGGAGCGCATGGACCGCCTCACGGGCAGTGTGTCGGGCACGATCCCCGACGTGGGCTACGGCGCCACCGGGCTCGCGCTCGACGCCACCGGCGCGACCCTCTTCGTGAACGTGGCGCTGTCGAGGACCGTGCAGGTCTACGACGTGCGCGACTTTCGTCAGCTGCCCCGGCCCATCGCGACGCTGCCGCTCGTGGAAGCAGAGCCCTTGCCCGCGCCCGTGTTGCGGGGCAAGCAGCTCTTCGCGGACGCCTTCGACCCGCGCCTGACCGCCGATGGCTACATCGCTTGCGCGCATTGCCACCCGGACGGTGAGCACGACGGACTCACCTGGGACTTCACGCAGCGCGGCGAAGGACTGCGCAACACGACCTCGCTCCTCGGGCGCGCCGGCACGGGTCACGGACCGGTCCACTGGAGCGCGAACTTCGACGAGATCCAGGACTTCGAGCACGACCTCCGCGGACCGTTCGGGGGCCGCGGCCTCCTGGCCGACGCGGACTTCGAGTCCGAGGGTCGCGATACCCCCCTGGGCGCGCCCAAGGCGGGCCTGAGCCCTGACCTCGACGCGCTCGCGGCCTACGTCTCGAGCCTCGACCTCGCACCGCGCAGCCCGTGGCGCAACGCCGACGGCACGCTGACCGCCGCGGCCGAGCGGGGGCGCGCGCTCTTCCACGGCCCCCTCGCCGAGACCTGCGGCCCCTGTCACGGCGGGCCGAACTTCACACGCAGCCAGCTGCCCTTCGACCCGGTGAACGGGCCCGAACTCTTCGACGTGGGCACACTCACGCCCGGCAGTGGGCAGCGCCTCGGCGGTCCGCTCCCAGGGCTCGACCCCCCCACCCTGCTGGACCTGTGGAATACCGCGCCCTACCTGCACGACGGCCGTGCGGGCACGCTCCGTGAGGTGCTGGTGCGCTACAATCCGGACGGTCGCCACGGGGACCTGTCGAGCCTCGCCGAGGCCGACCTCGACGACCTCACGACCTACCTGCTCAGCCTCGAGGGCCAGCCCGACGAAGGACCCGAAGCCCCATGAAGACGACGACGATGAAGCTCGGCTGGGCCGCGTGGTGCGTTTTGGCTCTGGGCTGCGGAGGTGAGAGCGGTGGCGGGCCCGCGGACGGCGCGGCGACGGGTGGGGTGGAGCCCACGCTCGATGCCGTGGCCCCCTCCACCGACGGGCCGACGGACGTTGGGCCAGAACCCGCGGACGCACAGGTCACTGGAGGGGACTCCGCCGCAACGGACGCCGCAACGGACGCCGCGGTCCCCCCCGGCTGCGGCCCGGCCGGCACACCGACGCCGGCCCGCCCCGCCGGTCCCCTCTTCGTCGAGGCGAGCGACACGGTTCTCCCAGGGGCGGTGCGCGCCGCGACACGGAGCTTCGGTCGACCGGTCGTCGTGGACCTGAACGCGGACGGCCACGACGACCTCGTCCTGATGCCCGCGCACGACCTGGAACACCCGGACGGGCCCGAAGACTCGGAGAAGCGGGTCCTACTGGCGCAAGGGGATGGCACCTTCCGCGACGGGACCGCGGAGACGGGCTTCGACCAGATCGAGGGGGGACTTCTGGTCTTCGGCGATGTGGACGACGACGCGGACCAGGACCTGTACGCCGGCACCATCGACGGCAAAGCGCTCGACGGCCGCGGCCTGTGGATCAACGACGGGACCGGCCGCTTCACCTACGACGGCGAGGCCGGCATCACCCTGCCGACCCTCGCCTGCGGGGACCGCACCTGCGTGCCGCAACAAATGGGCGGGACGTTCGCCGACTTCGACGGCGACGGGGTGCTCGACCTGTACCTGGGGGGCTGGTTCTGGAGCGACGGTGTGACCGACACCCGCTACAACCCGCCCGCCCGCGACGGCCTCTACGTCGGCCTGGGCGACGGCCGCTTCCGGGACGTGACCGAACGCCTCGGGACCCAGGTGCACCCGAGAACGGGCGGCGGAGGGCTCCTCGGACGGGCGGCGCTGGGCGTGACCCCGGGTGACTGGGACAATGACGGTGACCTGGACGTCTTTGTGTCGAACTACGGCGTCGGACGCCCCGTGGGGCCCTTCGCGGACCGTGTGCTGTGTGAGCCCCCACGCTACTGGGACCAGGACTTCCTGTGGCGCAACGACGGGCAGCTCGACTTCACGAACGTCGCCGAGGACACCGGCGTGAACGCCACGATGCGCGGGCCGGGGGACGTGCTCGACGAGCCCCCGCTGGTGATCGGCGAGGAGTGCCCCGAGGCCGTCCGCGGCAGCTACCCCTCGCCCATCGGCAGCAACAGCTTCACCGCGCAGTTCGCCGACTTCGACAACGACGGCGATCTGGACCTGGTCTCGGGCGCGATCGCCCACCCCGACTACGTGCAGAGCGATCCGACGGGCCTCTTCGTGAACGGCGGCGCGCCCGATTTTCGTTTCACCGAAGAGGCCCGGACGCGCGGGCTTCGATACCGCGAGGATGAGAAACACCCCACGTTCGCCGACCTCGACCTCGACGGGCGCCTCGACCTGGTCATCACGGGCTTTAGAAATCCCGCCGAGAACACCCTGGACGTCTACTTGCAGAACGCCGAGGGACGCTTCGAGCGACTCTCGGTCGCGGACGCCGGCATCGACGACCAGCATCAGGAGGGGCTCGTCCTCCTGGACGTGGACGACGACGGCGACCTGGACGTCTACATCGCCGAGGACGACGGTCCGGCGAAGGTCTTCTTGAACCGCTCGGCGGAGACACGGCGCGGCGTGCGGGTCCGGCTCGAGGCCAACGCCCCCGCGGACGCGACCGGGGCCCGGGTCACCGTCGCGGGACCGGCTGGGGCCCAGCGTCGGGACGTGGTCGGCGGCAGCGGACACTACAACCCGCAGCCGTCGCGGTGGCTCCACCTGGGACTCGGGGGAGACACCTGCGCGCGGGACGTCGAGGTGCGTTGGCCGGACGGCCAGGTCGAGCGTTGGGCCGAGGTCTCCGTAGGTCGCCACGTCCTGCGACAGGGGCGGGGCACGCCTTGACTGCGGCGCAGGCCCTGGGCGAGCTGCCCGGCACGTCGTATCGACTCGTGCGCCTCCTGGACGAAGGGGGCATGGGGCAGGTCTACGCGGCAGAGCACCTGGAGTTCGGTCGACTGGACGCCGTCAAGGTGCTCACGGCCGACTTCAACGAGAACGTGCAGGTCCTCGAGCGCCTGAGACGCGAAGCCTGGGCGCTGAATCGGCTCTCCCATCCGCACATCGTCGAGCTTCGGGACTTCGGCAAGGCCAGCGACGGTCGCTGGTTCATCGCCATGCGGCTGGTCGAGGGCACGGATCTGCGCCGGTACATGAAGGCCCGTTCGACGCCGTTGGCGGTCGAGGCTGCGTGGGCGCTCGTGCGCCCCATCGCGCTCGCGCTCCAGGTGGCGCACGAGGCGGGCATCGTGCATCGGGACGTGAAGCCCCAGAACATCATGGTCGAGCCTCGCGACGACGGCCCCTTCCCCGTTCTGCTCGACTTCGGGGTCGCCCGCGCCGATGCCGCGGTGGCCATCGACACGTCGGATAGGCTGACCCGCCACGGTCAGCTGCTGGGTACGCCGAACTACATGGCGCCCGAACAGATCAACGGGCAGGTCGTGGATGGGCGTGCCGACCAGCACGCCCTCGCGACGGTCTTCTACTCGCTGCTGTGCGGGCGACTGCCCCACGAACCCGGCGACCCGCTCCAGGTCGTCGCGCGGAAGATCCTCGATGAACCCATCCCGCTGGGTCAGCGCGCTCCCGGGCTCACCTTCCCGGCGCCGGTCGAGGCGACGATCATGCGCGCGCTCTCGCGGCGCCCGGCGGACCGTTTCGACACACTCTCGCACTTCGTCGAGACCTTCGACCGAGCGCTCGAAGGGGGAGATTTCGACGCGCCCGATGCCGACAGGACACTCCCCGGCGGGAGCGCCGACCTGGGGGTGCAGGCGGGCGCCGTCGTGCCCGGGAGCCTCTCCAGCGCACGAGGGCACCTCCCCGGGGAGCGTGATGGTTTCGTCGGTCGCTCCGCCGACCTCGACGCGCTCCGGGCGCTCTTCGTCGCGGACGCACGGCTGGTCTCGGTGCTCGGCATGGCCGGCACGGGCAAGACCCGCCTCGCGGTGCGCTACGCAACCGTGTTCTGCGGCGAGTGGTTCGGGGGTGTCTGGTTCTGTGACCTCTCCGAGGCCGAAACGGCCGAAGACGTCGAACGTCGGATGGCCGCGGTGCTCAGCGTCCCGCTCGTGGAGGGCGACGGCGAAGCGCAGCTCGCGTGGGCCATCGCGGCGCGCGGCGAGGCCCTCTTTGTGCTCGACAACTTCGAGCAGGTCGTCGAGGCCGCGCGGTCGACGCTCAGTCGATGGCTGGACCGCGCGCCCCACGCGCGTTTCCTCGTCACGACGCGCGAGCGCCTCGGGCTCGCCGGCGAGCACATCCTCGCCTTGGCACCCATGCACCACGACGACGCCGTCGCGCTCTTCGTGCGCCGGGCCAAGGCCGCTCGACACGACTTCGAGCCGACCGCGGAGGACCTCGCCCACATCCCTCCGCTCGTGGAGCTGCTCGACCGGCTCCCGCTGGCCCTGGAGCTCGCGGCGGCGCGTGTCCGCGTATGGACGCCGCGCAAAATCCTGGAGCGCATGTCCGATCGTTTTCGCCTCTTGACCGGCGGCGTGGGCGGGCCGGAGCGCCAGTCCACCATGCGGCGTGCGCTGGACTGGAGCTGGGACCTGCTGGGGCCCGACGAGCGGGTCGCGCTCGCCCAGGCCTGTGTCTTTCGAGGGGGTTTCGACCTGGAGGCGTTCGAGGCCGTGGTGCTCGTCGAGGGCGCCTGGCCGGCGGACCTGCTGCAGGCGCTGGTCGACCGTTCGTTGGTTCGAGACGTCGGCGGAGGGCGCTTCGATCTGCTCCAAACCGTGTTCGCCTATGCCCAGGAACGCATCGGGAGCGCCTCTCTCTCGGTCGAGCTGCGGCACGGCAACTACTTCGCATGGCTGGGCTCACCGAGCGCGATCGAGGCGTTGCACCGTGCAGACGCGGAGCCGCGCCGCCGCGCGCTCCGAAGCGAGCTGCAGAACCTGCTCGCGGCGCACGCACGCGCGCTGGCGCGCACCGACGCGGAGACCGCGGCGGGGTGCGCACGCGCCGCCTGGGCCGTGCTCGAGTACGAGGGCCCGTTCGAACAAGGCGTCGAGCTCCTGCGCAGTGCGCTGCTGGCCGGACCCCTTACGCTCGAGTCCGAGCTGCCGACCCGCCTCGCCCTCACCGTCGCGCTGCGTCTCTCGGGCGACGTCGCGGCCTCCGAGACCGTCGCACGGGAGACGATGGCGCTCGCCCTGCGCGCTGGACGGATGTCCGAACTCGGTCGCGTCGAGGCGAACCTCGCTTTCCTTCTGGGCGGGCAGGGCCGAGTCGACGAAGCGCGCAGGCTCTACGACGCCGCGCTGCCGCGCCTCCGAGAGGCCCGCGACGACGTCGCGCTCGCTCACGTCCTGGGCTCCGAGGCGGGCCTGTACTGGGAGGTCGGAGACATCGAACGGAGCGAAGCGGGTTTCCGCGAAGCGCTGAGCGTCGCGCGGCGCATCGGCTTCCGACGGCAGGAGGGCATCCTCTACAGCAATCTGGGCGTGCTCACCGGTCGGCACATTCGCATCCAGGACCGACTCGCCCACTACAACGCGGCGCTCGAGATCCATCGCGAGGTCGGCAACCGGCGCTCGGAAGGGATCACCCTCGGGAACCGCGGCAACGTGTACTCGGACATGGGTCGGATCGCCGAGACCCTTCAAGACTACGACCACGCGCTGACGCTGCACCGTGAGGTCGGCAATCGGCGCTTCGAAGGGATCACGCTCGGCAACCTCGCGTCGTTGTACACGACTGTCGGACAACCGCTGCTGGGACGCATGAACGCCGAAGCGGCCGTGGCGATTCATCGCGAGCTCGGGAACCGCAGGTCGGAGGCCCTGGTGCGCCTGACCCTGGCGACGCTCGACCTCGACGAGGGACAGGTCGCGTCGGCCGAGCGTCAGGCCACGACGGCGCATGCGCTCGGGAGTGCCCTGGGGCATCGTCGCGTCGAGGGCATGGCAGAGGCCGCGCTCGGGGAGCTGCGGCGCCGGCAGGGCCAGTGGGTCGAAGCGTCTCAGGCGCTGGAGCGCGCCGTGGGCCTGCTGGAGAGTGTGCACGACCACACGAGCCTTGCACGCACGGCGTGCTCGATGGGCCATCTTGCGCTCGACCAGGGCGAGGTGGCCACGGCGGCCCTCCACTTCGACCGCGCGATGGCCCTGCTCGCGGAGTATGGGGCGACGCTCGATCCGCGCGCCTTGAAGATACTCGATGCTGGGCGTCAGGCAGTCGAGGCGCTCGGAATGCCGCGGTCGGCCGTGTGACGGCGCGGCGGCAGGTACGTCGCCGCCGCTTTCTCCTTTCGCGCGGCGGCCGCACTCGGCACTCTCCCGCCGGTCACGGGGCAGGAGGCTCACCATGCGGGTCAATCCGGAGCGCGTCGGCAGACATCGGGGCCCGCTGAAGGCCGTGGTCCTGGACTGGGCCGGCACCATCCTCGACCACGGATCCAGGGCGCCCGTGCTGGCCTTCGTCCAGGTCTTCGCGCGCCACGGCTACACGGTGACCGAGGCGCAGGCCCGCGTCCCCATGGGCACGGCGAAGCGCGAGCACCTGACCGCCATCCTCGCGATGCCCGCGGTGGACGCGCAGGTCCGGGCGATGCAGGGGCGGGCGCCGAGCGAAGCCGACGTGGACGCGCTGTACGCGGCCTTCGAGACCGCGCAGCTCGAGGTGATTCGCGAGACCTCGACCTTGCTGCCCGGGCTGCTCGAGGTCGTGAACGGGCTGCGCGCCCGCGGCGTCAAGATCGGCACCACGACGGGCTACACCCGCGCCATGAGCGACGCCTGCGCGGCCCTCGCGGCGGAGCAGGGCTTCGTGCCCGACGCGCGCTTCTCCGTGACGGACGTGCCCCAGGCGCGACCGGCGCCGTGGATGGTCTTCGACAACCTACGGACCCTCGGGGTCTGGCCGCCTTCGGCCGTGCTGAAGATCGGGGATACGGCCGCCGACATCGCCGAGGGCCACGCCGCTGGCTGCTGGACCCTTGGGCTCGTCGGCCCCGGCAACGAGCTCGGCTTGGACCTCGACGCCTATCGCTCGCTCTCCCCCGAGGAGCGCGAGCGCCGCCTGTCCGTAGGTCGACAGCGACTCCTTGACCACGGCGCGCACTTCGTCGCCGATGACTGGAGTGACGTGCCCGCAGTCATTGAGCACATCGAACGACGCCTGCTCGAGGGAGAGAAACCGTGAAGAAGCCGCTCGCCGCCGTTTTTGTCGTCGCTTCCCTGGCGCCCGCTGGCGCCCTCGCTCAGGCCGCCGAGGTCGCCGTCCCGTCCGAAGCTCCAGTTCCGCCCGCCCCGCCGACGCTGGTCGCGCCGGCCCCCGTCGGCGCGATCATGGTGCACGACGCCCCACTCCCCGTGACGGGGCGCCCCGGCATGCAGCTCGAGCTCCACGGCTACGTCCGTACGCTCTTCTCGACCGTCTTCAACGACAACGCCGAGAGCGACTTCGTCGGTCAGTACGACGGCTTCCAGATGGTGGACGCGCGCATCAAGGTCGACGCCCGCAAGGGGGATACCCGCGTACACGTCGCCCTGGACGGGGCCGTGGACCGCCGACGGGACTCGAACTCCGCCGAGGGGGAGATCGACGCGCGCCTGACCGACGCCTTCGTCGAGCAAACGACGCTCGGCAAGTACATCAAGCTCACGGCCGGGCAGTTCGAGGCGCCCTTCGACGCCGAAGAGGCCACGTCGACCGAGGACCTGGTCTTCGCGGAGGCGGCCATCGAGAGCCGCGGCGTGAAGGGTGTCGAGGGCTACAACCTCCAGGGCCTCAGCCTGGATCGCCAGGTCGGCCTCATGCTCTCGAGCGACCCCATCTACTTCGGCGACGGCGCCGACCGGGAAGAGGGCTTCGGCCTCGCCTACGCGCTCTCGGCGACCAACGGCAACGCCGCCGGTCGCCCGCAGAACGACAACGAGAAGCTCGCGTACACCGCGCGCCTCGAGCTGATGTACGGCCCCTGGGTCACCGTGGGCGTCGGCTACCACATGAACGAGCTCACGGACGGCGCGCCTCCGGACCGCTTGACGACCGAGCGCAGCGCCATGGCCTTCGACCTGCGGGCCCAGGCCTTCGGCGCTCACTTGTTGGGTCAGCTCATGATGCAGACCGACACGGTGAAGGAGGTCTCGGCCGAGCCCGAGGGTAAGGCGCAGGGCTACCACGTGCAGGTCTGGTACGACGCGCCCTTCGGCCTCACGCCCGCGTATCGGTTCGCCCACTTCGACCCCACGTCCGACGTCAAAGCCGACGGCCCGGGTGCCGTCGACCGTATCGCCACGGACGACGTCACGGTCCACACCGTCGGTCTCGGTGCGTGTTTGCCGGGCGACGTGTTCAAGGTGAAGTTCGACTACAACCTCGTTCAGGAGAACGACGCCCGCGCCGTGGACAACGACCGGCTGGACGTCCTCTTCCAGGGAGCGTTCTGAACATGCGCCGCGCGAAGGCCACGGGTCGACGTCGCGCGCTCGTCGCGCTCTGCGGTCTCGGGCTGGCGGTGAGCGCGTGCGAGAACGTCGAGACCCGCGCGACGGGCCGGCAGATCGCGTCGCGGACCGAGCTCGTGGGGGGACCGAGCGCGCTCGGCGAGGTCGGGGACTTCCTGCTCGAGAACGACAAGGTCCGCATCGTCATCCAGGGGCCCGGCTTCTCGCGAGGCTTCGGCGTCTACGGCGGCAGCCTGATCGACGCCGACCTCCAGCGCCCCATGGAGCCGGGCACGCCCGCCGGTGGACGCGGCAAGGACCTCTTCGGCGAGCTCTTCCCCGTCTTTTTCATCCAGGCGCTCGTGCCCGACGCCGTGAAGGTGCTCTCGGACGGCAGCGACGGCGGCTCGGCGCGCGTCAGCGTGACCGGCACGGGCGGGGACTTCCTCACGCTCACCCGTACGCTCAACCAGGTCGTGACGAACTCGAACGCCCAGCCCGACGGCGGCATCCTCGGCTTGCTGGATCCGCGTCGGCCCGAGACGGAGCCGAACCTCGCCTACGAGATGGTCTACGAGCTGCCCCCGGGGGCGCGCTACGTGAAGCTCAACGCCTCGGTGAAAAACATCACCGAGACGGCCATCGAGATGCCCTCGCCCACCGTGGGCCCTCTGCTCTCCACGCTCCTGGGCGCGACGACTCCGTTCCAGGTGCCCATGGGCTTCATCAGCCTGTTCGGGGCCGGCAACAGCGTCTTTGTGCCCGGTACCGGCTACGGCGTGCGCTGGGCGCTGGACGACAGCTACGCCGTCGCCGCCGAGAAGGGCCTCGGGTTCCCCGCGCTCCCCGGTCTCATCACGCCCGGCCTCGTGACGACCAGCAGCACCGGCATCTCCTACGGCCTCTTCGCATTGCCCGATCCGAAGGTCCCGAGCTTCGCGAAGGCCCAGGTGAACGCCGAGACCGGCGCCAACCGCTACACGGAGACCTACGGCGTCGAGGTCGGCGACGACGCGATGCTGATCCCGTTTCTGGCGTCGGCCTTCACCGCGGTCTTCTACGGGCAGGCCCCTGCGAAGCTCGAGCCCGACGAGTCCTTCGGCATCACGAACTACTTCATCATCGGCGATGGCGACGTGGCGAGTGTGATGAACACCGTCTACGAGCTGCGCGGCCTCGCCACCGAGGAGCTCGCCGGCGAGGTGCGCGACGCCTTGACGGCCGCGCCTGTGGCGGGTGCGTCGGTGGTCGTCTACTCGGGCGACGCCCCGGTCAACCAGTTCTACACGGACGCCTCGGGTCGCTTCCGCGGCCGAATGCCGAAGGGCAGCTACTCGGCGCGCATCCTCGAGCACCCGATGCTCTCGGAGAAGGTGCCCTTCGACGTCGGGAGCGGCGGTCAGTTCCTGCGACTCGACGCGCCGACGGCGGCGCACCTGGCGGTGACGGTCGTCGACGAGGACGGCCGCCCGCTGCCCGCGAAGGTCAGCGTGGTGGGCCGTTACGGCAAGGAGAACGCCGGCAAAGAGGCCCGACGGTTCCTCTTCGACACGCGGGTCGGCGAGCACTGGCGGCACGTGGACCTGACGCCCGACAATCCCAATGATCCCGAGACCTTGCGCTACCTCGAGACCCACGGTTTCACCGGGATCGAGGGCCGCGTGAGCCTCACCGTACCGCCGGGCGACTGGGAGGTGTGGGTGTCCCGCGGCCCCGAGTACACCGTCGAGCGTCGGCGCATCACCGTCGGCGCGGGCAAGCCGGCCCAGGTCGCCGCACAGCTCCGGCAGGTCCTGGACACGAAAGGGTGGATCGCCTGCGACTTCCACGTGCACGCCGACCCGTCTCTCGACTCGAGCCTGCCGCTCGAGGAGCGGGTGCTCGGCGCGGCGGCCGGGGGTCTCGAGCTGCTGACCTCGACGGACCACAACTTCATCACGGACTACGCGCCGTACATCGAGCGCCTCGGTCTGCAGGACTACATGACCTCGCAGGTCGGCCTCGAGCTCACGACCCTGGAGGCCGGGCACTTCAACGGCTTCCCGCTGCGCTACGAGGTCGGCAAGATCACGAAGGGCGCCTTCGAGTGGTCCCAACAGACCCCCGACGAGCTCTTCGCCGGGATTCGAGAGCACGGTCTCCTGGGCCCGGAGAACACCATCGTGCAGGTGAACCACCCGCGCGACTCGCTCCTGGGGTACTTCGAGCAGCACAACTTCAACGCCCTCAGCGCCGAGATCGACACGCTCATGCCCGTCGACTTCGGCAACCTCGTCGCACCGAGCGGCAGCGCCTTCTACACACCCGAGGGCGAGAGCACCTTCAGCCTCGAGTTCGACGCCATGGAGCTCTTCAACGGCGGGGTCGTGGCCCAGGTGCGCAACGCCACACGACCGGAGTCCATCGAGGGGCTCGACATCCCCGAGGACACACTCGCGAACCTGCCGGAGACACCGGGCACCGTGCTCTGTGAAGAGGACGGGGAGGTCGCCTACCCGGGCGCCGTGGACGACTGGTTCAACCTGCTGAACCTGGGTCGTCGCATCGTCGGCACCGGGAACTCCGACAGCCACGACTCCGAGGACATCGGCGTGCCGCGGACCTACCTGAACCTGGGCGTGGACGCCCCGCGGGACGTGAAGCTGCCGGACGTGGTCAAGGCCTTCCGAAACCACGCGGCGCTCGTGACCAACGGACCCTTCGTGCTCGCCACGGTCGAGGGTCAGTCCATCGGCGCCGAGGTGAAGACCACGAAGTCGTCGGTCAAGCTGAAGGTCGACGTGCAGGTCGCGCCGTGGCTGGACGCGAAGCGTGGCCGCATCACGGCCAACGGCTACGTGGTCGAGACCTTCGACGTCACGATCGCCGACGGTCGCTTCGTGAAGGAGTTCGACCTCGCCGTGCCGAAGGACACCTGGTTCGTCGTCGAGGTCGAGGGCGACACGAACCTCTTCCCCGTGGCACCGCCCATCACGATCCCCCCGAGCCAGATCGACGACGCGCTCGTCTCCATCGGGGGGCCGCTCGGCTTCGGCAGCAGCGAGTACGGCGACCTCGAACCGGGGCCCCTGCAGCGCTGGACCCCCTACGCGATCACCAACCCGATTTGGGTGAACGTGGGTGAGGCGGAGTGGGTCGCGCCGGGCGTGCGACCGCGCCGTTGCAAGGGGCGCGGCGTGGAGGACGTCCCGGCGGCGCAGTCGGCCACGGTCGAGAAGCGGGGCCTGCCGCGCGACGAGGCCGCCGAGAAGCGCCGCTGGGCGAAGCAGAACCTCGTGCCGTCGCGCCTGGGCTTCCCGCGCGTCCGCCACGACTTGACGGACGTGCGCGTGATCTTCGACCAGTTCCGGCATGGGCACTGAGCGGACCCTCATCGTTCTCATCTTGCTCTGGGGTGCGGTCACGCACGCCCACGAGGCGGACCTCACCCGCGAGGTCCGCGGCACGGCTCGGCTCGGAGAGCAGGGCCGCCTGACCGTCGACCTGCTGGTGTCACAGGTGCTCCCGAAGGGCGCCTCGCAGCTCCAGAGCTTTCGGTTCGACGTCAACCGCGACGGCCGTCTGAGCCCCGACGAGGGTGCGCTCCTCGGCCTCGAGATGGCACCGACCCTGACCCGCGGCCTCGTTCTCCGGGCGGGCTCGGTCCCGCTGGTCCCCAAGGCGCGCGAGGGGGCCGCCCGGATCGAGGGCCAGCAGCGTGTGCGGCTCGCCGTGCTCCTGACCTACGAGGTCGACGCAGGGCCCACCGAGGTCTTGTCGCTGCAAGTCGAGCCGACCGTGCCGCCCACGGCCGATCCGACACAGGTGTCCTTCGCCGCGCTGCCGCCGCTGCGCACCTCGGCTCAGCCGCACACGCTACGGCCGGGCGACGCGCCGTGGCCGCTGGTCCTGGAGCGCTGACGCAGACACGCCGTGGGCTGAGCCCGGCGTTTGCAGGCGCGCCCTGATTCTGGCATTCACGCGCGCTCCGGAATCGAACCGGAGCCTCGAGGGAGACCCACGGTGACCACCAAGACCGCGCTGCGTACGTTTCTGTTCTGGGTCGGGGTCGCGTTGGCGACCAACGTCTTCATCTACGTGTACTTCGGGCACTTCTACGTGCGCGAGGGCGCGACCGCGCCCGACTCCGCGTGGGCCCTGACCCTGGCGACGGAGTTCTTCGGCGCCTGGGCGATGGAGCAGACCCTCTCCCTCGACAACCTCTTCATGTTCTATTTCATCTTCGCGGCGTTCCGGACGCCCCCCGAGGCCCGACACAAGGTGCTCAAGTGGGGCATCATCGGCGTCATTGTGATGCGCGGCGCCATCATCCTGGGCGGCACGGCGCTCATTCATCAGTTCTGGTGGATCCTCCCCTTCTTCGCGCTCTTCCTGCTCTGGGCGGCCGCGAAGATCTTCTTCTTCGAGGAGAAGGGCGACGAGTCCGAGGAGGCTCAGCAGACCGCGCTCGAGAACAACTGGCTCGTGCGGGTCGCGAGCAAGGTCATCAAGTTCGAGAAGCGCTACGACGGGGACAAGTTCTTCACCACCGTGAACGGCGAGCGGCGCGCGACGCTGCTGCTGCTCGTGGTCCTGGTCGTCGAGGGCACCGACGTACCCTTCGCCTTCGACTCCCTGCCGGCCGCCATGGCGATCAGCCAGAACTTCTACATCGTGGCGTCGTCGAACCTGCTCGCCGTCATGGGGCTGCGCGCCATCTACTTCCTGATCGAGAACATGCGGGAGCGCTTCGCCTACATGCAGCAGGGCATCGGCATCCTGCTGGCCTTCGCCGGCCTGAAGATCCTGCTCAAGGAGGCGGGGCCCATCGTGCACAGCACCGTGGGGATGTTCTATCCGCAGATCGGCGAGACGATCCCGGCCGACCTCAGCCTCGACCCGCCGAAGTGGATCTCGCTCGGCTTCATCGTGCTCGTGATCGTCCTGACCATCGGCTACACGCTGCTGCGGACCTCGGGGCAGCGCCCGACCCCCTCGACCTGAGCGCGACGCGTCAGAAGTCGCCCTATCATTGACCGACAAAGCCCCAGCGGCTTAGCGTTCGGTCCATGGGCGGCGGGGCACGATGGGGCGTTGGGGCGGCCTTGCTTGCAGTGGCCTGCGGCGAGACGTCACCGCCCCTGCTCGTCCCGGTCCTCACGGGTCAGGTGGTCTTCGAGGCCCCGCTCGCGGACCAGGCCGTTTTCCTGCATACGACGACGTCTGACGGTGGGTTGGGCACGGACGTCGCGTCGACCCGAACGGACCCGGAGGGCCGCTTTCGGTTCGCCGTGCCGGTGCCGGCCGGGGACTATGTGGTGCGTGTGCCCCGGGGCGACGGCACGGCGAGCGCCGAGACGTTGTGGGCGCTGGTCCTGGGGCTGAGCGACGGTGAGGCCCGGACCGTGACGGCGAGCCCGTGGTCGACCTGGGAGGTGGCGCTGGCCGAGGGGCATCGGCTCGCGGGCACGGCGCAGGGGGCGGAGCGGGCGCGCGCCGCGGTGCGCGACCACCTCGGTTTTTCGCCCTGTGAAACGCCGGTCGCGAGGCCCGGCGAGGGCGCCTACGACACCGAGAGCGCCCACGCCCTCCTGGTGCGGGCCTTCCCGGTGCTCGCCGAGGCGCTGTCGCGGCGCGCCGTCGCCCCCGTGCCGAGCGCGGACGCCTTGTTGGCCGCGCTCCGGGCCGACGCGACCTTTGGACCCGTCGCGGGTCGGATGGACGGAGACGCGGGCGCCGAGGGCCCCGCGGTGCCGGGCCCCGAGACGCTGCGCGGGGAGCTCGCGAACGCCGTCCTCGAAGTGCTGGCCGAAGACCCGGCGTGGTCGGCGGTGGATCCGGGCACGTTTCGTCCTTTGCTGATGCGGCTCCGGTGCTCGCCGAGCGACGCGTTCCCGGCGTGCGCCGTGGCGACCGGCTCCGACCTCACGCCGCCGACGCTGCGGTTCACCTCGCCGGAGGAAAACGCCGCGGTGCCCGACCAGTTCGGGCTGGAGGTCGACGCCGAGGACGCCGAGACCGGCGTGGCCCTGTTGGAGGGGCGATGGTCGACGGACCTGGACCCGACGCCCCGCGAGGTCGTCGATCTGGACCCCGCGCCGGAGCGGCTCCGGGCGCGCCTCGACCTCGAGGGTGTCGCGGGCCGGAGCGTTCGGGTCGAGGCCAGGGCGCTCAACGGCGAAGGGCTGGGACGCACCGAGGGCACCGCGTGGGCCCGGGCCGAGACGGGGCGGCGCGTCGTGACGGGGGATGTCTTCAAGGGGCCAGGCTCGAACGTGCGTGTCGAGGCCTTCGTGGCCGGCACCGAGGCGGATGGGGTCCCGCCCCTCGCCGCGGTCTACACGGACGTCGAGGGCCGCTTCTCACTCACCGTGGACGGCTTCGAGGGGTCGCTGACCCTGGTGGCGCGCGGCTCCGCGGACGGTTCGAGCCGCTACCTCGACGAGGCGCGGGGGGGCGAGGCCGCGCCCTGGGAGACCGACGATACACTCACCGCGCTCGTCGGGCCCGCGGGCGCGGAGCCCACCCACATCGTGCTGACACCGTGGACCACGCTCGCCTACAGCCGCGCGCTGGGCAACGCCGCCGAAGACACGGACCGCGCGGGTGTCTTCGAGGAGACGCTCGCGCTCCTGATGCAACGCTTCGACGTGCCCACGCCGCTGTCGCTGCGGCCGACGTGGCCGCCCTCGGCGACGCTGCACCCGCCCGGCGCCGCCGACCGTGCGTTGCTCTCGCTCGGCTGCCTGAGCGAACAGGCCCGCGACCTCGCCCTGACGCTGAACGCCCCGGAGGGCGGCGCGTTCACGGTCTTCGACCTGGTGCGGCTCTACGCCCGCGACCTCGGCGATGGCACGCAAGACGGCCGCGAGGGCGACGCGCAGCTCCCCCTGCCCGCCCACGCGCTCCGCACCGACCTGGCGCGGGCGTGTTTGCGCTGGCTCGGGCGGGGTGAGACCGCGCTGCGCGCCGACGAGGTCGTGGGCCTCTTGTCCACGGGGGTGGCGCTCGACACCTCGGCGCTCTTCGATCCCGACCAGGTCCCGGAGCCGCTCGACGACACCGGGCCGGCCATCGCGCCCCTGGCGCTCTCCGCCGTCGAGGGCGCCGAGGTCGCGGGGCGGGTGCGGGGTGTGCTGCTCGTGACGGTCTTCGCCGAGGACCCGTCGGGGGTCGCGGCGCTCGACCTCACGAGCGCGCCGCCGGGCCTGCTGTCGCCCTTGCCGGTGGGCGCGCCGGACGCGCGGGCGTGGACCCTGGACACCCGCAGCGTGCTCACCGGCGAGGTGACGCTCACCGCCCGGGCCCGCGACCTGCTGGGCCGCGAGAGCACCCAGCGGAGCGTCCTCGTCATCGACAACCAACCGCCTCGCCTGACGACGAGCCTGAACGGGCGACCGCTGGGGTCCGTGAGCGCCGTCGCCGACGATCCCGTCACACTCGCGGTGACGCTGGACGAAGCCGGCACCGTGGAGGTGACGGTCGACGACCAGGCGATCGAGACGGTGGCCGCGCCCGGCGCGGGGATGGAGGTGTTTGCGGAGGTCTCGTTCGGGGGTCGAGAGGGCTCGCGGACCCTACGGGTGCGCGGGCGAGACGCCCTGGGGAACGTGTCGGAGGTGCAGCAGGCCACCGTGCGCCACGACCGGACGCCGCCGCGGATCGAGGGTGTGCCGACGGCCTACGTCGACGAGCGCGGGCTCGACACGTGGCCCTTGCCCGAGTCGTTGGAGGGCCGCGCGACCGTTCGCCTGGACGACGCGGCGCTCGACGCGGAGGGGGTCGAGATCGCGCGGTGGGTGAACCGTTGGCAGGCCGACGCTTCGCCGCCGAACCCCGTGGCGCTGGCGTGGCGAGCGGTGGATGCCGGGCCGACGGTGGTCACGGCGCGGTGGGCCTTCGAGACCTGCGCGGCGGTGGAGGTCGCGGCGCTCGAGGGGGAGGTGTTGCTCGGCGAGCCGTTGGTGCTCGAGGCGACGCCGGAGGGGAGCGTGCGGTTCGCGCTGGACGCGGACGTGCTGGGGTTCGATCCGCTCGAGGTGGAGGGGCCAGCGACGCGGCCGCTGTGTGTGCAAGTGGATGCGACGGATGACGCCGGGTGGACGGGGGTGAGGCGAGTGGGTGTGACGCTGGTGCGGGTTGCACCGGCGTTGGAGGTGGTGGGGATTGCGGCGGCGGATGTCGAGGCGCCGAGGTTGAGTGCCGTCGATGCAGGCACGCTGGGTCTGTTGGTGGACGGTGGCGACCGCGTCAACGTGCTGGGCTTCAGCGTGCGGAACC
The DNA here is from genome assembly GCA_049318805.1 of Bradymonadia bacterium. Taxonomy (GTDB): domain Bacteria; phylum Myxococcota_A; class Bradymonadia; order UBA7976; family UBA1532; genus CANLBD01. Next base: position 35,998 of record JBMOFP010000038.1, read on the forward strand.
CCTACCCCGACCTGGACCTGGGCGCCGAGCTTCGCCTGCCCGGAGGGGCTGTCGAGACTGAGATCGCCGAGCAGACGGTCGACGGACAGGTCCAGAGGGGCGGCTTCGTTCCGCCCGCGTGCTTCGAGGCTTGGCCGCGCCGCGCGGGGGTACCGGAGTCCGAGCCCTTCCTAGTGCGCGAGGGCAACGAGTGGCGATGCGAGGCTCAGGTCGTAACGGGTGAAGGGGTCGAGGCCATCGAAGCCGCGCTCACGCCGTTTTTCGGCGCCGCGCCGCTGCCCCTCAATACGCTCCAGTTGCGCGGCCGACCGAACGGGGCCGCGCAAAGGATCCTGGTCGGCCTGACACCGGGCGCGGCATCGGCCTCGGCCCGCGCCCTGGCCGCGCTCAGCGCCCCCAACGCCGCGCTGGAGAACGCGCGCTTCGCCCGGGTGGTGCAAGGGCCCGGGCGAAAGGCGGAGCGCCCGATCGGCTGCGCCGCGCCCGCGGCCGACTGCGTGCGGTGGTGGACATCCACCCGTGGGGAGCGCCTGAAGCGGGTCGGGGCGTCTCTCCATCCCGCGGAGTGGCGCTTCGTGACCCGGTATGGGAGGCATGTGACGTTGGAACAGCGCATCGAACTGCCGGAGGACCGAGAGTTGGAGCTGAGATGACGCGATTCGGAGCGAGCCTCATGATTGGCCTGTGCGCCTTGTTGTCGTGCTCGGGAGAGCGCGGGTCACAGGGCCCCGTTGGACCGAAAGGGGAGCCCGGTCCCGAGGGTCCCTCAGGCCCCGCCGGGCCACCTGGACCTGAGGGCGCACCCGCTTCGTCGGGCAACGAGCTGTCGGTCTGTCCGCCCGCCACACTCCCCGTCGGCTCTGGCGTCTGCATCGACACGGCACCCACTTTGGCGCCCAGCGACGTGATGTCGTTGTCGAGCCACGCCGACCGCGGTGCGGCTGCATGTAGCACTGCGGGCCGTCGACTTTGTCGTGCCGACGAGGTCCGGCGTGCGTTTCTCTGCTACTCGCACGATCGCGGCCGCTGGTGCCCGCCTGACGCGCCCGCAGATGGTCGTCTCGGTGAACTTCGCTGTTGGACCACCGCGGACCTCGTCGCAACGGCCGACGGCTACTCCGCCGCGCACC
>JBMOFP010000039.1:0-37070 GCA_049318805.1 Bradymonadia bacterium
TCCCAGTCCGGAAGGGCGGCTGCTGCTCTGGCTCGTGAACCAGGTCAAGGGCTCGTTCCATACGGACCTCACGGACGTCGTCGACCTCGTGCTCGCGCTGCGCGCGCTGTCGGGCCCGGGCGCGATGGCACGGGTCGGCGAGCTCGCGCGCGCCTGCGGGCTCGCGACGGCGTGGCCGCTCGCCCTCGCTCGGGCGCGCTGGCTCCTCCCGGAGCTGCCTCTCGAGGGCCTTGCGGCGACCGCCCCCTTCAGTCCCCTGGCGAGCTGGATGCCCGCCCTCGCGCCGACCCCTGCCCACCCGAGCGCGTTGCGCTTTCAGGCGATGAAGTTCGCGCTGACTTCCCCGGCCCACCGGCTCGGACTCGTCGCCCGCGGCCTTACAGCCACGTTTCGGGCACGAAGATGATGTCCCCGGGCTGGAGCGCCAGGTTCGGCTCGCGGCCCAGCCCGATGGCCTCGACCGGCACCACGAAGCGCTTCTCGGCCCCATCTACGCGGCGCGTGAGCACGGTCTTGTTCTGGTCCGCGAGGTCCTTGAAACCGCCCGCCATCGTCAGCGCCTGAACGATGGTCATGCCTTCCTGGAAAGGGAAGGTGCCCGGGCGCGCGACCTGCCCGAAGACGATCACCCGCTTGGAGTTCAACTCCTTCAGCAGGACGGTGACCTGTGGGTTTCGAATGAAGCCCGCGCGCAGTTGCTCCGTCAGCCGCTCGGCGAACTGACCCGGTGACAGGCCGGCCGCGTTGATCGTGCCGACGAGCGGAAACTGGACGGTGCCGTCGGCGTCGAGCCGAAAGACCCCGCTCAGCCGCGGCTCTTCGTAGACCCGGATCTCGACGACGTCCGACGGCCCCAGCGTCGCGCTCTGGAGCAGAATCTCGGCGTTGGGCTCTGGCGGCGCCGGAGGCGCCGTGTCGGTCCGGCGTCGGTCCGGCCCGCCACAGGCGATCAGGCAGAGCAGGCCGATGAGGCCCAGTCGCACCACGTCAGTACTTCGCCTCGACCGACAGGAGCGCGAGCGTGCGGTGGTACGCGCTCGGATTGCCGTCCACGATGGCGAAGTCGGTCTGGTTGTTCTCACCTTCGAAGGAGAGCCGAATCGCCAGCCACTCCATCGGGTTGTAGCCGCCGTGCACCCCGTAGGTGAGGACCGGGTCCTCGCGGGGCTCGACCACGGCATCGCCGCTCGTCTCGGAGAACGCGTAGTGGTCGAAGCCGAAACGCCCGCCGAGGTTCCAGCGGCCGAAGAAGTAGAGCTCGGCCTCCGTGTAGGCCTGGTTCAGCACGTAGAAGTTTGAGTAGCTGTTGTCCCGAGCGTCGCGGTTGTACCCCAGGGTGACCTTGAGCGAAGGCTCGATGGCGTACTGCAGCTCCGTGGTGGCGATGAGCCCGTTGTAGCCTTCGCCCGCGTCGTTGAAGCTGTTCTCGTAGCCGAGCCGCAGCGTGACGGACAGGCGCCGCGTGACGAGCCCCTTGAGCCCGACGGCCAGCTCGAGCGGCATCGCGTCGCGGTTCTGCTCCGCGGCCGCGGCACCCGCGGCGAGGGGCGCGCTCCCGGCCTTGTCGTAGTCGATGGCCGTCCACCGCGCATCGAAGGACAACGCCGTCTTCGGCAGGAACTTCCACGCGGTGAGGAATCGCAGCTCGTGGCCCGTTTTGTCGGCCGAGCAGATGCCGATGGACTCACAGTCGAGCAAGCGCACGAGCTGGGCGCGGTAGCCCAGTCGCAGCTCGAACGGCCGAGAGTCGGGGTTCGTCCCCGGTCGGAACCGCAGGTCGAAGCCGGGCTTGAACTCCAGGCGCTGGTACCCGTCCGTCGAGTCCTCGAAGGCGGGCCGGTCCTTGTAGTTCGCGGCGGCCGTGAGCTCGAAGGTGAACGGATTGCGCGGCAGAATCGCGACGGTCGCGTCTGCGCTGGCCACGTCGAAGCCGTTGCGCGCCTCGATGGCCCGCTTCGTGTCCGCGTCCGCGTCCCCGAAGAGGAACCGAAAACGAGAGTCCGCGTCGAGCGAGAGGCTGATCTTGTTCGGGTGCCGATTCTCGAGCCCGACGCCCAGCCCAAACCGGGTGACCGTCGCGTTGACGGGGGACTCACTGCTGTCTTCGTAGAAGACGTTGTTGTCGACGCCGGCGCCCGCCTGGGCCTCCGGGTGGATCACCAGGTCGCCGTTGCGAATGCCCGGGCCCTCTGCGCGCGCGGCGCTACAGAGCCCGATGGTGAAGAGTGACCCCACTGCCGCGGTCCCCCAGATTGACTCGCGAAAATTCATCGTCGAGGACCGAAGCTCTTCTTCACCGAGGTCACCGAGGCATGCTCGGCGTCATGTCGTACGGACGCTCGCTGTCGAGCGGATCGCCTGCGAGAATTTCGCCTTCCGTCGGGTCGTCCTCGCGAATGTCGTCGTCGATCGACGCCTCGGTGACCGACTCGCCGGTGTACATGCTCATCTCGCCGACGCAGTTGTCGACCTCGGAGCGCAGCGTCCGGACGCGGGACTTGGCCAGCGTCAGCTTGGTCTTGTTGTGCTGCACGAGCTTGATCTGCTCGGCCTCGGCACTCAGCGCACGCATTTTGGTCTGCGCATCGATGAGCTGTCCGCGGGCGTCCTGGACGGCCTGAGCGTCCACGGGCTTGGCGTTCTCGTAGTCTTTGAACGCGTCCTCGAGGGACTTGCGCGCCATCTGCCCGATCTGGAGAAGGCCCATCATCGCCTTCACCTTCTCGTCCACGCAGTTGACCTGCATGAAGTCCTTCACGCCGACGGCCGAGGCTTCCTTCTCCTGGGACTCGACGAGCGAGCCCTCCATCTCGGCCACGGCGTTCCGGGCGAACTCGAGGGTCTCGTCTTTGTCCGGCATCGTGTCGACCGGCGGTGGCGTCGAGCGTCCCGCCCCCGGCGTGGCCGGGGTGTCGGCCGCGCCGGCTGCGGCGGTCCACAGCGCAAGCGCCGTGACGAGCAGACCGGTTCGTACCTTACGCATGGACGACGCCTCCTGAGCGGCTTCTACTGAATGGACCCCGCCCGGTCAACGAAAGACTCACTCACCTCTCGGTGATCGTACAGCGATGGAGAAGTTCAGTTCGACGGAGAGAAGATGAACGGGAAGGCCACGGTGATGGAGCCGCCCTCGGGGCTGTCGAAACGCCACCGCGAGATCGCCGACTTGATGCACTCGCCCACCGCCGGATCTCCCATGGTGTCCTGCTTCACGTCGACCGCGCCGACGCGACCGCTCTCCTCGATGGTGAACTGCATGGTCACCTTGCCCTGGAGCTCCGGGTTACGCTTCAGTTCCTTCTCGTAGCAGCTCTTCACGGCGCCCATGCGCCGCTTCACCGTGTCGCTGATCTTGCCCTGGTCGAGGGTGCCCGTGCCGAAGGTCTCGCTCGGCTCGCTCGCCTTGACGTTCGCCTTGACCTGGACCTCCGGGGCTTTCTTGCCGGTGTCGACCGGGCCGCCCGCCTTGGTCGCGATGTCGCTCTCCTTGAGGCCCGCCACATTGCCGGCGCCGCCATTGGCCGAGATGCGCCGACGGTCACGCTCCTGGGTGTCGGCGTCGGCCACCTGCACGCCGCTCGCGCCCTCGAAGGCCGTCGCGATGTTCACGTCGGGACTGCCCCCGGCGAGCTTGTCCACGATGGACTCCGCGCCCCCCTCACCCGTCGTGCCGAGGAACTTCAAGATGGTCTTGTTGGCGACCTCTTTCTTGACCTCTTCCTTGCGCACTTCGTCATTCACGGGCGTCGGGGCCTTCTCGTCGGGCTTCTTCGCCTGCTGAGTCTCTTCCTTACGCGCCGGCTGACGCACGGGCTTGGGCTCGTCCTTCTTCTCGACGACCTCTTCCTTCTTGTCGTCGCCCTTGTCGTCCTTCTTGACGACCTCTTCCTTCTTTTTCGGCTTTGTCAGCAACTCGACGACCCGGTCGGGAATGACCTCGATGCCTCGGGGCTTCTCCGGCGGGTCGTAGAGGAGGGCCGCGCCCACGAGCGCGCCCTGCATGAGCATGCTGCCCAGGAGCGCGCTGGTCAGGTTCCAGTCCACGTTCGAGATGAAGCTTCGACGCACATTCGCCGGGAGCTGCAGCTTGGAAGGCGGCGGGGGCGGCACCACGAACTGGAAGAGCAGCGTGACGTCGCCGACGACGACCTTGCCTCGGCTCTTCTCGGACAGCGTGAGGGCGTAGACGTCGCCCTTCTGGTCCGCGAGCTTGCGGCCGATGACGCCCTTGAGGTCGAGCACGGCGTCTTCGACGGAGACGCGCCCGTCCATGTCGCTCTTGAAGTTGAGCGCGTACGCGCCGCCCCGCAGGTCGAAGAGCGTGAAGCTGCGCTGGAAGGGGGACGACGGCAGCACGAAGGTGTTCTTCGGCGACTGACCGATCGAGACCGGACCCCGCTTCCGAAGCAGGCGCTCCTCGATGATCTTGCCGTTCTGGACGATGCCGATCCGAAGGATCTTCTGGCCTGTGGGCTGCGCCATGCGACCTTACTCCTGGTTCCGCTCGAGACCGCGCGCGCGGCCCCGCAAACGCGGAGACACGCTCGGAGATTGGACCGCGGCCGGTGTGCCGGAGTTCTCGGGCCAACGCATCAGAACGGTTCCTTCTCGACGCTCTCGATGATCTCGGGGAGGAACGACTTCCGGGGCTCGAGCCCTTTGAAGTTCACCTCACCCTTTTGGAGGATGTAGAAGGCTTCAGGCTTCTGGATCTGGCCCTCGACCTTCAACGCTTCAATCTGGATGACCTTGGCCTTGCCCTTCTCTCGCTTCTTCTCCTGCGCAGAGGCGGGCGAGGCGAGGGCCGAGGCGACCAACACACCGAGGACCAGGTGACGCATCAGGGCTGTCCTCCTTCGGGGGCTGCAGGCGCAGGGGCCGCCGATGCGGGCTCCGGGGCCGGGTCTTTCGCGGTCTTGCGCGCGGACTCCGCGCGCTTCCGTTCGACCTCGATGCGCTTTCGAGCCTCGGTGAGGTACTGCTCGACGGGGTCGGGGTCGGGGGCGCCGGCGCGATTCGGGTTCTGCTTGTACCGTTCGAACCAGCTGACGGACTGCTCCAAGCGCGCCAGGGCCTCCAGCGTGGGCAGCTGTCCATCGAGGTACAGGATACCGAGGTTGAACTGTACGTCGGCGGCCGTCGGATCGAGTTCGAGCGCGCGCTTCATCGCCCCTTCAGCTTCGGCGTACTTCTGCTGGCCCTTGAGCGCGCTGCCCAGGTTCATGTGCGCCTGGACCATGTCGGGCCACCGGGAGAGCGCCTTGCGGAACATCTCCTCGGCGCCGGCGTAGTCTCCAGCCTCGTGGTAGATGAGGCCCAGGTCGTTGTACGCCTCGGCGCTGCCGCCCCCCGGGACCTTCACGGCCGCCTCGAGCGCCACGCGCGCCTCGGGCTTCTCGTCCATCGCGAGGTGGCTGCGCGCCATCTTCGCGTGAATCTCGGGGTCCTTGGCGTCGAGCTCACGGGCGTTGCGCAACACCGACAACGCCAGCTCGTGTTTGCCTTGTCGTGCGTAACCCGCCGCGAGGATCTTCATCGCGTCGACGTTCTTCTCGTCGGCGCGCAGCACCAGCATGCTGTCTCGGATGGCGGCCTCGGTTTGCCCGGCGAGCAGGCGCACCCGATTCACGGCGTTCTTCAGGCCGTTGCTGTCGGGGTTCTTCGCGAGCTGACCCTCGGCGTAGCTGACGGCGCCGGCGCGGTCCCCCTGGCGGAAGGACTGCATGGCAATGGCCAGAACCGCGGGTCCGAAGTCCGCCTTCACGGCCAGGGCGGCCTCGTAGTGGCGTCGGGCTTCGGCCGGGCGACCCTGCCACTCCTCGAGCACCCCCAGGTTGTAGTGAGGCTCGGGAAACGTGGGGTCCTTCTGGGAGGCGCCCTCGAGCGCCGCCCGGGCCTGGCCGTAGTCGCCGCTGCTCGCCGCGTCTCGACCGGCGGAGAGCTGCTCGAGCGCCGCACTGTCGACAGCGGCGCGCGCCTCGACCTGCTGCGCGGGCACGTCCGTGCGGCCGGCGGTGCCCTCGGTATACCGCGCGTTGGCCGGCGCGACGGCCGCGGTCGGCGCGGGTGCGCCCCCGCAGCCCGCCAGGGCGAAAACGAGCACCAGGTCTCGCGACCGCAGGGTGGTCATGGCGTGGCCTCCCCTTCGGCCGTGGCCTCTTCGTCAGCGCCCTCGGGCGCGGGGGGCGGAGGGGGCGGCGGGGGCTCCAGCAAACGAGCGGGGCTCAGGTCTTCCGACGAGCGCATGCGACGCTCCTCCTTGAACAACGGGTACTCGCTCGGCTTGTACTTGTTCAAGGACTGGAGGATGCGCTTCGTCCATTCATTCGTGACCCGGAACTCGCGCGCCTTCTCGTAGGCGAACTGGAAGTTCTTCACGGCCTCGTCTTCGATGGGCACCGCGACGTCCTCGAGCTGCGTGCGGTAGACCTCTTCCTCTTCTTCGGACATGCCGGGCGGCACGGGCGCCGCATACAGCGCCTGGGCGAAGACCTGGTAGAGGTGGCCGATGCGGTAGAACGACGCCAGCGTCCAGTCGACGGACTTGTAGGCCGTGACCTCGCCGTACTTGCTCTTCAACGCGGCGAGCTGCTTCTGCATCTCCTGGATGGTCTTGCCCTGATTGACCAGGGAACCCTGGAGCTTCATCGCCTCGTACTTCTTGAAGTCGTACTCGACGAGCATGAAACGCGCCTTCGCCGGGTGCGCCGCTTCGACGGTGTTCGGCTGCAGCCCGCGGGCATCGAACTCGGCCACGACACGCTCGAACGCGCCGCGCGCCGACCGCTCGTTGCCTTGCTCCACGAAGACGTCCGCGGTGCGCGCGAGCCCCTCGATGATCTTCTTCGCGTTCTTCGGGTCGTTGCCGTAGCGCTTCGTGAAGGTGTCGTAGATGCGCAGTTCGTTCCGCGTGTCCTTCAGCTTCTGGTAGTTCCGCGCCGACCGGTAGAAGGTGTCGGCCGTATCGGGCTTGTTCGGGAACAGCTCCGCATAACGCTCGAAGTTCGCCGCGGCGGGTCGGTACTGCTGGGTGTCCTCTTGAATCGAGGCGGCGCGATAGAGGGCGTCCGAGCGCTCGGGGAACGCGGGGTATTTGTCGACGAGAGACAGAAGGCTCGTGACCGCGCGGTCGAAGTCGAAGAATCGCTCCGAGTTCACACCGACCCGGTACAGGGCGGTCTGCGCGAGGTCACTCTCGGGGTGCTCCCGATAGAGGCGCTCGTAGGTGTTCGTGGCCGATTCGAAGCGACGGGTCTTCTCAAAGGCGACGGCGGCGTTGTTCAGCGCCTTGTCGGCGAACTTGTGCTGGGGGTCGGCGTCCACGAGCTCGATGAACTTCGCCGCGGCGGCGTCGTAGTTCGCGGCCGCCATGAGCTGCTCGGCCTTCTTGAACTTCGCGCCGAGCTGGTAGGTCTTGGCCTCGGCCGCGACCGTGGCCTGCTCTTCGCTGGAGCCGATCTTGGCCGCCGTGATTTTCTGCGCCCAGAGGTCCATGTTGTCGTAGTCGCGAGCGACCCGATACGACTGGATGATGCTGCGCGCGGCGTAGACGGTCACCTTCTCGTTCGGATACTTCTCGATCAGCCAGACGAACCATTCGCGGGCCTTCGGGAAGTCCTGGTACGCGTAGTAGACCTCGCCCGCCTTGTAGGCGATGCGCGGCAGGCGGCCCGGGTCAGACGGGTCGTTGAAGCCCTTCTTCACGTAGGTCTCGCGCGCCAGAACAAGGCGCGCCACGTCCTCGGGCATGGGCTCTGCGGTGATCGTCGCGATCTCCTCGGTGCCGTCGCCGGAGGGGGTACCGGTGGTTTCCGGGGCGGCGGTCTCCTCGATGGGCTTGTCGAGCAACGCGGACTTCGGCGCGATGCGACCGGCCTCGATCTCGGCCTTCACGAACTGCTCGCGGGCCAGGATGGAGCTGAACGCCGCGACCTCTCGGTACTTCTCGCCGAGGACCGAGTCCCGAACACGCTCGTACTGCTGGGCCGCCTCGGGGAAGCGGAACGAGTAGAAGAGGCACTCGGCGTAGAAGAAGCCGAGGTCGTACGCGTTCTCGCTCTCGGGGTACTTCCGCAGGTAGTTGTCGTAGGCGACGGCCGCGAGCTTGTACTCGCGGATGGCCTCGTCCTCGGCGCCCGCGGTGCCCTTGCCTGCGTCGTCCTTCAACTGCTGCGCGCGCATGTGGTGGTACTGCGCAGCCGTGATGAGCGCGGACTCGATGAGCTTCTGGGCCTTCTGGACGGCCTCGAGATTGCTGCGGTTGGCCTCGTGCCAGGGCGTTTCGAAGTCGTAGGTTTTCGCCAGAACGTCCCGCTCGCTGAACGAGGCGTCGAACTCCCGGAGGCGCTCGTAGGCGTTGATGATGTTCTGGTGGAGCGTGGGGTTCTCGGGGTTCGTCGGGAATCGCTTGAGCAGGAAGCGCGTGGCCTCGATGCTCTCGTTGTACTTCGTGTTGTCGAAGTAGATCTGCGCGATCTCCTCGAGGACCTCGCTCTCGTAGGGCTTCTCACCGGGCAGATAGCGCAGCGCACGCTGGAAGCCGGCGTCGGGGTCGGGCTGTCCGTCACCGTCCCAGTCTTCTTCCTGGAGCGAGATCGCGAGGTACTGAATGGCTTCGGAGCGCAGCTCGGAACCTTGTACGCCGGTCTTCTGGGCCTGGCTGTCGCTGTACTCGACGAGCTCGGTGAAGCGCTTGATGGCGTCGTCGTACTGGTCGTTGCGGTAGTACGTCCACGCGAGCTTGTAGAGCGCCTTGTCGTAGAACGGGGTGTCCTTGTACGCGAGCACCTTGCCGTAGGCCTCGATGGCCGCGGGCAGCTCCCCGTAGTCGAAGTGGTACTCGCCGATGCGCAGCCAGGACTCAGGGACGAACTTGCTCTCCGGGTAGCGCTGGATGAGCCGCGCGAACTCGTCGACCGCCGGCTTGTCCTCGCCCATCTCCTTGAGGCAGTAGCCCTTCAGATACATGGCGCCGTCGGCGTTCTGGTTGTTCGGCCACCGGCTCAGGAGCCGATCGAACAGAGCGAGGGTTTCGCGGTAGTCCTGCCTGGGCTCGGCCGGGGAGTCACTGAGCTCCCCGTTGTCGAAGCGCTTGAGGTCGACCTCGTAGGTCTCGAGGGCCGTCAGGTACTGGTCGTAGGCGCGCTCGAAGTGAAGCTCGGCGAGGCGAAACAGGGCGTCGGGCGTGAACTGGTCGTTGTCCGGGTACTTGCCCAGGAACTCCTCGAGCCGGCTGATGGCCTCGTCTCGGCGCTTGCGCTCCTCGATGGAGAGGAGCGACACGGCCTGGTCGTACCGCGCCTGCAGCTCGGTCTTCTTCTGCTCGTAGCGACGCTCCACGAGGGTCGCGACGTCGAGCCGGAACTCCTCGCTCTCACGTTCGAACGCGATCATCTCCTCGGTCAGCTCGAGGAGGTCGCCCGCGGGTTTCGCCTGTGCCGCGGCCGGGGCCGGCGCCGACTCGGGCGCGGGCGCGGACTCAGGCGCGGGCGCGGACTCAGGCGCGGGCGCGGGCTCGGGCGCCGGCGCGGACTCGGGCGCCGGGGCCTGCGCCGAGACGACGGTGGGCAGGCCGACCAGCCACGCCATGAGTGCGAGCCGAGCCCGCGTACGCTCACTTCTCACCGCTGGCCTCTTTCAACAACTGTTCCATGGCGTCGAGCTCGCTTCGCTCGCGCGCGCGGGTGTTGGCGATGGCCGTCGATTGGTCCTGCTTCTGCTTCCACGCGATGTCCACCAGGCCCACATCGGCCTCGAGGACGACCGCGTCGATGCGCGCCTTGACGTTCAAGAAGCTCCGCGCCGCGATCTTGCCGCCGAGGGACTCGGTCTCGCCCTGATAGGCGGCGAGCTGACTGTCGTAGTTCGTGACGTTCGTGCGCTCTTTGTCGACCTGGCGCCGGATGTCGAGGATGCGGTCGTCCACCAGCTTCGTCGACTTCTCGAGGTAGCCGGCCAGACGCGCCTCGAGCTCCGCGCATCGCTGCTTTTCTGCGCCTGAAGGGGCTGCGCCGCGGTCCGACAGCCACTTCTCCTCGGCGTCGAGGGCGACGCCGTAGGCCTTGCGCAAGCGTTCGTCCTCGTTGCTGGCGGGGTCGTTGACGCCCGTGCGAATCCGTTCGAGGTCGAGCGCGCGCGACAGCTCGTCGAAGCGAGCCCGCAGCGTGCGGGCCTCGGAGAGCTCGCGTTCGACCTGGGTGTAGAGCGCCTGCTCCCCCCCGGTCTCGCCGCGACTCGCGGTGGTGTCGCGCACGTACTTGTCGAGGGCCGAGAGCTGCGCCTCGAGGCCGCGGATGTCGACGCTGAGTCGGTGCCCGGCGCCCTCGAGCCGACGAAGCTCGTCGTCCACGCGGTCATCGCGCTCTTGCAAGGCCGTCGCGGTCCGGGGCGTGCGCGCGTACTTCTCGCCGAGTGCCCGTCGCTCGCTGGAGAGGCGCTGATACTCGGCGTCGGCGTCGAAGCGCCCGCTCGCGGCGGCGTCGTTCAGGCGCGCGCGGGCTTCCACGAGACGCGCGCGCGCCTCGAGCGCCCGCAGGGTGCCCTCGTGCAAGCGCGGAAAGATCTCGACGCGGTTCGGACCCTGGAGCGCGGCGTCGAGGCGCTCGACGCTTCGCCGCGCCTCATCGATGTCGCGCTTCTCCTGGGCAAGCGCCCCCACGAGCACCAACGCCCGGTCGGCTTCGATGTCCGGGCCCGCGAACTCCGCCGCCCTGGGCGGCAAGAACGAGGTGAGGTCGAACTGCGCGAGGTTCTTCCCGATGACCCGATTGAAGTGGCCCTCGAGGTCATTCTTTTGCGCTTCGAGGACACGGTTCATGTCCGCTTGGATCGGATTGAACTCGTAGAGCACCTCCTGGTAGGCCAGAGAGGACTCGTTGAATCGGCTGAGCATCAGCTGGAGCTTGCCCTGGAGCAGCCGCACGTCCGGCGCGCGGAGCACGTCGGGCTGCGAGATGAGCAGCAGCTCGAGCTTGCGCACCGCAGCCTCGTAGTCGAGCTGCTTCACCGAGATCCACACGCTCTCGTAGACGGCGCGGTCGTACTTCGTGGAGCGCTCGTCCAGCGTCCCGTAGGCGACGACGGCCTCTTCCAGGAGCCCTTGCTCGTAGAGGAGGCGCGCCAACGCGAGACGGGCCAGGTCGCGGATCTCGACGGCGTCGTTGTCGCCCGTAACGCTGGCGGGGGTCTCCGGCGCTTCGACCGCCTGGAGAAAGCGCTCCGCGGCCACATCGAGCTTCTTGAGACGAACGCACGCGACGCCCGCGAAGTAGTTCGCGCGCACCTTCAACGGGTGGTCGGCAGCGACCTTGTCGAACGCCTCGAGGGCCTCCGCGTGGCGCCCGATGCGGTAGTGATAGCGACCGATGGCGTAGTAGAGCGCACCGTCCGGCGCCTCGCCGACGAGCTCGCCGGCCTTGGCGAGGTAGGTCTGCGCGGCGACTGCGTCCTGGGTGCGCACGGCGATGTCGAGCAAACGCGCGACCGCGATGCGCCGCTCATTGGGGCGCGCGTAGTTCAAGGCCTCGACGAAGTAGTCCCGGGCGGGTCGGTCGTTGCCGAGCTCGTAGAGGGACTCGGCGAGATAGAAGACCGCCTCCGCGTAGGCGGGGTGGCTCCGATTCTCGCGGTCGTCCACGACGTCGAAGAGCACCATGGCGGCGCGCTCGTAGTCGCGTGTGAGGTAAAGGAGCTGACCGTCGTTCAGGCGGGCCGTGAGCCGCTCATTGCGCGCGAGGACCTCGGGGGCGAGGTAGACACGTTCGAGCTCACCGACCTGCGACGCGACACGCTCGAGCTCGGCACGCACGCCCTCGAGATCGGCGGCACCCGCGACCTGCGCGAAGAACAGAGCGCACGCCCCGAGCGCGCGCCATCGCCGAGACGCCATGTCCGATTACCTGTCTTCCCCGGCCGGTCGGCCTTCGGTCGCCGCGGGCGCCTTCCGAGAATCCACCAGCTCCGTATCGAACCGGATCGCCGGTCGGTCCTTCAGGTCCGTCGTCACGCCGCCCTTCTCGAAGCCGACGATGTCGAGCCGCGTGAGCTTCCCCTCTTCGGCGCGAAACGTGTACGAGCTGCGCAAGGTGAAGACGTACCCGTTCAGGTACGAGAAAATGCCGTACCCGTTGCCGCGGTAGACCATGACGGCCGACACGAGGTGGTTGCCGGGCACGATCGGACCGCTGAAGATCTCGATCTGCTCCTGCCCATCGAGCTTGCCCTCGGTGTCGGTGCGGCTGAAGATCTGGGCGCCATCCAGACTGTAGGTGACCTTCTCGAGCTTGAAGCTCGAGCCCATCTCGTTCTTGTGCACCATGCGCGCTTCAGCGCCCGCGATGCTGCTCGCGAGCACGGTCTCTTTCAGGATCGCGAGCCGCGACTTGGAACGAAAGATCTGCTCTTTCAGCTCGTTGACGCGGGTTTCGAGCTCCTGAACCTTGAGCTTGTAGGCCTCGTCCCCGGTCTCGGGGGCCGCTGCCGCTGCGGCCGGGGGCGCCACGTCGACCCCAGTCTGGCCCTCGGGCACCACGGCGCCCGTCGCTTCGGCCGGTGGGCTCGACGCCTCGACGGGCGCTGGAGCCGCTTCGGAGGCCGGGGTGGGGGCTTGAGCCGTTGCCTGCGCGGTCCAGAGAATCACCGCGAGGATAGGGAAAAGGCGACGCATCGTACGCACTCCTACGGCCGTGCCGCCACGGATGGTTCGTCCGGTTAACACAGCGACTTTCGGAATGTCAATCTTCGGCAACGGAGCGACAGCGCAGCGAAGCCGCGACAATTCCGCAAGAGTTACGCGTGTTTGTCGTCCGAATCGTCGACCGCGCCGCCCCAACGGCCGCGCGCCGACAGTCGGCGGGCGACGGCGCGACGCAGCTCATCGAGCCCCGTGCCGGCGACGGACGAGATGACGATCACCTCATGCCCTTCGGGCTCGAGGGCGGCACGCACCGCGTCGGCCTGCTCCAGCACCTCCGTCCGGTCCGCCTGGGACAGGACGACGACCGCCGGTCGGGACAGCAAGGCCGGGTCGTGACGCTCCAGCTCGGTCCGCAGCATGCGGAAGTCCCCCAGGGGGTCCCGGTCCGGGTCGAGGTCCTGGGTGATGAGGTACAGGAAGAGCCCCGTGCGCTCGATGTGTTTGAGGAACCGCAGGCCGAGCCCAGCGCCGTCGGCCGCGCCCTCGATGATGCCGGGGATGTCGGCCATCACGTAGCTGCGGTCGTCGTCGACGCGCACGACACCGAGATTCGGCGAGAGGGTCGTGAACGGGTAGTCCGCGATCTTCGGCCGAGCGCGGCTCAGGACGCTGATGAGCGTCGACTTGCCGGCGTTGGGGAAACCGACCAGGCCGACATCGGCCATGAGCTTGAGGACGAGCACGACCTCGCGCTCTTCGCCGTCCTCGCCGGGCTGCGCGAAGTCGGGCGCCTGCCGCGAAGGGGTCGCGAAGTTGCGGTTGCCGAGGCCACCGCGGCCACCGCGTGCAACGACGAGGCGCTGCCCCGCCTCGGTGAGGTCCCCGACGAGCGAGCCGTCGTTCGCGTCCCGGAGCTCGGTGCCCACGGGCACACGGACGACCAAGTCCCCGCCGTCGGCGCCGTCGCAGCCGGAGCCCTCGCCGGGCCGACCATTGCGCGCCGCTTGAATCGGGCGGTAACGGAAGTCGAGCAGGGTCGCCAGAGACGGGTCCGCCTCGAAGATGACGCTGCCGCCCTTCCCGCCGTCGCCCCCATCGGGTCCGCCCCGGGGAACGAACTTCTCACGGCGGAAAGAGACGCACCCTGCCCCGCCATGACCGGCACGCACCTGGATGCGTGCTTCGTCGATGAACTTAATGGGCGTAGACCGCCACGCGCGTCCGACCGGCCGGGGTCTTCTCGAACCGGACGGCGCCGTCGATCAGCGCGAAGAGCGTGTAGTCACGACCGAGCCCCACGTTCTTGCCCGGGTGGTAACGCGTACCGCACTGGCGAACGAGGATGTTGCCCGCGAGGACGGTCTCACCGGCGAATCGCTTCACACCGCGATACTTCGGTTGAGAGTCGCGCCCGTTCCGGGTGCTGCCCTGACCTTTTTTGTGTGCCATGGTGGATGTCCCTCGTGGCTCAGCCGGAAATGCCGGTGATCTTCAGTTCCGTAAAGAACTGACGATGACCGATCTTCTTGTGGAAACCCTTGCGCCGCTTCTTCTTGAAGACGAGCACCTTCTTGGCGCGCGCGTGCCGGGTGACGCTGGCGGTGACCGCCGCGCCGGACAGGAACGGGCGCCCGATCTTCACGGACTCGCCGCTGCCGACGAGGAGAACCTCGTCGAGCGTCACGGTCGAGCCGACGTCGGCGGGAAGCAGCTCGACGCGGAGGGACTGGCCCTCAGTCACGCGGTGCTGCCGACCGCCGGTCTTGATGATTGCGTACATGGACAGATTCCTCAGTTGAGGCGGAGGCCGAAATCGACGGGACGCGGAGACTAATCTCGGCCCCTCGGCGTGTCAACGTGATCGTGCGAACATCGCACGTCAGGGGGAACGGGCTCGGCCGAAGGTCTCGGCGAGCGCCTGGCCGTAGGGTGCGCGGAGGACCCCACGCTCGGTGATCAAGGCGGTCACGAGGTCTGCGGGGGTCACGTCGAAGGCCGGGTTTTCGACCGCGACGCCCTCGGGCACCAGGCGGGTCGACCCGAGATGCGTCACTTCTCGCGCAGGGCGTTGCTCGATGGGGATCGCGTCCCCATTCGGGCAGGACAGGTCGATGGTGCTCGAGGGTCCGGCGACGTAGAACGGCAGACCGTGCGCCCGGGCGCACAGGGCAACGGCATAGGTCCCGATCTTGTTGGCGATGTCGCCGTTTGCGGCCACACGGTCCGTGCCGACGATGACCGCGTCGATGAGGCCGCGTTTCATGTAGTGGGCGGCCATGTTGTCGCACAGCACGGAGACGGGGATGCCGTCCTTCTGCAGCTCCCACGCCGTGAGTCGCGACCCCTGGAGGAAGGGCCGCGTCTCGTCGGCATAGACGTGGGCGATGCGCCCCTGCGCGTGGGCGCTGCGGATGACGCCAAGCGCCGTGCCCCACCCCGCGGTCGCCAAGCCCCCGGCGTTGCAGTGCGTGAGCACCCGAGATCCGAGAGGCAGGAGCGCCGCGCCGTGAGCCCCGATTCCACGACACATCTCGAGGTCTTCGGCCCAGATGGCGTGCGCCTCGTCGGTCAGGCGCGCCTCGAGCGTCTCGGGGGCCTCGGCCTCGGCAGCCGTCGCGACGCGGCGCATGCGCTCGAGCGCCCAGAAGAGATTGACCGCGGTCGGCCGCGTCGACGCGAGTCGCTCGAGGGCGGCCTCGAGGTCAGGCCCGCGCGCGCCACCCCGCGCGGCGAGGACGACCCCCATCGCCCCGGCGATGCCGATGGCGGGGGCGCCGCGAATCGCCATCTGCACGATGGCGTCGGCCACCTCGTCGACGGTGCGCGCGAGGAGGTAGACCTCTTCGCTCGGCAGGCGACGCTGGTCGATGAGACGCACCCCATCGGCCGTGAGCGCGACGGTCTCGAAGGCGCTGTGCGGTCGTTCACGCGCCGTCACGCGACTACCCCTCCGCGAGAATCCGGTCGAGGAGCTCGTTGACGAGCCCGGGGTTGGCCTTGCCCCCGGACTGCTTCATCACCTGCCCCACGAGGAAGCCCTTCAACCCGAGCTTCCCAGACCGATAGCCGTTGACCTGGGTCGGGTTCGCATCGATGACGGCACGGACGATGGCCTCGACGGCGCCCGTGTCCGTGACCTGTCGAAGGCCCTCGGCTTCGACGATCTCGTCCGGGCCCCGCCCGGTCTCGAGCATGCGTTCGAAGACCGTCTTGGCGATCTTGCCGCTGATGGTCGCGTCGTCGATGAGCGCGACCAGACGCGCGATGCCCTCGGGCCGTACGGGGCAGCGATCGACCTCGGCAGCGCCGATGCGTCCGAGGAGCTCGCTCGTGACCCAGTTGCAGATCGACTTGGGGTTCCGGTGCGTCGCGACCGCGGTCTCGAAGTACCGCGCCAGCACGGGCTCCGCGGTCAAGACCCCCGCGTCGTAGACGGAGAGTCCGTAGTCGCCCACCAGCCGGAGCCGCATGGCGCGCGGCAGTTCGGGCTGCGAGGCTTTCAAGGCTTCGACCTGCGCCTCCTCGAGCCGCAGGACCGGCAGGTCGGGCTCGGGGAAGTAGCGGTAGTCGTGGGCGTCTTCTTTGCCGCGCATGCTGCGGGTGCGCCCCGCCGCTTCGTCCCAGAGACGCGTCTCCTGGACGATGACGCCCCCACCCTCGATGACCTCCGCGTGGCGAAGGATTTCGTACTCGATGGCGCGCTGCACACCCCGGAAGGTGTTCATGTTCTTGATCTCGGCGCGCGTCCCGAACTTCGCCTGTCCACGGGGCCGGATGGACACGTTGGCGTCGCACCGGAAGCTGCCCTCTTCCATGTTGCCGTCGCAGATGCCGAGGTACCGCACGACCTCGTGCAGCGCCTTCAGATACGCGACCGCTTCCTCGGCGCTCCGCATCTCGGGCTCACTCACGATCTCGATCAGCGGCACCCCGGCGCGGTTGAGGTCGATGAGGGTCGCGCCGGTGTCCATGTGGATCGACTTGCCGGCGTCCTCCTCCATGTGGATGCGCGTGATCCCGATGGTCTTCGAGGCCCCGCCTTCCAGGTCGAGCGCGAGGCGCCCGTGCTCCAGGATCGGCAACTCGTACTGCGTGATCTGATAGCCCTTCGGGAGGTCCGGGTAGAAGTAGTGCTTGCGCGCGAACACGCTCCGGAGGTTCACGGTGCAGTTCAGCGCGAGCCCGGCGCGGATCGCGAACTCGACGGCCTCCGCGTTGAGGACGGGCAAGACCCCCGGATGACCCAGACAGATGGGGCAGGTATTGCGGTTGATCGGCGCGCCGAAGTCGGTGGGGCAGCTGCAGAAGAGCTTCTCGCGTGTCAGCAGCTGACAGTGGACCTCGAGCCCGATGACCGGCTCCCAATCGATGCTCATGCGAATGCTCCTGGCGGCCGACGTGCGCCCCACGTGGTCGAGTCCTCGTAGGCGGCGCCGACCCGCAGCAGAGTCGCCTCGTCGAAGGCACGCCCCAGCAGCTGCAACCCGATCGGCAGCCCACCGGCCCCGAACCCGCAGGGGATCGAGAGCCCGGGCAACCCCGCCAGATTGCACGAGATGGTGAAGATGTCGGCGAGGTACATCTGCAAGGGATCTTCGAGGCGCTCGCCCAGGCGGAACGCCGTGGAGGGCGAGGTGGGCGTCGCGATGACGTCGACCTGTTCGAAGGCCCGCTCGAAGTCCTGGAGGATGAGGGTTCGAACCTGCCCGGCCTTCCGATAGTAGGCTTCGTAGTACCCTGCGGAGAGGGCGAAGGTGCCGAGCATGATGCGGCGCTTCACCTCGAGGCCGAAGCCCTCTCCCCGGGATCGGGCGTAGAGCGCGAAGAGGTCGTCGGGGGCGGCGGCACGGTGGCCGAATCGCACGCCGTCGTAGCGCGCGAGGTTGCTGGAGGCTTCGGCCGTGGCCACGAGGTAGTAGGCCGAGACACCCAGCGGCGAGTGGGGCAGTGAGACCTCGCGGACCTCGGCGCCAAGGGCCTCGAGTTGGGCGACGGCCGTTCGCACCGCGTCGGCCACCTCGGGATCCAGACCTGTGGCGGGGAAGTACTCCCGGGGCAGGCCCACGCGCAGACCCTGGAGCAATGCGCCCTTCGGAAGCTCGGCGAGGCCCTGCGGCACCTCGACCGCCGACGAAGTGGAATCGCGTGGGTCGAAGCCCGCCACGACCTGTTCGAGAAGCGCGACGTCTCGCACGGTCCGACCCATGGGGCCAACCTGGTCCAGGCTGCTCGCGAAGGCGATGACGCCGAACCGGCTCACGCGGCCCCAGGTGGGCTTCAGCCCCACGATGCCGCAGAGCGCCGCGGGTTGACGGATCGAGCCCCCGGTGTCGGTCCCGAAGCTGCCTGCGCACAGCCGTGCGGCCACCGCGGCGGAGCTGCCGCCCGAGCTGCCGCCCGGCGTGCGGTCGAGGTCCCACGGGTTTCTGGTCTTCTGGAACGCGCTGTTCTCCGTGGACGAGCCCATGGCGAACTCGTCCATGTTCAACTTGCCGAGAATCACCGCGCCCGCAGCGCGGAGCCGCTCGACCACGGTGCCGTCGTAGACCGGCACGAAGCGCTCGAGGATGCGGCTCGCGCAGGTCGTGCGCAGCCCGCGGGTGAGGAAGATGTCCTTGAGCCCGATCGGCACACCCGCGAGCTCGCCGACCGGCTCACCGGCCGCGCGCGCACGGTCGACCTCGGCGGCCTGGGCCAGCGCCCCCTCCGCGTCGACCGTGAGGTAGGCGCCGAGGGCGCCGTCGTGTGTCTCGATGCGGGCGAGATAGGCGCGCGTGGCCTCGACGGCGCTCAGGCGTCCGTCGCGAAGGGCGTCGCGCAGCTCGATGAGAGAGAGGTCCGTGGCTTCCATTCAGAGGACCTTGGGCACGCGGAAGGCTCCGGTGCTGTGATCGGGCGCGTTCTTGACGTGGTCGCCGGGCTGCAGTTCGAGGCGCAGATCCGGCGCACGAAAGCGCGTCGACTCACCGGCCGCCGCGAGCGGCTCTACCCCGGTCGTGTCGAGCGCGTCGAGCTGCTCCACGTAGCCCAGAATGTCGCCGAGCTGGCGTCGCAGCAGCTCGAGCGTCGCCGGATCGAGGTCGAGTCGGGCGAGGCGCGCGATGCGGCGCACGGTCTCGTCCGTTTCGAAGAGGTGTCGCGCGCTTTCCATGTCGGACCTCCAAGGCAGCTCGACGGTCCCGCAGGTCAATGCGGTCCGCGGTCGAATGGCCGGGCGTTATAGCAAGCGCCCCGAACTCGCGCAGCCCTTTATGGAAGCCGCTCGAGTCGCCGACGGGCCATCTCGCTCCGTCGACCGGCGGGATGCGCCGCGAGGTACGCTTCGTAGGCTTTGCGGGCGTCTTCGACGCGCCCCGACTTCTCGTGCGCCTCCGCCACGCCGTACATCGCGTCGGAGTAACGCGGGCTGCGCTCGAGGGCCTGCTTGAACTGAGAGAGGGCCTCGGCGTGTTTGCCGAGGTCGATGTAACACCAGCCCAGATACGCGAACGGCTCGGGACTCCGCGGCTTCTTCTGGGCGGCTGCCTCGAAGAGCTTCACCGCGCGGGCGGACTTGCCGTCCTCGAGCATCTTGGCCCCGCGTACCATCAAGCCGTCGAAGTCCTCGCCGGCAACTTCCAACGCGGCGCCGGTCGCAGGCGCCGCGCTGGGGGGCGCGGTCCGCGCGACGGGCGCGGACCTCGGCGGGTCCACCGCGCTGGGGGGCGCGACGGGCGCTGCGGTGCGCGGCGCGGAGGTCTCGGGCGCCGACGGGGGCTGCGAAGGCAAGCCGGACGTGCCCTTCTTCGCGCGCAACGCCTCGAGCAGCGCGCGGCCCGGCTCGTGCCCCGGGTTCGAGGCGACCAGCTCGACCAACGCCTGCAAGGCCGCGTTGGTCTGGTCCGCCCGCACCAGGGCCTCGGCGCGAATGAAGGCGACGCGCGGGAGACGACGCGCGTTCTCCGGCATCGCGTCGATGCGTGTCACGAGCGTGGCGGGCTCCGCGTCGGGCGCCGAGAGCCAACTTCGGATGAAAACGAGCTCGGGCCGCGTATCGGCCCGGCCGAAGAGCCGATCGAGGTACCGGGCCGACGCGACGCGGTCGCCCTTCACGCGGTAGTAGTCCGCCCACGCGAGGTCCGCCTCGATGTCGTCGGGCACGAGCGCTCGAGCCCGCGCGAGCGCCTCTTCAGCGGCGCCCAGCGTGGACTCGACTGCGTCCTGGTGGAGCTTTCGGTACTCGGCGCGCGCGACGGCGGCGCGGGCCCGACCGACGAGAGCCCGGGCGGCGATGCCGGCGTCGCTCGGGGGCTCTCCGAGGAGCCTCAAGACCTCGGCGTACGCGTCCTCCGCCTGCTTGTAGGTCGTCTCGGTGTCTCGGTAGTAGTCGATGTCGGCCCGCTCGAGCAGGACGAGGAGCTGCGCTGTGGGCATCGCCCGCGGCGCGGCGGTCGTGGCCACCGAGATGGGGGGCGTGACCGGCCGGGCGGGGGTCGGCTCTTCTCGAGGCCGCATGCGGTCGAAGGCCACGTAAGCGAGCGCGAAGAGGACCCCGGTGACCACGACGCCGATGACGAACCCGCGCGACGTGTTGCCCCGCTCCTCGGGGATCTCGTCGTCGGGCATGTGGAAGCTGACGCTGCTGTCCTGGCGGGGGACCGGGGCGGCCGACGCCTGAGGCGTTCGGTGCACGGTGACCTGCGGATTGACCTCGGCGCTGCTCTGCGCGGGGATCGGCCGCCGACCGCGGAGGTCGTGCTGGCCGGTCGCCATGATCGGCGCGCCGCCGGGGGGCGAGGTGATCTGCACCTGAATCGGCTCGGATGGCGACGGGCCCTCGAGCCGGAACTCGCCGGTATCGAGGAGGTCGTCACGCCCGCGCGGCGGGGGCGGAGGTGCGGGCGGCAGCGACGGCGGCGAGATCGCGGCACGCTGCTGCGTGGTCGTCGGCGGCGCCGAGGGCGCGACGGGCTCGGACTGCGGGGCGGGTCGCGGATCGCCCTCGACGACGAGGAAGAAGCTCGAGAGCTCAACGATGGAGCCCAGGGGCTTCCAACTGTCGCCGGTCTTGGAGATTTCGTCGTCGCGGGAGACCTTGCGTTCGAGGATCCACTTCTGGAGCGTCGAGAGGTCCTTGAACTCGAGAAGCTCCGCCGAACGCGCCTTGCGAATCATCCACACCCGGTTCCGGGCGGGGGTCGGCGCGCGGGGGAGCGCAGGCGCCTCGGCGGTGCTGCGCGTCGCCGCGGGCCGGGTCTCAGCGACGACGGGATGCTCCTCGACCACGACCGCGTGGCGCGCCACCCGAAAGATGTGACCGCAGTGGGTGCACTTGACGTTGATGCCGGACTCGGTGACGCGGGCGTCGTCGAACTCGTATTCCGTGCCGCACTGTTCGCACTTCACGTCCATGTCAGTTCTCGACGCCTCCTGCCCGTAGGCTCCGGTAACGGGCGAGGGCATCGCGTGCCTCGCGGTCGCGCCCTCCCAACTTCGAGAGGCTCAGCGCGAGGAGTCGCTGGACCCGCGGATCCGGCGGCTCGTTCTTCGCAGCCTGCAGGAGGAGCTGCTCGGCGGCCGTGTATCGACGCGCCTCGAAGGCCTCGAGGGCGCTGGCCAACAAGGGGGCCGGAGGCGGGTCGGCGCTCTCGCCGCGGACCTCGACGGTCGGCACGCTCGGCACGAGGTCTTGCTGGGCCGCCAGCAAGGCCAGCGCCCCGGCCAGGGCACAAGATGCGCCGGCGAGCGCCAGCACGAACCCCATGCCCCACGCGCGTTCCAGATCCCCCCGCCCCTCGTCGACCTTGATGCGGGCCGCGGTCCCGACGCTTGCCGCGGGCGCGAACGCGTTGCCGCGCGACGCGGCCCCGGCGTTGGCGCGCGCCTGGACCGGCTGGGGCGCGCGCGAGCCCGCGGGCCGACGCGGTGGGGCCGCCTCGATTTCGAGTCGAAGCGGCGCCGCGTCTTGCCCACCGGCGAAGCCCGCGCTGCCCTGGGCAGCGCGAATCCCGAGTCGAGCCGCGAGCTCCGGCACATCCTCGACCTGCTCGAATGGACCCGATCCGCGCGCAACGCGCACTTGATCGTAACTCGACTTGCCCTCGAGCCACGCGACCACCGCGTCCACGGTCATCAGCTCGTACTCGATCCCGCGCTCGTTGCGCACGCGCCAGACCGGCGACTGCCCCGGCGAAACGACGCGTGTCGCCTGCCCGGGCGGTGGCGGCAAGGCGTCGTCGAGCAAACCGACGGCCGCCAGCGGATCTTCGGGTCCGGGCTCATTGCGGTCTTCGTTGCCCGGGAACGTGAACGCGGGCACGAACGCCGGTTTCGCGGAGCGCGGCCCCCGGCTTGGGTTCGGCTGCGCGGAGGGCGCCGGCACCGGGTCGAGAATCGCCGAGAGGTCGAAGGCGTCTCCCTGGCCCGCATCGGGCATTGCGCCGAGCTGCGAGGTCGAATGCCCCATGGGCCCAGCGGCACCCGGGGCGTCGGAGATCGGCGCCGGGCGCGTGGAGTCGACGGTGCGTCGGGTCTTGTTCAAGGGGAGGCGCGCGAGTAGAGCCTCGCCCGACAACGCGCCCCCGCACGTTCGGCACGTGACGCCGACGGCGCCCGCTGGCGTCTCGTTCGGCGTTCCACACTGTGGACACGTCACCGTCATCGGACGGAACGCTGCCACAGCGCCGCGCGCGCGCCAAGTTCGACCACCCCAAAGCGGGGCGTCCCCCGCTACGAGGGGTCGTAGGGTGAGACCCAGGTGGCGACGACAGAGCGTCGACCCACGCCCTCGAACTCGACCTGCAGCGTCGTCCTCAGGCCGTGGGAGACGCCGACGACGCGCCCCTTGCCGAGGTCTCCGTGCCAGACCCACATCCCGACCCGCCAGCCGGACTCGCCGACGGCGTCATCGTCCCAGACCGGATCGGCGTAGAGCGAGGCGTCGGCCACCGCCGGGGCGAGGCGCCGCCCGAGTGGCCGGCTCGTGCGCTCGGGCGTGACCTCGAGACGCGCTTCGATGTGCTCCCGGGGCACCTCCGCCAGAAAACGACTCGGCGAGCAGCGACGGACCTCGGCGAAGGTGCGCCGCTCTCGGCACCACGACAGCAGGAGACGGCGCCGCGCGCGGGTCATCGCCACATAGGCGAGTCGGCGCTCCTCCTCGACGCCGTCCTCGCCCGTGGACAGCGCGCGCCCGTGAGGGAACGTGCCCTCCTCGAAGCCGACGACGAAGCACACGGGAAACTCCAGGCCCTTCGCGGCATGGACCGTCAGGAGCGAGACGGCCGTGCCCTCCGGCAGCGCGTCGGCATCCGAGACGAGTTTCACCCGCTCGAGCCAATCGCCGAGCCGTGCGTCGGGGGCCTCACGGCCGTAGTCCGCGACGGCGTCGAGCAGGCGTTCGACGTTGTCGAGGCGCTGACGTGCGTCCTCGTCGCGTCCCGAGGCGCGGGCGGCGGCGTCGCGCAGCGCATCCAAGTACGGGGCGACGCAAATGCGCGCGACGTCGAGCAACGAGGCGTCCGCGCGGCGGGCTTCGCGTCGGTGGGATTCGAGCAGGTCGTGGAAGCCCTGGAGCGCGGCCCGGGCGCGCCGCTGGAGCCCCGGGGGCGGCGACGCAGAGGCCGCGAAGAGAGAGCGCTCCGCCGCCGTCGCGGCGCTGGCCAGGCCCGCGAGGGAGGTGTCGCCGAGCCCTCGAGGTGGAGCCGCGGCGGCCCGCAGGTAGGCGACGTCGTCGTCGGGATTCACCGCGAGCCGGAGCCACGCCACGGCGTCTCGCACCTCGGCCCGCTCGTAGAAGGAGCGCCCACGGACGTGGACCGCCGGGACGCCGTTCGCCCGGAACGCCTCTTCCAGGTCGAGCGAGAGTGAAGCCGTCCGCAGCAGGATTGCGAAGTCCGCCGGGGCGAGGTCCTCATCGCGGCAGAGCGCCCGCACGCGGCTCGCCACCCAGCGCGCCTCTTCCCGCGGCGACGAGAACGCCTCGATCTCGATCCGGTGCCCGTCCCCCGCTTCGGTGAAAAGCGTTTTGCCGAGCCGTTCGCTGTTGTGCTCGACCACACCGTTCGCGGCCCCGAGAATGTGCCCGGTACTGCGGTAGTTGCGCTCGAGGCGGATGACCTCCGCCCCCGTCCAGGTCTCCTGGAAGCGGAGCATGTTGCGGACGTCCGCGCCGCGCCAACCGTAGATGGCCTGGTCATCGTCGCCGACGACCGTGAGGTCCGGCCGGTCGGACGGCGGCGCCAGCGCCTGAAGCCATCGGAGCTGTGCCGGGTTCGTATCCTGAAACTCGTCGACGAGCACCATGGGCCAGCGCCGGCGAACGGTCTCGGCAATCTCCGCGTCGGCCTCCAGCAGGTGCGCGAGGCGGAGAATCAGGTCGCCGAAGTCGAGGGCGTTCGACCTGCGGAGCTCGGCTTCATAGGCTTCTGGCACACGCTCGCCGCCGGCCACGAGCACGTCGGGGGGCAGGTCTCTCGCGGTCGGCAGCCGCCCCTCGTTTTTCGCCCGGTCGAAGGCCTCTCGGACCTCCCCGGGCCGTACCGTTTTGTCCGTGATGCCCTGGGCCTTCAGCACGCGCTTGAGCGCCGCGAGCTGGTCATCGTCGTCGTAGATCGTGAAGTCGGGGCCGCGCCCGACGCGATGCGCCCAGGTCCTCAGCATCCGCGCGCTGATCGAGTGAAACGTGCCGATGGTCGGGGGCGCGACGTCGGGGTCGACCAGCGCGCCTATCCGCCCTCGCATCTCCGACGCCGCCTTGTTGGTGAAGGTGAGCGCGAGAATGCGCGCGCCGGAGAGACCTTCGCGCATACGCCAAGCGATCCGGTGGGTCACGACGCGCGTCTTGCCGCTGCCCGCTCCGGCGAGGACGAGCAGCGGCCCGCCCCGTTGGACCACGGCCTCGCGTTGGGCCGGGTTGAGACCGTCGACCAGCGACTCTCTCGCGGGCCGACTCACTCGACCGTGACGCTCTTTGCGAGGTTGCGTGGCTGGTCGACGTCCGTGCCTTTCAGGTCCGCGATGTCGTACGCGAGGAACTGCAGGGGCACGGTCATGACGAAGGGCAAGAGCGACTCGTGCACACGCGGCACCTCGATGCGGTCGTCGATCATCGCGTCGAGCGTGTGGTCCCCCGCGGAGACGAGCGCGATCACATGCCCCGCGCGCGCCTTCACCTGCTGGAGGTTGGACACGATCTTGTCGTAGTGGCTGCTTTGGGGGGCGAGCACGACGACGGGCATCTGCTCGTCGATGAGGGCGATGGGACCGTGCTTCATCTCGCCCGCGGCATAGCCCTCGGCGTGGATGTAGCTGATCTCCTTGAGCTTGAGCGCACCCTCGAGCGCGATGGGGTGACAGACCCCGCGCCCGAGATACAAAAAGTCCCGTGCGTTCATGTACTTGCGTGCGATGCGGCCCACGGTCGGGGCGCAGAGCAGCAGCGACTCGATGATGCCCGGGAGCTGCACGAGGCCTTCGAGCTCAGGTCGAAGCGTGTCGGGCGTTCGGGTGCCTCGCCGCTCGGCGAACCAGAGCGCGAAGAGGCGCAAGGCGAGCATCTGCGTCATGAACGCCTTGGTGCTCGCGACGCCGATCTCAGGCCCGGCGTGGGTGTAGATGAGGTCGTCCGAGGCCCGCGCGATGGAGCTGTCGATGACGTTGCAGATCGACAGCACACGCGCGCCCCGCGCCTTGACCTCTCGCAGCGCGGCGAGTGTGTCGGCGGTCTCGCCGGACTGGCTCACGGCGATGAAGAGCGTGCGGTCGGTGATGATCGGATCCCGGTAGCGGAGCTCGCTCGCCAGGTCGACCTCGACGGGCACGCGGGCCGCGGCCTCGATGAAACCCTTGCCCACGAGGCCGGCATGCCACGCGGTGCCGCACGCGGAGATGACGACCCGGTCGAAGCGACGGGCCTCCGCCTCGGTCATGCGCACGTCCTCGAGGAAGACCCCGCCGTGCTCGAGGGAGACACGGCCACGCAGCGTGTCCACCATCGCGCGCGGTTGCTCGTGGATCTCCTTCAGCATGAAGTGCTTGTGGCCCCCCTTCTCGGCCTGCGAGGGGGTCCACGTGATGGTGCGGACCTCGCGGTCCACGGGGGTGCCGTCGAGCTGCGTGATGCGGTGGCCGTCCCGCGTGAGCTCGGCCATCTCACCCTCGTAGAGGAAGACGACGTCCCGGGTGTGCGGCAGCAAGGCGGGGATGTCGCTGGCGAGGTAGCGTTCGCCTGGTCCGATCCCGATGATGAGCGGGCTCGAGTTCTTGGCGACGACGATGCGGTCGGGCTCGGTGTCCGAGGTGACGGCGATGGCGTAGCTGCCCTGCACCGTGGTGAGCACGCGGCGCACGGCCTCATACAGGGGCGCCCCCGCATCGACCTGCTCGCGGATGGCGTGGCTGAAGATCTCGGTGTCGGTCTCACTGCGAAAGACCGCGCCGCGTGCCTCGAGACCCGCGCGCAAGGCCAGGTGGTTCTCGATGATGCCGTTGTGCACCACGGTCACCGGGCCGACCGAGTGGGGGTGCGCATTCTCCTCGGACGGCCGCCCATGGGTGGCCCATCGTGTATGGCCAATGCCGACGTGACCATGCACGGGCGACCTGGCCAGGGCCTGGGCGAGGTTCACGAGCTTGCCCACGGCACGCACGACGCGGGTGGCCCCGCCGTCGAGGACCGCGATGCCGGCCGAGTCGTAGCCTCGGTACTCGAGGCGCTCGAGCCCCTTCAGCAGAATGTCCGCGCTCTCCCGCGGGCCGACGTATCCAACGATGCCACACATCGCTCAGGTGCCCTTTCCCGGGTGACCCGGTGCTTTGCTCGCTGTGGCGGCCTCTCGCGAGAGCCGCTTCCGTTCGGCCCACCCCTCGACGACCTTGTACGGGGCGCGCGTCAACGCCAGGGCGCCCGGCGGCACGTCGTGGGTCACCGTGGTGCCCGCGCCGACGTACGCGCCGTCGCCCACGCGCACAGGCGCGACGAGCTGGGAGTCCGACCCGATGAAGGCGCCTGCGCCGACGTGGGTCTCGAACTTGTTCACGCCATCGTAGTTGCACGTGATCGTGCCCGCGCCGATGTTGGCCTTCGCGCCAATGTGGGCGTCGCCGAGGTAGCTGAGGTGGCTGGCCTTGGCGCCGTCCCCGAAGACGGCCTTCTTCGTCTCGACGAAGTTCCCGATCTTCACACCGCGCCCGAGCACGGTCCCCTCGCGCAGCCGCGCCATCGGTCCCACGCTGCACGCTTCGCCGATCTGCGCGCGCTCGACCACGCTGTAGGCGTGCACGACGGCTCCATCGCCCACGACCGCATCGACCAGGCGGACGCCTTGCTCGAGCACGCAGTCTCGCCCGACGCGTGTGCTCCCGAGGAGCGAGACGTCGGGTTCGACGACGGTGTCCTCGCCGAGCGCCACGTCGGCGTGCAGCCAGGTGCGTTCGGGCGCGACGAAGGTGACCCCGCTGCGCATCCACTGGGCTCGGAGACGCGCCTGCATGCGCGCCTCGGCCGCGGCCAGCTCGACGCGGTCGTTGACACCGTTCAAGTCGAGGGCGGCGTCCCCTTCCAGGGTGAGCGTTTCGACGGTCTGGCCGGCCTCGGCGGCGTGCTCCACCAGGTCGGTCAGGTAGTACTCCCCCTGGGCGTTGTCGGTGCCGAGACGGTGGAGTGTGGCGCGGAGGAAGGCGGCGTCGATGGCGTAGATGCCCGCGTTCACCTCGTCGAGGGTACGCTCTTCGGGCGAACAATCCTTGAATTCGCGGATACGCACGAGGCGGCCCGAGGACCGTACGAAACGACCGTACTGGGCCGGCTCGTTCAGGCGCATGCCGAGCACCCGCACCGCGCCGGGCAGCGCGATGAGCGCGGCGAGCGCCTCCTGCGGCAGGTTGGGCACGTCCCCGCTGAGGACGACGACGTCGCCCTCGAAGCCCTCGAGGGCGGGCAGGGCGCACAGGACGGCGTGCGCGGTGCCCAGGGGCCGTGGTTGCTCGGCGTAGGCGAGGGGCGCCCCCTCGAACGCGGTCCGCAGGTGCGCCTCGACGCGGTCCTTCTGATGGCCGAGCACGACCACGACGCGGGCGGCACCCAGCGCGAGGGCGACGCGGACGGGATAGTCCACCAACGGACGACCCGCGACCGTGTGGAGCACCTTGATGGTGCCGGACCTCATGCGGGTGCCCAGACCTGCGGCCATGATCACAAAGGCTCGAGGGCGGCTCGGGGTCGGCGTGTCGGACATGCTTGGGGGCCTGTCTTTTTCCTGGTTCAGTTCCGCGCCGGACGCGCCGGGCGGCAATCGGTAACGGGCCGGTGGGGCGGCTGTCAATCGCCGGACCGTTTGCGGCTGGACTCGCGGGGCCTGACCGGCGACATTCCCGGCAACCGGGCCCTGGGGCCCGTGTGACTGGAAGGCCGCACATGAACATGAAATCCGAGAAGATCTGGCTCGACGGCGGGCTGGTCGACTTCGAAGACGCCACGGTGCACGTCCTCACGCACACGCTGCATTACGGGTACGGGGTCTTCGAGGGCATTCGCGCCTACCGTCGCGACGACCACCAAAGCCACGTCTTCCGCCTGGCCGAGCATATCGAACGCCTGTTCGAGAGCGCGCACATCCTCGACCTCGAGATCCCGTTCTCGCGCGCCGAGATTGAAGCCGCGTGCGTCGAGACCCTGGTCGCCAACCGATTTCCGCAGGGATACCTTCGACCGCTGGTCTTCCTGGGCAGCGAGGCCATGGGCCTCGGCGCCCTGACCAACCGCGTCCGCGTCGGCATCGCCGCGTGGCAGTGGGGTGCCTACCTCGGCGAGGACGGCATCCGAAACGGCATCCGCGCGAAGATCTCGAGCTTCAGCCGCATGCACCCCAACGTGAACATGGTGAAGGGCAAAATCTGCGGCCAGTATGTCAACAGTGTCATAGCCAAGCGTGAGGCCCTCAAGGCGGGCTACGACGAGGCCATCATGCTCGACACGCAGGGCTTCGTTTCCGAGTGCAGCGGCGAGAACCTCTTCATGGTGAAGCGCGGCGTCATCGTCACCGCGGGCTTCGGTGCATCGATTCTTGGCGGGATTACTCGCGATACGGTGCTGCAGCTCGCTCGGGACCTGGGCGTGACGGTCCAGGAACGCCCCTTTACACGGGATGAGCTGTACTGCGCGGACGAGGTCTTTTTGAGCGGCACGGCGGCGGAGCTGACCCCGGTGCGTGAGATCGACGACCGTCGCATCGGCTCCGGTCGGCCCGGCGAGGTCACGACCCTGATCTCGAAGACCTTCTTCGACCTCGTGCGGGGCACGGCCACAGCGCATCCAGAGTGGCGTCACACCTACGTTTGCGACGTCTGAGAGGGTAACGGCACGCCCCTCGCATGGGTGAGCCTCCGTCCGCCCACGCGAACGGAGCACGCCCATGGGAACCGAGTTTCTCCGAGCCCTCGAGCACCATCGTACCCACGGCGAAATGCGGGCGGCGAGCGCCCTGCCCGACCGTGTGCTGGTCCCGTGGATCCACCACGACAACCTGCTCGAGGGCGAGATGTTCGCGCCCGACGAGATTCGCACGGCCCTGGACGGCGTGGACGCGGACCTCGACCCCTACCTGCGCCCGCTCATGGGTCGCATTCGTCGCTACGCGGACACCGTGCGGCTCGTGTGGAGCCTCTCCGCGCAGGGACCCGACGCGGTTTCGCTCGAGAACCTGAAGCGCCTCAATCGGGAGCTCAACCCCGACCCGGCCGACCGCGGCGGCCTGTATCGACAGACCTCACCCGTGCACCGCGACTACTACCAGCGCATCTGCGGCGCCGACAAGGTGACCTACAACCTGCGCAAGCTCTTCGAGCAGATCGAGACGGAGGCCGACGACGCCACCGACCCGATCGCCTTCGCCGCCGAGATTCATCACAAGTTGATGCACATCTACCCGTTTCGAAAGCAGCCGGGCACGACCGCGCGGCTGTTCACGAACCTGCTCTTGATGTCCCGCGGCTACCCGCCGGCGGTCATTCCCGGCGGCCTGCGTGCGGAGTACTACGCGGCGCTCGAGGCCAGCGAGCCCTTCGCGCTCGCGCGTCTCTACCGCAGCGCAGTGCTCGGCTTCTTGCAGGCGTCACGGCCCCGGGTCGAAGCGCAGCGCTCCCAGACCCGGGCCTCGGCGCACGCCTGAACGGGCGCCGCGCGCCCGCTCGGGGTGTCGGCCAGGCCCCCTCCCCGCGGTGACTGGCCCATTCAAGGGACGTGCACCTCGTCCACGAAGGCGCGGCCCTCGGCGGCGCACTTCGCGCCGGTCAGCGTGGCGGCGACGCCGGCGCGGTCGAGCTGCGCCGCGGTCTCGCGCAGAAGCGTGATGCGCGCGGTGGTCCGGAGCATGCGCTCCTGCGTGTAACGACCTTCGCTGTTCGGCGTGACGCTCGTGTCGACCACAAAAAAGACCAGCGCCAGCTCCTCGAGCTCGGGGTGCGCGCGAAACAAGGGCAACGCCCCCGGACTGCCTTCGAGCCGGCCCACGAGCAACCAGCGAAGCGCCTCACAGAGCGTCGCATCGCGGCGTTCGAGGGGGACGGACCGCAAAAACCAGACCTCGGCGCGGGCGTCCGTCGGTCGTCTCACCCGCTCATCGGGATCACGACGGTCGGTCCGAATCAGGTACACACCCAGGTGCGACTCGATGGCGTCCGTCGTCGCATCGGCCTGCGCCGTGTGTGGCAGCGTCATCACCGACGCCCAGCACGCCATCACGGCAGCGAGGCGACGGCGCGTCGCGGGCTTCACGAGTGGGAGCGGGTCCGATAGGCTGCCGACGTGCGTGCGCATGCCTGCATTCTGGCGAGTCTCCTGCTCGGCGTCACCGGCCCGAGCCTGGTTTCGGCGCCCGCGTTCGCCGTGGAGGACGCCCGCACGACCCAGTGGCGCCGCGGGCGCGCCGCCGCCTGGGCCGGACCCTCCCTGGCGCGCGGCTCGCTGGACTTCGAGGCGCCGACGGCGCTGGTCCGCACACGCGTCGACGGGGTGCCGAGCGTGAGCCTCGGCGCCGACCTCTGGCCCCTCGAGACCGTGGGCTTTCGCCTCGCCGCCGATGTGGGGCTCGGGGCCGACCTGGAGGTGCCCGGGACACGGGAGACGCTGCGCTTCAACCGGCACACCGTCGAGGGGCTCGCGCGCTACCGCTTCTTCCTCGACGCACGCTCGGACGCCCTCGCCGTGCTGGTCGGGACCGGTGTACGGGTCGAGCGGCACGATGTCCGGGCACAGGAGCCGGCGCTTCTCGTGGATCGCCTCCTCGCCGGTCCGGTCGTGACGGCCGCGGTGGACGCACCGCTCCTCGAGGGCGATCTCGTACTGCGCGCAGAAGGTTTTGCGTCGCTGCCGTTTTTCGTTCAGGAGTCCCCGCGCGACTCCGGTGATCCGCGGGGCTTCTTTGGCTGGGGTGTGCGTGCCGAGATGACCTGGCGGCTCATGGGGCCGTGGGGTCTGGCCGCGGCCCTCGAGTGGTCTCAGGTGCGCATCGACTTCGAGGGTGAGGGCACACGCGTGAACGGCACACCCGAGAGCTCGACGGACGACTCTTTTCTACGCGGCCGTCTCGGCGCGCTCTGGGCCTTCTGACGCGGCTGCGTGTACCTCGGGCCCGAGGTCCTCGCAGGACACTGAAAAAGTCCGTCCATGAACTTTTTCGGCCCCGCTCCGCCGGGCCGTCCTGGCCCGGGCAGGGTGCTCTTTCAGCGGCCTGCTAGCGCCCACCGCGGGGACAGCACACGTCCAGGGCCAGTGGATCGTCGCACGCGGTGGGGGGCGGCACCTCGACGGTGCAGCCGAAGTCCCCCGGTCGCGGATCACCAGACTGGGTCCACGACGCCCAGGCCAGGACCTGACGGTAGCCGCAGGCGTCGACGCTCTTGAAGCACAAGACGGTGTGGTTCGCGTCCGGGAGGATCGTGCTCGGCACCAGCGCGCGCAGCAGCCGACTCTCGTCGGGTTGGTCGAGATCGAGGAAGGCGCGGGCGCCGAGGAAGTTGTCCTGGAGAGCCGCGGCGTCCGGATCGACCACGAAGGCGAAGTTCCCCTGCGCCGCGCTGTGGCAATACGTGCCGGCGCTGCAGCCGAGGTTCTCGAACATCGGCTGGATGTGGCTCTCGAAGTCGTCGCGTCGGGGCCGATCGACGAACTCGATCTGCTCGATCTCTCCGCCGCAGGCCCCCAGGAGCAGCGCGGCGAGTTCAAGGGCTGGGCGGATACGACTCACTGGACTTCGTTGGCCGCGACCCCGTTCAAGACGACGCCGAGGATCCGCTCACGACCCAGCCGGCCGACGGCTCGATTCATGTCATTGACGGAGGTCGACTCGGCTCGAAAGACGAGCAGGACCCCGTCGACCTTCTGCTTGATCACGAGCGCGTCGTCCCCGGAGAGCGCGGGCGGTGCGTCGATGATGACGAGGTCGAAGGCCTCGTAGAGTCGATTGAGGAAGACGTCGAACTGGGGCGAGTTCAGGACCGACATGCTGTTGTCGTAGAGCCCGCCCGTGTGCAGCAGGTAGAGGTTGCGCCCCTCGAGCTTGCGGAGCGCCGCATCCAGGCTGCATCGGCCGCTGAGCACGTGCAGCAAGCCGGGGTCTCCGTCGGGCACCCGCATCAAGCGCCCGAGGTCGGGCTTTCGGAAGTTGAGGTCGAGCAACGCGACCTTCAACCACGGGTTCTCGCTCATGACGATGCCGAGGTTGAGCGCGGTCGTGGTGCGGCCTTCGCGCGGACACGCGCTCATGATCGCCAACGAGCGATAGCGCAGCTGGTCGATGATGCCCTCGACCTTGATCTTGAGCTGGCGAAACTGGCTCAGCGCCGGGTGGTTCGGGGCCGAGAGCGCGAGCAACCCAGGCGCGAGCGCGTTCGCCGGGAGCTCGAGCCCGACCTCCTCGACGAGGGGCTGGAGGCTCTGGCGCGTCTGCTGATGACGCGCCATCAACAGCGCGCGCCCGCCGTCGACCTGAGTCGCCGAGCCGTCTACGACCCCATCGAACGAAGGCTCCCTCGGGGCGTCGTGCGCACGCGTCGACAGGGGGATGCTCGACCCGGCCATCGGCACCGAGTGACCGTCCGCCCCGGATTGGTGCATCGCCGCGTTGATGTCGTACAGCTCGATCACGTCATCGTCGCGACCGACCAGCGCCTCCATGCTGTCGTAGACCTGCTCGGCCGGCTCTGCGGCCTCCTGCGTACGCGCATCGTCGGACACGTCACGCCCATCGAGCGTGAAGATGCCGGGCGATGGAGGCGGGTCACGACGGTTGTTGGGCGGCATAGTCGAAGTTTACCAAGAACGACCGCGCGACGCGCGTTCTGTGTCCGAGGATCGAAGTCCGGGTCACGCGGGCCCGTGAGCGGTCCACGCGTCGAGGAGTTCGGCGCGTTGTTGGCCCAGATCGTCCGGGTGCTTCACCGGCACGAAGCGCGTGCGGCGGCCTTCACGGGGTACCCGCAGCCAGTGTGTGCCGACGTGGGCCGAGAGCTCGCCGACCAGGCGCTCGAACTGCACGATGGCTTGGTCGTCGACCCGCTTCTCGACCGCAAACCAGGTCAGCGGAACGGTGTTCTGCAGCGCCTGGGCGCGGATCCACAACGTATTGGTGTTGAAGACCGGCAGACGGGTCGTGTCGAAGCCCTCGGGGAGCCGAAAGGACTCGACGATCTGGGCGCGTCCATCGACACGGGCGGGCGCGCCCCCGGTGTCCCCGGGGCGCTTGTCCACGAGCTCGACGGAGAGGTCGGTGTCGGCGCGCAGATGCCGACCGAGGAGCTCGAGGTCGAGGGTCGCCGGCACGTTGTCGACATTGCTCATCAGGAGCGTTTGTCCTCCGCCCTCGATGAACTGCTCGAGCAGCCCGGCCCTCACGATGCACTCGACGAGGTCCCCGTGCCCGGGCCCGTAGAACGAGACGGCGCCCGCATTGTCGCGATAGACCTCACCCGACGGCCGGAGTCGAACGGCCCACTGCTGCTCGAAGAGCCAGACCCGCTCCTCCGGATAGCCAAAGTAGTCGTTGGCGTCGAGGTGCGCCCGCGTCGGCCCCGAGGTCGCGCGGCTGTTCATCAGAATGACGATCGGCGGCTCAGCGTCGTAGTGCTGCGCAACACGGAGTGCGTCGAGGAGCTTGAGGCCCAGGAAGCTGCGTTGGTCGTCGACCGGGAGCACGCCCTTGACGACCCCCCCGAAACGGGTCGCCATGCCTCCGTTGAGGACCACGAGACCCACGCGCCCGCGCTCGAGCGCGCGGCGACCGAGCGCGAGCGCCTCGGCGTCGACGTGCGTCGTCTCTCGCACATCCTCGAGCTCACTCTCCTGGAGCGGTTCGATCGTGCCGGCGAGGCGGTTCCGTGCCGCGCCCAGCTCGCCGGCGAGATATGCGCGTCGGAGCGTCGACAGCGTCTCGACCCCGGGACCGAGCGCCTCGACGGTGGCCGCTTCGTCCGGCAGCAGCCCCTCCAACGCCGCGCCTTCACTCATGGTGAGGCCGGAGGCTGGAAGCCGGTGCCGACGACGAAGAGCTCGACGCTCTCCGTTCGAGTGCTCTTGGGTTTCACGCGACGAACCTCCCGAAACAAACCACGGACCTCCTCGTAGAAAGCTTGAGCGTCCTCGCCCTCGAAGACCTTGCACACGAAGCCGCCTCCGGGCCGCAGGCTGCGGGTCGCCACTTCGAGCGCCCGGCGGCACAGCTCGATCGAGCGCATGTGGTCGGTGAAACGGTCGCCGATGGTGGCCGGCGCCATGTCGCTGGTGACGACATCGAAGGGACCGCCGAGCCCCGTGACCTGCTCATCCGTCAGCCCGAACGCGTCGCCGACGATCGCGGACGCATGCGGCGGGAGGTGCACGTTCACGGCCTTCAGGTCCACGCCCGCGACGTGCCCCGTGGGTCCGACCACGCCCGCCAGGTACTGCATCCAGGAGCCCGGGGCGCAGCCCAGGTCGAGGATGTGCTGGCCCTTGCGGAAGAGCTGCCCCTTTCTGTCGATCTCTTCCAGCTTATAGACACTGCGCGCCGCGAATCCTTCGCGCTTCGCCTTGTGGAAGTAGTGGTCCTGCCGATGGTCCGGACGCTTTTTCACGGCTGGAACCTGCCCGACCTCCTCGGAGGACGCAAGCGCCGCCAGCCGCTCGAAGCGCTGGGTCAGGCGCACAACACGCGCTGCACGACCCGACGATGGGAGCACACGGCCCCCGGGCCACGTCACCCGATCACCTTCCGCGAGCGGTCGACGAAAGGCCGTCGTGGGCACATCGCGCGTCGCCCAGCTGCCGTCGGCCGCGCGGAGCACCGCGAACGGCCCCTCGATCCGGTCGACCACCCACAACGACGCCGCCAGGAGGAGCCCGATCACGACGCGCGCTCCCGCGTGATCTCTTCGCCGTCGCGCCCGACCACGACGATGCGAAGACCCTCCAGGCCGACGGTCTCCGCGGCCTGAAGCACACGACGCGCGGCGTCGCGCTCGCGGCGACTCGGCTCGCCCCCTGGGCGAACGGAGACGATGGTCCAGGGCCGCTCGCTCGGCAACGCGAGGAGCCGCGCGAGCAAAGCGCCGGGCCGT
Organism: Bradymonadia bacterium; assembly: GCA_049318805.1. Lineage (GTDB taxonomy): Bacteria > Myxococcota_A > Bradymonadia > UBA7976 > UBA1532 > CANLBD01. The sequence goes on from JBMOFP010000039.1 coordinate 35,204, forward strand.
GTCGACGGACCCAGTCGCTCACCCAGCGCGAGTGTCACCGTCGCCGTGCCCGGCTGGTGAGCCAGCAGCGCCGATTCACCCACCGAGACGCACGCTCGGTAGACCTGCGCGAGGTCCGACGCGTACGCACCGGACGCGCTCTTCGCGCGCGCATTTTCGACCGCGGCTGCGACCCTACGGCTGAGCGCCAGCGCGGCGCGAACGCGCGCATCCTTGACCGCGCCGACGCCGCGAACGGAGGGCAAGCCCTCGGTCTCGACGCGGGCCAGGGCGCCGAGACCGCCGATCGTCTCGAGCATCCGGTGGGCGAGCGCGAGGGCATCCTCGCCGCTCCCTCGCCCCGTGCCGAACAAGATCGCCATGAGCTCGGCGTCCGACAGCGCATCCGGTCCATCGCGCAGCAGGCGCTCGCGCGGTCGTTCGGCAGGTTCCAGGTCCTTGAGCAGCACGTCTCACCTCGTTTTCGTTCCGGGTGAGACGCTCGGATGCGCGCAGCGGGCCAGCGCTCAGACCCAGCGGTGCCGTGCCTCTGGGCTCAGTGTGTCCACTTTCGGGACGTCCACGTGCGCACCTCTGTTGCAGAGGTGAACGCTCGACCGCCTCGGCGTGAGGGCGGCCGCGCCTCAGGCGAGGGGCACTGGGAGAGAGTTCGCGGTCAGCCAGTACCGGGCGACCTGCTCAACGCCGCTCGAGCCGTCGGGGCGCTGCAAGCCGACGAGCGAAGTCAGCGCATGGCGCCCCGCGCGTCGTGCGAGCTCATCGGTCATGGACGAGCACCACGCCACCCAGGGCACCTTGCGCCACTGGGGCGAGATGCCCTCGAGGAACGGATTCCCATCCCCGAGCGCCCAGGTCGCATCCACCAGGACCAGGCTCGCGCTGGGCGGTCCCTGGAAGAGGTCGACGAGGCGGCTCGCCGCCGCGTCGACCCGGTCGACCTGTGCGCCGAGACGCTCGAAAGCACGCACCAGGTCGAGGTGCGCGGGATCGGTCGGTCGACCGATGGCGACGACGAAGGTCATCGGCTCGGAATCGGCTACTCGGTCTCGCGAGCGCTGAAAACACCCGCGCCCCCAATGACGCCGCCCTGAGGCGTCGCACCGCCCACGCGCTCGAACGTCGAGAAGATGCCGTTCTGGTCGCAGTCGAGGTTCCCGGACGCCCGCGCGGTGAAGCGAGAAGCGATTCCGGTGCCTTCGGACGCGTAGGCGTACCAGAAGTAGTGCGGATCATCGACCGCGAAGCTGAGAGCCTGCCACGTGGGAATGTCGTCCCAGATCCCGGGCGTGTTCTGCGGCAGACACACGTTCACCGACTGGCCGTTCCCGTTGTCCTGGTTGCAGCAGGCGTCGCGCCCTGGCGTCTCCGACGCGTCGATGGGGAACTGGGCCTCGATGCGACCTCCGAAACGGTCGGCGTGGTCGCGCTCGTAGTAGGCGACGCTGCCGTCGAAGATCTTGCGCAGATTCATCAGCGGCTCGGTGGTCTTGGACCGCCGCACGTACTTCGTGAACGCGGGAATTGCGATGGCCGCCAGGATGCCGATGATGGCGACCACGATCATGAGCTCGATGAGCGTGAAGCCTCGAGCGCCCCGTTTTCCTCGCATTGTCTTCCTCCTTCGGATCCCCGACCGGACCCGCCCAACGAACCCTGGCCCCCCGCGGGTCGGATTCTTCTCCGACCTGCACACCGAACCTAACACCGCGCACGCGCCCAAACAATTCCTGTTTCACCGAAAAAGTGCCGCAGCACTGTATTCGGGTCAAAAAAAAAGACCGGCACGAGGCCGGTCTTTCGCGAACGCGCTCAGGCGTTCAAGCGGCGCGGGTGCGCCGCGTGTCGACTACCACCAGAAGGTCGCGCC